>NZ_JAWZSR010000018.1:0-24408 GCF_033949965.1 Gracilibacillus pellucidus | reverse complement strand
AATGAGAGTGTAGAAAAAATCATATATGAACAAAAAAGAGAGCGAACCGAATGGAGAGTGTAGAAAAAATCATATATGAACAAAAAAGAGAGCGAACCGAATGGAGAGTGTAGAAAAAATCATATATGAACAAAAAAGAGAGCGAACCGAATGGAGAGTGTAGAAAAAATCATATATGAACAAAAAGTAGAGCGAATCGAATAGAAAGTGTAGAAAAAATTATATATGAACAAAAAAGAGAGCAAACCGAACCAAAAGTGTAAATAAAACTTTCTCGAAGACAAATTTAAAAACATGAAACATTTGTCTTCGAGAAAAAACATTTTATCACGGTGCATGAGTTCGTAAAACCCCCACTTCAAGGTTCGAGTGAAAACGAGGAAGCTAAGTGGGGGATAAACGGACGCTAACGCCCTGATAAGTTTCGCTAACAATCAGTGGGAGTCAAAAACTCGCACTGATTGAAGTCTAACTTTATCTAGATTCTCATTACAAAATCACAACATCCCTAACAATAAGGGTGCTAAGAATGATACGATAATCGCGCTAAGTGTCATGGCTAGCGCGCTAACAGCTCCTTCTAATTCCCCGTATTCTAATGCTTTAGCAGTACCAATCGCATGTGAGGCTGTTCCCATTCCAAGGCCACGAGCGACAGGGTGGTCGATTTGCAATAATTGTAAGATGGCAGGGCCAAACATTCCCCCACTAAAACCGGCTATCATAACAAAAACAGCAGCAAAAGATAGATTTCCGCCAGCTGCATCTGTAATACTTAAGGCAACAGGGGTTGTAACAGATTTTGCTGCGACAGATTGAACAATCCATGATTCAAATCCTAGCCACTTTGCCCCGATAACCCCGGTTACTAATCCAATAACAGAGCCTGTTAAGACACCAATAAAAATGGATCCAGCATATTTTTTTATTAATGGGAGCTGACGGTAAAGTGGTAATGCTAATGATACAACAATTGGTCCGAGAAACAGATCAATCCATTGCCCACCGATCATATACGTATCATAAGAAATATTGCTAATACTTAAGAAAAGAACAAAAAATAAAGTAGTTAAAAAAATCGGTAATGTCAATGGATTAGGATATTTCTGATAGAGTTTCTTTGCTCCAATATAAACAAGAATAGTTGCTATTAGAAAAATAAGTCCTATTAATAAATTATTCATGTGCGTTCGCTTCTTTCTTAAGTAGTAACGATGTAATCAAGCTACTAACCGTAATAATGATTAAGGTACTAAAGATGATGAGTGGTATCATTAAACTCCCTTTACCAACGAAGAAATTTAAGTATTCAACCACTCCAATAGTGACCGGAATAAAGAAGATAGGCATATCTCTCATTAATAAATCAACACCATCACTTATCCATTCTACTCGAATAATCTTTCCTAATAACAACACAAAAAAGAGCATCATTCCGATGATGCTACCTGGGATAAATAGTGAAAAGGCGGATTGAATCGCCTCACCAATGTAATAGAATAAAAATAGCACACTGATCTGTAAGATTATTTTTACGTATTTCATAGCTGAAACCTCCGGTACCATCATACGCCTAGAGGAAGTGGCTATGCAAGTTATTGCACTTTGACAGAACCGATTGTTTCCATATGTGAAGAATAATTTTCCTTCGTTATGACATATAGATCATACCGAAATGCATCCTGATTAATTTTTTGAAAAACACTAGGATATTTTTGATTGCCATGAAGTACAAAAGGGATTTTCAACACTGCTTTTAATGAGCGTGTATTGTTGTGTCTAATTTTCATAAAAATTGCATCCATTTCATATTGATAGAACACTTCTTCAAAAAAGGCATCCTTCGCTAATTTGTTATAGCCTTTCCCAAAATAGGGCTTACCAACCCACGTTGCTAAAAATCCTGTTTTATTTTCTATATCAAATAAATTGATTGTACCGATTGGGTTAAAATATTCATCAACAATGGTACGTGAAATTAGTTCGCCACACTCTTCTGCTTCAATAGTTTGTTTGGTTAAAAAATAAAGTTGATCAACGGAATAAGCTTTGTGTCGTACATAAGGAAACACAGATGGGGCTGACATTAATGAAAATAATGCTGGAGCATCTTGAACATCTCTTCGTTTGAGCATAAAAAATCCCTCCTTCAAGTAGTGGAGGGTGAGAAAAAGACAGAATCATGGCATAGTAGTGCTCTCCCACCCTCGAATTTTTATCAAACTTCAAACAAAAATTCGGGGTGGGAATCGAACCCACTAGAACCAGCATAATTCAAGCTGGTGGCGCACCATTTGCCTTCCCTTCTAATCATGTTACAACAATTTTGTATCACCATATTACACAAAAGAATAGCTAGATGTAAATAGTAAAATAGAAAAAACAAGAGTAAAATGAAGAAAATTTACGTTAACTTAATATAATCAATATAAATAAGTGTTGAAGTCTCACTTTATCGACAAATATGAAGGTTAATCATAGATTTCAGCTAATGCCTCAGTGATCGTTTCATACTGAAATTGATAGCCAAATTGACGGGCTTTTTCTGGTATTACTTTTTGTCCACTAATGATTAGCATACTCATTTCACCAAGAAGTGTACGGAGCAAAAAGCTTGGAATAGCAAACCAATTAGGTCTGTGTAATGTAGTAGCAATCGTCTGTGCTAGCTCTTTATTTTGAACAGGTGTTGGTGCAGTCAGGTTTAGAGCACGATCAATTGAAGGATGGTCAAGGGCATACAGAAACAGTCTGACAACATCTTGAATATGTATCCAAGAAACCCACTGCTTCCCGGAACCAAGTCTACCACCAATAAAAAGGTGAAAAGGTAACGTTATCATTGGTAAAGAACCTTTAGATCCAAGTACGATACCGAGTCGTGCGATAACCGTTCTTACACCATATGATTGTGCTTGTAATGCAGTTTCCTCCCATGCTTTTGTTACTTCGGCAAGAAAGTCATCACCAATTGCTGTAGATTGTTCTGTAAAAGTATTCGTTTCAGATATACCGAAATAGCCAACAGCAGATGCATTAATTAATACATCTGGTTTAGTAGGTAATTTTTCGATTAAATCGATAATAGCGTATGTGGCATTAATGCGACTTTGATAAATTTTGTCTTTTTTCGCTTTAGTCCAATACCCAAATAAGGAATCACCAGCTAGATTAATGATCCCGTCCAATTTCGGAAGTTGCTTTTCTGGTTGATTCCCTTCCTTTAGCCAGCCAATAAACGTAATGTTGTTCGTATTTTGATATTTTTCAGGAGAGCGAGTCAAGATGTAGACCATATCACCGCGAGCAGTCAATGCTCTTGTTAAATGTTGTCCAATGAAGCCTGTGCCTCCTGCTATAGCGATATTCATAGGTGACCCTCCAATCTATTTGCGGAACAAATGTTTGTCTGTTAAACTAAATAAAAGAGGTGATTAGATTGCCCGTCATATCTAAAATAACGACGCAAAAGAAATTAAAACACCGGTATAATGTTTTTTTAACAGAAAATAATCAAGAATACTATGGCTTTAGTGTCAATGAAGACATTCTGATAGACTTTTATCTTCGAAAAGGCTTAGAGCTTACATCTGAAATGATTGAACAGATTCAAGAGAAGGATGAATCTTATAAGGCATATACTCTTTCTGTTAGGTATTTGAGTTATCGGATGCGTGCAGAACAAGAACTTATTGATTATCTAAAAAGAAAAGAAGTCGATGATACGTATATTGATGAAGTGATTGCTCGTTTGAAACGAGAAGGTTTAATTGATGATGCTGCCTTCAGTGAAGCGCTAGTACGAACGAGAATCGAAACTTCAAGTAAAGGACCACTTTTGATAAAAAAAGAGCTTGCCGAGAAGCACATACAACCATCTATTGTGGAACAAGTATTGACTATTTACACATTTGAAAAGCAATACGAAAAGGTGGAGAAATGGGCCAAAAAGAAATTAAGAGCTTCTAGCAAGAAGTCGCTACAACAACAATTAGATAGTATCAAGCAAGCATTGTTACAAAAAGGATTCTCATTTCAAGTAATTGCTGAAGTGTTAAACAATATGGAGTTAGAGCACGACAGTGACGAGGAATATCAAGCAATTGTATTCCAAGGCGAGAAAATCCTAACGAAATACAAGAAGAAAGCTAGTGGTTTTGAATTAAAGCAAAAGGTAAAAGCAGCCTTGTATCGCAAAGGGTTTGCCTCGGACTTAATTGACCGCTTTATTGGCGAAAATCTAGAGTGAGCACTAATTAGCTAGTGCTCACTTTAGATTGAATAAAGTCAATTGCTTCAAATACATCGTCCACAACATGTGCTGCTTGTTGTTGTACCGTTTTTGGTGCTGTACTCATGGCAAAGCTGTGAGGTGTCATGTTAAACATCGGAATATCGTTAAAAGAGTCACCGATAACAGCAATTTCATGCAGCTCAATATGTAAATGCTTTGCTAAGGCAGTTAGCCCTGCTGCTTTGCTTACACCTTTTGGTACGATATCGACACAGCGTGGGTCAGATTGATAGCTTTCACTTACTTCATGAAAAGCTTCATCTATCTGTTTTTGGCTGTTTAAAATATCTTTTTCATCACCAATTAACATATACCTACTTGGCAAAAATTCATCATTATAATCATCTTCAAAGTCCACACCTTCAACAATTGGGAAGTAAGCATAGTCATCCATTGCTTTAATTTCAGGTGTTTTAAAGGAAATATATGCTTCATCAGCTGTTGTAATGCAAAATGGAGTAGTGAATGCACTTACTGCTTTGTGTAATGCTTTACTTGTTGCTACATCAAATGTATTAGCTAAAATGACGTCATTGTTTTTAGTATGTGCGAAAGCACCGTTTTGACTAATTCGATGTGCATCATGCTTTATTTCTTGAGAGATCCTTATAATATCCCTCTCCATTCGGCCTGTCGCAACAGCAAAATCAATCTGTTGTTCGTGTAGGCGACCGATTGCGTCAATATCCTCTTGCTTAATGATATTTCCTCGTTTTAATAATGTTCCATCTAAGTCTGTTGCAAATAATCGAATCAAGCTAGACCATCCTTTAAATATAGAGTTACTTATTATTATACATCGGAATAGCTTGACTAGAAATATATTAAGGTTCGGTTTACGATATTTTTACAAATTCGCTTGTAATGGTAAAATAAATAATAATGAAACATACAATCATAGATGGTGGTGTGGTAATGGAGCGAAGATATAGTACATATACAGTAGAGGAATTACGGGCAGAGGTCGCACAGTTGAAGGAACAGTTACAAAAAGCGGAGCAATGGGGTAATGTGAGTGAATATGAGATATTGCAAAGGAAAATGCAAATGGCTGCTGCTTATCTTGTAAATCCAGGTGATTTCCATAAGGGGGAGCGATATGAATTGGCAGGTGATCCCGGTCAAGGATTTGAGATTTCTTACATCAATGGTGTATTCGCTTGGGGATATCGTTTTAATTTACTTGGTCAAAAGCATGAACAGAAAGAGGCAGTTCCGTTATCAATTTTAGGTAATAAACAAACATAATGTAAGTGAGGGAATAGAGATGCAAGAGGAAATCAAAATATTAGCAGAAGAATTACATGAGAAGAATCCATCTTTAACAATATTGGAAGCTCGAAGTTGGGTAGAACTACTTTGGGAAGATTTCGAATCAACAAGAGCAAAAGCAGGTAGAGAATACGAAGGTGTAGAAGTTACAAAGAAAATTGTTCGTCATTGGATTGAACAATATGGAGATAAGTTAAATGACTTTGCAACAAGATACCCAAAATACCAGCAGCTAATTAACGGTGGAAATAGTCGATTGCATTAAGAAACTGGGACATAATTAAATAGGGAGAATGAGAATCCGAACAATTCTATGCTAAGCGTAGGCAAAATACGTAGACTCCCGCGGAAAGCGAAGTATCTTGCCGAAGCGATGTTTGATCATGTTTCAATGTTCGGATTTTTCCTATCTAATTACTCTTTTGTCCCAGTCTCTTATAGTAAGTGTTATGGTCTTGTTAGACAGTATTCCCTTTTAATTGTAATTTGTCTTGAAGCTTCTGTTCGGAAAATATCCAACCTGTATAAGAATTCATCGTTCGCATGTTATCATCAATCTGTACGACAGCTACAAAAGGGTAATAGCCTTCAGAGCGATAACGCAGGTCAATAAAGCGGACTTCTGTAAAATCATCATACATATTGATTTCCCAATGATAAATGGGAGAAAAGGACAAAAAGGCAGAAATATTTTTATCCTGCAATGCATAGTTCATAAGCGGACTATCAGGAATATTCTGTCTATTGAACTTATCATCAATTTCCACATGACCGTCTTCTACTCTTCCAACAAAATAATGCTGATCGGTAGAGAAGGCAACACGCCAAATGTTCTGTTTAATAGTAGGAGAGGTTGCGATAAACTCTACATGATGAAAGTTCGTATGAATCATTTTTGCGATTTCTCGCTTGTCGAGATAACGTTTAATATAATACAATACAATAATGAAATAAATCATTATCCATGTGTAGCCAGGATTAGCGCCAAGTAGCCATGCAATTATTCCAATAATGTGCAGGCTGAAAATATAAGGATCAAAGGTGCTAATAAATCCATGCGCTACCCATTTTTTTGTGAATGGCCGGTAAGCCTGTGTACCATATGCGTTGAATAAGTCAACGAATACATGGAGACAAACTGCTAAGAATGTCCATAACCATAAATGAAGAAAATTCACGTTTGGAATGAACAAGTAAATAATGGAGGAAATCAAAATACCCCAAAAAATAACAGCTGGAATTGAATGTGTCATACCACGGTGATTTCTAATATAAGTGGCATTGTCGCGTAATTTAAGTACGGTATCAAAATCTGGTGCATGAGAACCAATGATAGCACCCGTCATAACAGCGATAAAAAGAGTGGAATCTTGTTGTACCGCTGGATCTAAAGTAGCAAAGCCCCCTATGGCTATACCCATTGCAATATGAGTACCAGTGTCCATTTCAGCTGCCCCTTTCTTGTTATTAATTCCAAACTTCAGTTTGAATATCAAATTACCTAGCTCTGAACACCGAGAAACCGGGTGTTCTGCGCTTTTCTAATAAGGAAGGAAAGTATAAAATTTGGGTGTTTGTCTACGCGAGCGCCATAAACGGGCGCTTCTGAGCTTTTCTAACTATATTGTACCACGAAGGATGAATAACTATGAAATACGCGTCTACTATTAATATATCCAATTTTCAAAAAGATCTTATCACATGGTTTGAAGAAGAACAAAGAATGTTACCTTGGCGAGAAAATCAAGATCCATATCGAGTATGGGTATCGGAAATTATGCTACAGCAAACAAAAGTTGATACGGTTATCCCGTATTTTAATAATTTCATGGAAAAATTTCCAACAGTAACTGCTTTGGCAGAAGCTCCAGAACAAGATGTACTAAAAGCATGGGAAGGTCTTGGTTACTACTCAAGAGCCCGAAATCTGCAAACTGCTGTTAGAGAAGTGGTGGAACAGTATGATGCCAAAGTGCCAGATGATCCTAAGCAGTTCGGTGACTTAAAAGGTGTTGGACCATATACACAAGGTGCGGTATTGAGTATCGCTTTTGATAAAGCAGAACCAGCTGTTGACGGTAATGTCATGCGTGTTCTATCAAGAGTCTTATTAATTGAAGAAGATATTGCCAAACCTAAAACGAGAAAAACGTTTGAAGCGGCTGTTAGAGAATTAATATCACAGGAAAATCCATCTGCTTTTAATCAAGGTCTAATGGAATTAGGAGCTTTAGTCTGTACACCTACGAAACCGAGTTGTTTGTTATGTCCAGTACAAGAACATTGTATCGCCTATCGTGAAGGTGTGGAGCAAACATTGCCAATCAAGAAGAAAAAAGTGAAGCAATCATTCCGTTCTTATTTTGCCCTTGTTTTAGAAGATGAAGCAGGTAACATTTTACTTGAGCAAAGGCCATCTGAAGGATTGCTAGCACAATTATGGCAATTTCCGATGGTTGATACAAAAGAAGTGGACGAACAACATTTAGCTGCATATATTCAAGAGAAGTTTCAAATAGAAATAGTATCGACAAAGGATTTGGAACCAGTAAAACATGTGTTTTCACATTTAACATGGCATCTTGATGTGAAGTTCATTCGAATAAAAGGTGAACCAACAATATCTAATAATATGGTGAAGTTAACACGACAAGCAATTGAACAATATCCATTACCAGTGTCACACCAAAATATTTATAAACAAATATAACAGAATATGCCTTTGTAAAGGAAAATTAAAAGTTGAAGCTGAAAGTTTTCATCACCTTACCTAAAAACTTTGGATAAAAAATACGAGCATGGGTAAATTAATGTTCGTGGAGGTGATAGTGATGGCTAAGCGTAACAATAACCAAGCAAACCCAAGCAAAACAAATGCTGCTGAAGTGAAGCGTCAAAATCAACAAGCTGCACAGGGACAAGGACAATTTGGTACAGAATTTGCTAGTGAAACAGATGCACAAGAGGTGCGTAAGCAAAACCAACAGTCTCAACAAAACAAAAAATAAGACAATTCTTTAAGAAAAAGCTTGGCTCTCTTTATGGAGGGAGTCAGGCTTTTTATATTGTCCAAATTGTATTGTTTTCAATTACAAATAATTATCGGTATAATTAAATAATACTAAATATATAGAAGGGGAGATACGAATGGATGGCCTAGAACCAGGAAAAACAATCCAAATACAGAGCTATAAACATAATGGTCAGCTCCATCGTGTCTGGGATACAACAACCGTTTTAAAAGGAACGAATAATCGGGTGATTGGAGCAAATGATAAGACACTAGTAACAGAAAGTGATGGACGTACGTGGATTACAAGAGAACCTGCGATTTGCTTTTTTCATGCGAAGTATTGGTTCAATGTAATCGGCATGTTACGTGATGATGGAATCTATTATTACTGCAACATCAGTTCACCATTTGTATTTGAGGATGGTGCGGTGAAGTACATCGATTATGACCTGGACGTAAAAGTATTTCCAGATATGACATATACATTGCTTGATGAAGATGAATATGCTTTACATAAAGAGCAAATGAATTATCCGAAAGTATTAGATAAAATTCTTTGGAACAATGTTGATCATTTGCTCCATTGGGTGAGACAACGTAAGGGTCCATTTTCACCTGAATTTGTTGATCAATGGTATGAATTATATTTAACATATCGTTAAGACAGCTAGAAGAGAGGTGACGAAAACCATTGAATAGTATGAAAAGATATATGCAATTTGTACTTCCGTATAAATGGAAGATCTTAATAACGGTATTGATAGGGATCGTGAAATTCGGTATCCCTCTTTTAATGCCTTTAATCGTTAAATTTGTGATTGATGATATTATTGGCGCGGAAGCATTGACATCAGATCAAAAATTATCGCAATTGTTTTGGTTAATGGGAATTGCTACGATTCTCTTTATCATTTTACGCCCGCCAATTGAATATTACCGTCAATACTTAGCACAGTGGACAGGGAACAAAATACTGTATGATATTCGTCAGCAATTATTTGACCATATTCAGCGATTAAGCTTGAAGTTCTATTCTAAAACGAAAACTGGTGAAATTATATCACGAGTGATTAATGATGTAGAGCAGACTAAAAACTTTGTTATGACAGGTTTAATGAATATTTGGTTAGATATGATTACGATTCTAATTGCAATTGGTATTATGCTTACAATGGATGTATGGTTAACCATTGTTTCGATTGCACTGTTCCCGCTATATGCAATATCTGTGAAAATCTTTTACGGGAAATTACGCGATCTCACAAGAAAGAGATCACAAGCTTTAGCAGAAGTGCAAGGTCACTTGCATGAACGTGTACAAGGAATACCTGTTACTCGGAGTTTTGCATTAGAAGATTATGAAGAGAAAGAATTTGATAAACAAAATCGTAATTTCCTAAAACGAGCGATAGATCATACTTCATGGAATGCAAAAACTTTTGCTGTCATGAATACTATTACAGATGTAGCGCCACTGTTAGTAATCGGTTTTGCTGGATATTTTGCTATTACATCTGATTTAACAGTCGGTACAATTGCTGCTTTTGTTGGGTATATGGATCGTGTTTATAGTCCATTAAGAAGATTAATTAGCTCCTCTACCGTGCTTGTTCAATCCATTGCATCAATGGATCGTGTTTTTGAGTTTATTGATGAAAAATATGATATTCAAGATAAAAAGGATGCAAAGGCCTTGCAAAGTGTGGAAGGTAAAGTAGAATTTGATCAGGTATCTTTCCGTTATGAAGATGATGAGGAAGAAGTCTTAAAGGATATTACCCTTGATGTGAAACAAGGAGAAACGATCGCATTAGTCGGAATGAGTGGTGGCGGTAAATCGACAGTTATTAGTCTAATTCCACGGTTTTATGATGTAACAAGTGGTCGCATATTGATTGATGGGCAAGATATACGAGATGTTCAATCAAGATCTTTACGAGATAAGATAGGAATGGTCTTGCAAGATAACATTCTATTTAGTGAATCAATTGCGATGAATATCCGTATGGGTAATCCTGAAGCTACAGAGGAAGAAGTAATTGCAGCCGCAAAAGCAGCGAATGCCCATCAATTTATTATGGGGTTATCAGATGGTTATCAAACACTAGTTGGAGAACGTGGTGTGAAATTATCTGGTGGACAAAAACAACGTATTGCGATTGCAAGGGTATTTCTAAAAAACCCACCATTATTAATTTTAGATGAGGCAACATCAGCGCTTGACTTAGAAAGTGAGCATCTTATCCAAGAAGCCTTGGAAAAGCTCGCATCTGATCGAACAACCTTTATCGTTGCACACCGATTATCTACGATTACACATGCTGATCGAATTATATTAATTGAAAATGGTGAAATTGTCGAAAAAGGAACACACCATGAGCTCATGCAACAACAAGGCCACTATTATGATTTATATCAAGTACAAGAATTAGATAGTGAATAAGAAAAATCCCGTTCATATGTTGTGGACGGGATTTTTCGTTATCACGGTCTAACGGCGGCTAACTACCTGATAAGTTTTACTTTATCTATCAGGTAATACTTTTGTTCGTTTTTTCTTAAAGTTGAAATCGAGATCTTCATGAAACTTTTGATAGCTAGTTAATATTCGTTGTAAATGTAAAATTTCTTTATGATATTCCATTAATCGTGCAGCTAGTGGTAGTAAGCTAAGACGGTCTTTTTCATCTTGTTCATATACATGTATTAATGTTTCGACAAGGTGTGGAATATCAGGGTCTGTAATATCCTCAATCGGTCTAGTGGTATTTTTCTTAATTTTTCCCATCGCACTTAGTAAAAGACGCTCATGAGAATAAATTAATTTATCCAATTCATCTACTAATACGTGTTGAAATTCTTTTGGAATATTTTCGATTTTTTCATCATATTGATGGAATCCTTCTAATGTTGCTAATGATTTTTTCGATGTGTTAATCATTTGTCTAAAGATGATTAACTTTCGCATTTTGGCCATTCTTGACCTGCGGAAGTAATACTTTTCTTCATTAAATAATAAATACGTATAGTCGATGTGATGCACTTCTGCTTCAATACGGCTAATCTCCGTACGTAGGGCAGGGTCGTCTGATAGATGTCTCGTTGAAATCCGTAACCATTGTAAAATATCTGATGTAACTTGATCGATAGACTTGAATAAGCGCAATTCATAATTAGGTGGTAAAAATACCATATTAACAATGAAAGCAGCTAATATACCTAATGTTAATGCTGAAAATCGTATAACTGCAAAATGAAATAACTCTATGTTTGTTGTTTCCATTACAGCAAGTACCGCGAAAAGTGCTAGGGCAATTGTATTTTCATTTGCTTTAAAATGCATACAAATTGCAAGAATGATAATAACGGTAAACCCAATGACAAATGGGTCATTTCCGAGTCCAAATACAACTAATGCCCCGATACCAACACCAAAGATGTTCGCGTAAATTTGTTCAAGCATCGTTTGAAATGAGCGATATATGTTAGGTTGAATGGCAAAAGCGGCTGCAATACCTGCATAAGTAGCAGCTTCTAAGCCGAGAACATGGGCGACATATATCGCGACAGTAATAGCAAATCCAGTTTTTAAAATACGAGCTCCCAGCTTCATTAAATTCCTCCTTTAGTTATTCCACCAATTTTTTCGCTAAAATTTAAAGTATGAAAAGTGCAACATCGTGAAAAATATATATAGCATTATACACCAGTTGGATGGAAGGGAAAATCATGAAAGATAAAAAATTAGATCTCATCGCACTAGCATCAATACCTATTGTCATGACATTGGGCAACTCTATGTTAATCCCAATTCTCCCGATAATGGAAAAAAAGATAAATATAACATCATTTCAATCAAGTTTGATTATAACGATATATTCTGTTGTTGCAATACTTTTGATTCCATTTGCAGGATACTTATCTGATAAAATTGGCCGAAAAAAAGTAATGATTCCAAGTTTAATTATTACTGGAATTGGCGGACTTATCTCCGCCATTGCTGCATGGAAAATGGAAAACCCCTTTATAATGATTTTAATCGGCCGATTTTTACAAGGAGTAGGTGCATCGGGAGCCTTCCCAGTAGTACTTCCAACTGTTGGTGATATGTTCAAGCAGGAGAAGGAAGTCAGTACAGGGCTGGGTATCATTGAAACATCGAATACATTTGGAAAAGTGTTAAGTCCGATTATTGGAGCAGCACTTGCTATTGTTATTTGGTACTTACCATTTTTGTTTATTCCAATATTTTCAGCTATTTCTATACTGTTAGTTGCTTTCTTTGTTAAACCACCTAAGGATAACAAGGAAAAGAAAGGACAGTCCTTTAGAGAGTTTATTGACATGATCAAGCAAGTATTCAAAAATAATGGGAGATGGCTAGTTAGTACATTTATCATTGGTTGTATTCAGATGTTTGTCTTGTTTGGTTTTTTATTTCATTTTTCCACACTTCTCGAAAAAAATTATCAGATGGAAGGGATTATAAAGGGGCTTATCCTAGCAATCCCATTGTTGTTTTTATGTATGGCATCTTTTATAGCAGGAAAAAAAATTGGTAAGAATAAGGTTGCGATGAAGTGGGTTATTTTTATTGGTAATTGCATTGGGGCTGTTCCACTTCTTTTTATTAAGCCTGATGTAACAATGGTTTATATGTCAATTATGTTGTCTATTGCAGGTATTGGCATCGGTATTTCTTTGCCAGCGCTTGATGCCTTAATCACAGAAGGGATAGAGAAGGATGTTCGCGGAACGGTAACATCTCTTTATAGCAGTATGCGTTTTTTAGGTGTTGCAGCAGGTCCGCCAATAATCGCAATCTTTATTGAAAAAAACCCAGAGTGGATGTATTACTTTTTAGCAGGTTTATGTGCAGTGGCGATGGTTCTCACGTTTATTGCAATTAAACCAAGTCCGAAAGAAAGTGAATAACATAAACGAAACCCGTTTCATTGGATTGAAACGGGTTCTAAAACATGCTTCTCACGGTGCATGAGTCCGTAAACCCCCACTTCAAGGTGTGAGTTAGAACAAGGAAGCTAAGTAGGGGATAAACGGACGCTAATTCCCTGATAAGTTTCGCTAACAATCAGTGGGAGTAAAAAACTCCCACTGATTGAAGTCTCACTTTATTGTTTGGTAGGAATGTTCGTGTGTAACGGAGGGGGGATTAACCAGCCTTTTTCCTTATTCAAGCGTAGCATTTTCGCACCGGCTTGAGCATGATTCATATGGAATTGTCCAAACAGCATAGCAACATCTTCTCTTGTGCTTTGTCCGATAATCGTACTACATGTTACAAGGGATTTGGCGATATTACCTGAGATAGTCATACTAATCTCTGGGTCATTAAACCTTGCTCCTACTGGAATATCTTCTAATGTTGCGTATGAACGCTCAGGAGGAGCTGGTGGTAGTGCAATACCGTTTACTTTTAGTATTTCTTCGATGAGCTCACTTTCTTGTTTGATTTGAGCAATCCCATCTTCTAATTGCTTTCTTACGTCTCCATCACCACAATGGTTCAGAAATGTTTGGTAAGCGGCATAATTACCTTTAGCTGCTAATAAATAGGACCAGATACTTGAAATTTCACCATAGTGTAAAGGTTGTTTTTTTGGATCTCCTGAAAGAATTCCCATCTTAGTCACTCCTTTCTGATTTTCGTACATAGCTATTATTTGTATGATTGTTTGAATCTATACGAGAATAAAACGATTTTGTCGAGAGAAACTATAGGAGGAGGTGTTCAAGATGATTAGCTTTATTGTTAAACTAATAACGATACCAATTGTTGTATTCCTTGCGATGTTTATCACAGACCATGTTGAATATGGAGCAATGTGGCAGCCTTTAGTAATTATCGTTCTTTTGATAGCAAGTGGCTTGGCGTTGGAGTATGCGTTATTGAATAGTCGAACATTATCGATGAGTGTTATCCTTGATGTCATCACAGCATTTGTAATTGTCTACTTGATCTCTAATATGTTTAGAGGTGCATATGTATCATTCGGTGGGGCATTGACGATAACGATTATTTTAGGTATATGTGAATATCTGTTACATCGATTTTTGATTAAATCTGGAAATGTGGATAAAGCAACAGCTTCATAGTGAAAAGTGTTCTTTTCATTAATTAAAAAAGGACAGAGGCTAGCAATGTGCTAACTTCTGTCCTTTTGTCATTATGCCATTTCAGCAAATGCGCGATCAATGCATGTAATGGTTTGTTGAATATCTTCTTCTGTATGTTCAGTTGTTAAGAACCATGCTTCATATTTAGAAGGAGCAAGATTGATTCCTTGTTTTAACATCAGCTTGAAGAATTGGCCGAACTTCTCTCCATCAGAGGCTTCTGCTTGTGCATAATTCGTTACTTTGTCTGATCCGAAATACAATGTTAATGCACCTTTTAGACGGTTAACGGTAATGTCGATCCCGTGTTTCTGTGCGGCTTCAAGCATACCTTTTTCCAGCATCGCTCCTAACTTGTCAAGTTTGTCGTAAACACCTTCTTGTTCTAATACTTCTAAACAAGCGATACCTGCTGACATAGAAGCTGGGTTACCAGCCATTGTCCCTGCTTGATAAGCTGGACCTAATGGTGCAACGTGTTCCATAATTTCTGCTTTTCCACCGTAAGCACCAATTGGAAGGCCACCACCGATAATTTTACCCATTGCTGTCATATCAGGTTCTACACCGACGATTTGTTGAGCGGATCCATATGTGAAACGAAAAGCAGTAATAACTTCATCATAGATAACTAAGGCACCAGCATCATGCGTAAGATCATTTACTTGTTGTAAAAATCCTTCTTCTGGTTCTACAATGCCGAAGTTGCCGACGATTGGTTCTACTAATACGGCAGCAACTTGGTCACCCCAATGATGAAGAGCTTCTTTAAATGCTTCAATATCATTAAAAGGTACAGTAATGACTTCTTGAGCTGTTGCTTTCGTTACACCAGCTGAATCAGGATTACCTAATGTAGATGGACCAGACCCTGCTTGTACAAGTACTGCATCGAAGTGTCCGTGATAACAGCCGGCGAATTTAATAACCTTTTCGCGTCCGGTATAGGCGCGAGCAACACGAACGGTTGTCATCACTGCTTCTGTACCAGAGTTAACAAAGCGGACTTTATCTAATGAAGGAATGGCTGTTTTTAATTTTTGGGCAAATGTATTTTCAAGCTTTGTTGGTGTACCATATAATACGCCATTTTCAGCAGCACGCTTGATTGCTTCTGTAATATGTGGGTGTGCATGACCAGTAATAATCGGACCATATGCAGCTAAATAATCGATGTATTTGTTACCATCCACATCCCAAAAATAGGCACCTTCTCCTTTTTCCATATATACAGGTGAGCCGCCACCGACTCCTTTATAGGCACGAGATGGTGAATTAACACCTCCGACAATATGTTGTTGTGCTTCTTTATGTAAAGCTTCTGATTGGGTAAATTGCATAAAAAAACCTCCGTAATTAAAGTGTAAGATGACCAATAACGGAAATCTCACGGTACTATTATAGCACTTTTAACTACGGAGAGAAAAATAGCTTACATTACCTGTTGTATTTTTCTAATGTATAATCTTCTGATAAAAAAGAAATAAATCGTGTACACCAATAAGTAACAACTAATAAGCATGATACTAGGTAGTAACACAGAAGCTTGCAACATATTTTGTAATGTTTTAAAAGCAAAGCTAGCATGAATGACCGCTAGGACAAAAGGAATGAAAAATAGATAGGCAAGTTGTTTCGTTGCTATTTTTTTCATTTCACTGACTGTTAAACCAATGCGATACAGTGCTTGATATTGCCTGATGTCTTTATCAAGGTCCTGATATAATTTAAAGTAAAGAATGGACCCTGCTGCTAGAAAGAAGAGGATGCTAATAAACATGCCGAAAAATAACGCATAAGCTAACGTATTTCTAAGGAGCAAATAGTCACTAGCCTTATCAGAACTATAAACAATGTCTGTATCAACTTTCTCAACATGTTCATTAATGTATTTTGCGTTAGCTAGCCAATCATCAACAGAAAGAGCTACATAGCGTATATGTTCACTAGGTTCAGCAACAGATGCGAACTGCTCATAGATTTGGTCGCTAACTACAACTGTGTTGCTTACATAAAGATTATAATTAATGATAGAAGGAATAGTTTTGGTTTGTAATGTTTCTGTATGATTCTCAGATTGAAACGTTACCTCCCCGTCAAATGTCTCTGAGAATTCTATCTCAAATGGAAAAGCTAACAGCATTGCCTCATCGGGATCTAACTCATCTGTTTTTTCTTCCTTATTTAAATCTAGCAATGATTGAAAATCGGAATAGGCTAATAGACTTACTGGTCTTTTCCAATTATCAACTGTTAATAATACTTCTGTCATATTAACGGATAATGATTGATAGTCAATTCCTTCTTTCTCAAGTGCTGTTGTTACTTGCTTGATCTCTATATCTGCTTGTTCCATATTGTCCGTACCTTGACTAGAAAAAGAAATGTCTTGCGGTGAGTTAGCTGTTGCTTCTTCCTCGGCACCTTGATAGGTTCCATAAATAACACCAGAAGCAGTAAATGCTACAGCACTTAAAATGGTCACGAAAAACAGTAATCTGGCATGATCCTTTAATTTATAGCTCAATTCAGAAATGGTCAGTAGGTTTGTTTTAGCAAAGAAAAGTCGCTTTTTCTTCTTGAGCAGGTGAATAAATAATACAGAAAACTGTGTATATAATAAGTACGTACCAGGAATAATCAAGGCTAAGATTGGAAACATTTTGGCAGCTATCGACATCATCGTCGCTGTCCAGGCTAAGTAATAAGCTGCAATCACTAAAAGTAGCCCGATCATAGCAAGTATCCAAGAGAATTTCGGTGTTTTCTTTGGTGCTTTCGCGCCTTGAAATAGATGAACGATGGAATTAATTCTTAATGTCGATACAACCAATAAAGAATTCAATTCGAACATAATAAAATAACAAACAAATGTTAATACAAGTGCTTTCCATGAAATATGAAACCCTAATGAATCTTCAAGCCCTAATAGACTAGAGAAGCCCATTATAAATATATTGGCAAAAATGATTCCTATAACCATTCCGGCAATAATCGAAACTAAACCAATAATCGTATTTTCTAAGATTAATAAACGATTGAGCTGTCTTTTGCTAATTCCAAGCGTCATTAAAATACCGTATTCTTTCTTACGAGATTTAATAAACGTACCTGTCGAATAAAGTACAAACAAAAAGGAAAAAACGAAAATAACTACTTCAGCAGCTGTAATGCCAGACTGAACGGTAGCACGAAAATCATAATTCTCAATGGCAGGGTGGAACATAATTACTGCATAAATAAAAAACACCGCAACAGAGAACATACAACTAAAGAAATAGCTAAGGTATTGACGAGCATTCCGCTTTACATTATTAAACGCGAACTGTCTGAAAGTCATCTGTATCTCCCCCTAGCATAGACTGTACATTCAAGATATCTTGGAAAAATGTCTGGCGATTATCTCCTTTGTCGAGCTGGTTAAATATTTTTCCATCTTTAATGAAGAGGATGCGCTCACAGAAACTAGCAGCGAACGGATCATGTGTTACCATTAGTGTTGTCGCTTCTTTCTGATTGTTTAATGTAGCGAGTGCTTCCATCACTTGTTTCGATGATTTAGAGTCCAGATTACCTGTTGGTTCATCAGCAAAAATAATGGCAGGCTCATGAATGATAGCACGTGCAATAGCAGCACGTTGCATTTGTCCACCAGACACTTCAAAGCTACGGTTTGGCAAGATAGTATCAATGCCTAGTTGTTTAGAGACTTGAGCTAGTTTTGCTTCCATCTCGTTTACTTTCCAGCCGTCTAATGTGAGTGGCAACATAATATTTTCGCCAATGGTTAACGTGTCCAATAAATTAAAATCTTGAAAAATAAATCCCATTTCTCGTCGTCTAAACTTGGCGAGCTTGTCTTTAGATAGCTTGGTGATTTCTGTTCCATTAATCATAAGCGATCCTGCTGATAAACGGTCAATCGTCGAGAGCACGTTAAGTAATGTCGTTTTTCCGCTACCTGAAGGTCCCATTACCCCGACAAATTCGCCTTTTTCGATCGATAAGGAAATATGATCAATTGCTTTCTGTTCAATACCTCGTTTGCTTCCATATACTTTTGATATATTTGTCGCTTCTAATACGCTCATTTTCTTGTCATCCTTTCACACAAATGTTTTCTCTGTTACAAATTATAAGCGGAGAGCGGTATAATACCTATTGATTTTTCTTGCAAATATAAAAAGAAACCTTACATTTTTGTAAGATTTCCTTCTAAGAAGAATGGTCAAAACTAATGGTGAGCGTTGTTCCTTTTGTTGGTTCAGATTGGGCATTGATGTTGTGCTCTAGTGCATCGATAATTTGTTTGGCTAGAAACAATCCCATTCCTGTTGATTCTCGATAGTGACGGCCGTTGTCACCTGTGAAAAAAGGGTCGAAAATCCGTCGTATATCTTTCTTTGGTATACCTATCCCGTGGTCTGTTATCTTTAACTCCACGAGATTATCTTGAATAGATGCAAAATATTCGATAGTACTGTTCGTTTCGCTTGCGTATTTAATCGCATTACTCGTGATTTGTTCTAATACGAAACGAAGCCATTTCTGATCAGAATAGATGTATAGCGACTCATCTATTTCTATTTTAGGATAGACACGGTTACGAATAAAGCTTGATTTGAAATCTAGAATAGTTGTATGGACTAATTCTTTTAGTGAGATTTTTTCAATGTGAAAATCACGTTCAAATTGTTGGAGACGTGATTGATATAATACAAGTTGCAGGCCATGCTTTAATCGATCGAGTTCCTCATCCATGTTTTGCTTTAGTGAAGCTGGAAGGTTATGTTGTTCCTTTTCTAATGTTAAACGCATGACGGATAGTGGTGTTTTCATCTGATGAACCCATTGCTGCATAAAGATATTTTCTTGCCTTTTTTCAGCTTGAAGTTGATCTACCTGCTCTTTATAACGACTATATTGCTTCTCATATTGTTCCTTTAATTGTGTAGTGAGGTAATCAGGTGTATCTGGAAGCCAGGCAGATTCTTGTGATTGCTCAATCCTATAACGATAGAGTTCTCGATATTTTGTGTAACGAAAGGCATGATAAATAATAAGTAAGAAGGTAACAACGAGAAAAATATATAGTATATCTGTTTTATCAAAGCCAATATTGCCAAATTGGTTAGTGAGGTATGTAATGAAGATTACCAATCCAACTTGTATATAGAGAAAGATAATCGAACTTAATTGATCTTTGAGATATCCTTTCATCGTCATCACTTCCAAACTTTTTCTAATTTATACCCTACGCCACGTATGGTCGTTAAAGCATTTTTAATCCCTAAATCAGTTAATTTCTTTCGCAATCTTGTCATATTGACACTTAATGTATTATCATCCACAAAATCTTGATCATCCCAAAGCTGTTCCAGAAGAAATTCGCGGGATACGATATGTTCCGCATGCTTCAAAAGTGCTTGAGCTAATAAACATTCCTTCTTCGTTAATAGACACTGTTTGTCGCCAAAAGCTAAGATGAATGTAGAGGTATTAAGTTGAAGTCCATTTACATCAATGAGATTCACCTGTTTATCTGAACGATATTCCCCGTATACTCTGCGCATCAAACTTTTGATTTTGGCTAAAATCACTTCTAATTCAAATGGTTTGGTTATGTAATCATCTGCCCCGTTCTCAATCGCCATGACCTGATCCATTCCACTGTCACGTGCAGATATAAAGATGATAGGACAATTACTAACTGTACGAATTTTACGGCACCAATAAAAACCATCAAATCTCGGCAGATTAATATCTAATAAAACAAGCTGTGGCTGAAAATCTAGGAATTCTTCTTGAATTTGATCAAAATCATTCACAACAGCAACTTGATAGTCATATTTTTGCAAGAAGTCCGCTAATATATCACGAATCTTAGGGTCATCTTCGACAATATAAATACGTCTCATTCGTCATCACTCCTATCCTTCTATCGTATACTAAATATAGGAAAACATAAAGGGAGACTTAATCTAAAGGGGGTATGTCATGGTTGCAGTCATCTCGATTGTATTGATTGTCTTTTTATTAATGGGAAGTTTATACGCTTTTATATTCGGTAAGGCACATCAACGTAGTTATTTTTCTTATGAAATCTTTTATACATTACTTGTTGTCTATTTTACGGTGCTCACGTCATTTGCCAGTTTATATTTTGTTTTATCTTTTGAGGGAGTATTGTTATTGGATGATGGAAAGTTAGAGGAATTGCCGCTCTTTGAAACATTAAGCCATTCCTTTTATTTTAGCGGGGTTACGTTGATGACGGTTGGCTATGGTGATATAACACCGATCGGGTGGGGAAGATTATTAGCACTTGTTGAGTCATTAATTGGTTACATTTTGCCACCTGCTTTTTTCCTGAAAATCTGGCAAGGTAAAGGGGAACGTAATGTATATTAGTTGAGACTTAACGTCATTTCATATACGCTTGAAGTAATCATGATTGATGGAGGGATTGTAACCATGACAGTTGAAGTTGGACAAGTAGTAAAAGATTTTGCATTAACGAATAACAAAGGAGAGCAAGTAAAACTCTCTGACTATAAAGGAAAAAATGTTGTACTTTACTTTTATCCGAAAGACAATACACCGGGATGTACGACAGAAGCTTGTGATTTCCGTGATAATCACGAAAGTTTCAAGGACGTAGATGCCGTAATTCTAGGCGTAAGTCCAGACTCAGCAGAAAGTCATAAGAAATTCATTGAAAAACATGAACTACCTTTTGAATTACTTGTAGATGAAGAGAAAGAAGTAGCGGAGCAGTTTGGTGTATGGCAGTTAAAAAATAAATTCGGTAAAGAGTATATGGGAATTGTTCGTTCTACTTTCATTATTGATAAAGAAGGCGTACTTCAAAAAGAATTCCGTAATGTACAAGTAAAAGGGCATGTAGAAGAAGCATTGAATTATATTAAAGAAGAAATGTAATGATAAAGTGCAGGCATATATATGCTTGCACTTTTTTACATTATTTTAACGTTCGCGTTGAGCTTGATAATTAACGGGAGTCTACAACTTTCGCTGATTGCTGGAGTATAAGCATAAAAATAGTCGTAACTCGTATACTTATATTGACAGACCAAGCATATAGGGAGTACACTAATTGTAAGAATTATAAAGTAATAATTGTATTAATACTGGTGCTATTGTAGGATAGTACAAATATACACATTCTTTAATAATATAATTTGTGGGAGAAAGTGAGGTGCATGACGGTGTCAGAACATATGCTACAAGAAGCAGTTGAAAAATTAAAATCTTCAGGCGTTCGAATCACACCACAACGTCATGCGGTGTTGGAATTTTTATTGAAAGCAGAAACTCACCCTACTGCTGATGACATTTATAAAGCTTTGGAAGGAAAATTTCCTAATATGAGTGTTGCAACAGTTTATAACAATCTACGAGTATTTCGTGAAATTGGCTTGGTTCGTGAATTAACATATGGTGATTCATCAAGTCGTTTTGATTGTAACACGTCTAATCATTATCATATGATTTGTGAAAATTGTGGGAAAATCGTTGACTTTCACTACCCGAGTCTTGACGAAGTAGAAGCATTAGCAGAACAAGTAACAGGGTTTGAAGTAACCCATCACCGAATGGAAGTATACGGTGTTTGCCAGGAATGCAAGAAAGAGAAAAACCAAATTGTATAAGAAAACAAAAAAACGTCGCTATTATGAGCGACGTTTTTTCTTTGAATTATAACGTTCATCAAATTCTTTTCCTTCAAGTGATTTGTCTAATGTGAGAGGTTGTTTGCAATGCATGCAAGCATCAACTCGTCCAAGCATCTTAGTAGGCTTATCGCAACTTGGACATATAATAGGTACCGCTCGAGTTGAAAGCATACCAATCCAAAAATAGACGACACAACTAAAGATGATTGCTAGCGTTCCCAAGATTATGAACACAAGCATGAGCCAACCGATATTTCTAAAGAGTAAGCCGACATACATAATGATAAAACCAATAAAAATTAATGATAAAGCAAAAGTTCTAATCCTATTTATCTTACTTTTGTATGTAATATCTGCCATAGAGCTTCCCCCAAGACCTTATGTTATTTTGGTTGTAGTATAGCATAATTATGATAAAAAAGCTTGTGACCTATCCATAACTATATAATAATTGTTTATATGTCATACTTAATGGGTAAAAAAATAGAAAGCAAAAAATAAAAAACGAAAAAGGGATTAGCATATTTTTATCGAATTATTTAAGTATGAATGGATAGAGGGGGAAATCAAGTGGAGGATATTTTGCGTCCTATTTATCAAGAAAGGGCTAGTAACCGAAACACAATGGGCATACTTGTAATGGAGAAAAAGAAAGAAATAAGCCCAGAGACAGACAATTTTGATTCAATTTTATTAGTGGTAGTTAAAGACTTAGAGGAAAAGTGGATTGTGAAACATTATGAATTCAAAGAGCAGTCTGCTGCATTACATGTTATTGATCGTGATTTATTAGAAGAGTGGATCGAACAAAGTACATACAGACGAGCGGTAGAATGGATCATTGATGGTAAGATTATTTATGATCGTAACGAGTACCTTGCAGAGTTAAAAGAAACATTAAGAGTGTTTCCGAGTGAAAGTAGAAAATTACGATTAATGATTGAGTTTTCGAAGTTAACAAGAAGTTATGCGGAATCGCGTGATCTTTTTGAATCAGGAAATTACTTAGATGCATATAGTAGATTGCTACGCTCTTTACATTACTTAGGTAGAATAACTATTTTAGATAAAGGTTATTATCCAGAGGTATTAGTATGGAATCAGATTAAGCGAATTGATCCAGAAGTATATAAACTATATGAAGAATTAGTAAGAAGTACGGAAGAAATGAATAAACGAGTAGAATTAATGTTAATTGCCATTGACTTTGCTATCAATCAACGAGCGGAAATTTGTGCGGAGCATTTGTTAGAAATAATGAAGACAAGAGAAACGCCATGGGGCTTTGGAGAATTAAAAACACATCCAGATGTTATGCCTTATATGTATGACCTTGTTAGTGTTGTCGATTATTTAATTTCTAAAGATATGATAGAAGTAGTATTAGAAGAAACGAAGAGTGAACTGATTCGTCATCGAAAATATCAAATTGCAAGAAAGTAGGAGTCGCTATGCTCCTGCTTTTTTAATTACCTTGAAGACGTCCGTAGTATTCCGCTTCAACATTCACGTAATAAAAAAGAAAAAATAGGGAGATAATCGAATGATACTTGCCTAGTAAGTTCCGCTAATTGAAGTCTCACTTTATTGAATAGCACATTTGTGAGGTAGGCGCATATACTGCTGATGGCGGTACAGAAATAAGGTTTGTATAATAAAATAAAAAAATATATAAAAAGTTGTTGACTATTTGTTAAGTATCATGATATATTATTAAACGTCGCTGAAACAGCGGATGAAAAAACAACATATCACAACAACAAACGAAAAAATAATTTCAAAAAAGTTGTTGACATCGAAACAACAGGATGTTATGATATAAAAGCTGTCGCAAAAAAAGACAGCAACATTGAACTTTGAAAACTGAACAAAACAACCAGTATGAATTTAAACATGAAACATGCTAGCTTATAGAAGTGAGCATAAGTCAACTTTATTGAGAGTTTGATCTTGGCTCAGGACGAACGCTGGCGGCGTGCCTAATACATGCAAGT
>NZ_JAWZSR010000017.1:0-26942 GCF_033949965.1 Gracilibacillus pellucidus | reverse complement strand
AAGTTGCAAGAAGAGAAGCGGAAGTTGCAAGAAGAGGAGCGGAAGTTGCAAGAAGAGGAGCGGAAGTTGCAAGAAGAGGAGCGGAAGTTGCAAGAAGAGGAGCGGAAGTTGCAAGAAGAGGAGCGGAAGTTGCAAGAAGAGGAGCGGAAGTTGCAAGAAGAGGAGCTGAAGTTGCAAGAAGAGAAGCGGAAGTTGCAAGAAGAGGAGCGGAAGTTGCAAGAAGAGAAGCGGAAGTTGCAAGAAGAGGAGCGGAAGTTGCAAGAAGAGGAGCGGAAGTTGCAAGAAGAGGAGCGGAAGTTGCAAGAAAGAGAGCGGAAGTTGCAAGAAGAGAACATGAACTTGCAAGAAGCCCCCCCAACATCCCCAAGTGCACGCTCAGTCAAAAAAAGAAAAAAATAGAACAATATTGGCTATATTATTATCTAATCGTTTACAATAGAATAAAGGAGAAAGCGGTAGAGGTGATGCTAATGGATAAAATCTCTGTCAACTATCGGCTTACAGGTAAATACGACAATTTGAAAGCGCATTCTCACCTAGAGTATGAAATTTATTTGTTTCATCAAGGTACCTGTCATTATTTAATTGATAATCAAATTTATGATTTACAACCTGGTGACATTTTGCTAATGGATGGTTTAGCGTTGCATAAGCCTAACTTGCCTGCAGATAGTGTATATGTGAGGAGTCATATTCACTTTTTACCGCACACTGTTATGCCAGCTTTGGATGGCTTAGGAGCTCAGATGTTGTTAGAGGTGTTTCATCAGTTACATCATTGTTTGATTCGACCAGAAACGAGCAAACAAAGTAGGGAAGTAGAATTATTAATTAAACAGATGAGCGAGATAAGTGAAGACATCACGATACCAAGCAAGGAAAAAGAATGGCAATTAAAAACATCATTAATCCAACTATTAATCGTTGTCAATCAGCTTGGACAAAACGCCTCTCAAAAAGCAGTAAGCGAACAATATGAGAAGGCACAACACGCCGAAAATATTGCCTCGTACATTCAACAACATTACCATGAAAAATTATCGATTGAACAAATAGCTAGTGCACTAACCATTAGTAAATCATATGTTTCACACGTTTTTAAAGAAATGACAGGTTATACCGTTATGGAATATGTGATGGCAACTAGATTAAAGCAAGTCAAATTTTTGTTAGAAATAGAAGAGAACAAGTCATTACAGCAAATAGCAGATGAATGTGGGTTTGAAAGCGTTTCGCATTTTAGTCGATTTTTCAAAAAGCACGTAGGTATTACGGCGAAAAAATATCGACAGAAACGCCTTGAAATAGATAAAGGGAGTGAATAATCTATGTCAAAAGTAAAATTAGGTATTGTCGGTTTTGGTCAACAGGGCGGTGCATATGCAAACTTTATTAAGGAAGGTCGCATTAGCAATATGGAGATAGGAGCTATTTGTGATAGTGACCCCAAAAAGCAGAAAGTAGCCACTGATGCCTTTCCTGAAGTTCCTTTTTATCATGATTATATCGAAATGTTGGAAAGTGGTGATGTAGATGCGATTGTCACTTGTGTTCCACATTATGTCCATCCGGAAATGGGGATAGAAGCATTGAAACGTGATATTCACGCATTATTGGAGAAACCAGCAGGTGTTTATACGAAACAAGTGAAAGAGCTGAATGCTTTTGCTGCGTCAAAACCAAATCTTACGTATGCGATTATGTTTAATCAACGAACAAATCCACTGTATCAAAAGGTAAAAGAACTGATTGATGATGGTGAAATTGGTGCGATTAGACGAACGAATTGGATTATTACAACCTGGTGGCGACCACAAGGATACTATGATGCTGGTTCTTGGCGTGCAACATGGGATGGTGAAGGTGGCGGTGTTCTAGTTAATCAAGCGCCACACCAAATTGATCTATTGCAATGGATAGGTGGGATGCCAGAAAAAGTGTATACAAAAGCACAGTATGGTTACCAGCGTGATATTCCTGTCGAAGATGATGTCACGACCATATTCGATTATGGAAATGGTGCAACAGGGGTATTTATTACTTGCACACATGATGTGGTTGGCACGGACCGCTTGGAGATTCTCGGTGACAAAGGGAAAATCACTGTGGATGATAGCAAAAAAGTTACGATTAAACGCTTGAATAAGCCCGAACAGGAAATGAGTGACACGATGTCGATGGAGGATGTAAAAAAAATATTTCAAGGGGAAGGACCTCGGGGTATTTATCAAGAAGAAGTAGTAGAGTTTGAGAGTGTTTGGGGTGGTCAGCATGTAGCTGTGCTAGAAAACTTTGCCGCCAATATATTAGAGGATGTCCCACTTATAGCTCCGGGGAGTGATGGAATTCATGGTGTGGAACTAGCGAATGCGATGCACTTATCAAGTTGGTTAAATGAAGAAGTATCATTGCCGATTGATGAGAACAAATACACAGAAGAGCTAGCCAAGCGTAGAAATCAAGAAAAGCGAGTGAGGGGATAACATGGTAAAAGCTAAAATAGGCGTGCAGATGATGATGTTGAAAGGGAAAGTAGCAGAATTGGGCGCATATGAAACAATGAGAAAAATCCGTCAGTTAGGCTTCCGCTCAGTAGAAGTATCTCAAATACCAATGACGACAGAAAACGTTGCAGAGTTGAAGCAAGCAAGTGAGGATTTCGATATTGATATTACCGCAATTAGTGCACCACTAGAGCCAATGATGCCAGATACAGAGCAAGAAAACCTACGGGATAATTATGACAAAATTGTCGCTGACGCTAAAGCATTGAACTGTCGTTTTATTCGGATTGGCATGCTCCCTTTTACCGTTATGGCTGACCAAGCAAAAATAATGGCCTTTATTGAGCGAGCGGAGCAAATGGCGTATAGATTAGCGAAGGAAGGGATTGAACTGTATTATCATACACACCATATTGAATTCCAGTGTTATGACGGCAAGTTTTTATTAGATATGATGAAAGAACAGACGAGTAAACTTGGATTCGAACTAGACGTACACTGGATTCATCGCGCAGGAGTCGATCCAGTAGACCTTATTAAACAATATAAAAACCGTGTGGCATTGATTCATTTAAAAGATTATCGAATTGGTGAATTTCGTTTAACAGAAGAAGAGTTGCAAGATCGCAAAAATGTTGCTGATAGGTTTAGTAACTTAATTGAGTTTGCAGAAGTTGGGGAAGGCAATTTGAATATGCCGGCCATTATAGAAGCAAGTGTAGAAGCTGGAGCTAACTACTTTTTGATTGAGCAAGATGATACTTATGGTCGTGACCCGTTTGATTGTCTGCATGACTCTGCGGAAAATTTGCGAAAAATGGGCTATGCTGATTGGTTTTAACCATGAAAAAGGAGTGGTAGAGATGAGTGAGGCAGATGGAATGAATTATGCACCAAAAGGAAAACCAAATCCGGTTGTAAATGAGGGAGAGTTCATTATTGCGGCAGCAGGTCTTGATCATGGCCATATTTTTGGTCAGTGTAATGGATTAATCGAAGCGGGTGCAACGTTGAAATGGGTATATGATGTAGATCAAACAAAAGTGGATAACTTTTTGACAAAATTCCCTCAAGCGAAACAAGCAGATTCATTAGAACAAATTTTAACAGATGAAGAAGTAAAACTAGTAGCAGCTGCGGCGGTTCCATCTGAGCGGAGTGCGCTAGGAAATAAGGTCATGCGGGCTGGGAAAGATTATTTTACCGATAAAGCCCCGTTCACAACGCTAGCCCAGTTAGAAGAAACGAAGAAAGTCATCGAAGAAACAGGTCAAAAATATATGGTTTATTATAGTGAACGCTTGCATGTGGAAAGTGCGGTATTTGCTGGACAATTAATTGAAGAAGGGGCAATCGGAAATGTATTACAAGTAACAGGCTTCGGACCACATCGATTAAATGCGCCGAGTCGACCTGATTGGTTTTATCAAAAAGAAAAATATGGTGGTATTTTATGTGATATTGGTAGTCACCAAATTGAGCAGTTCTTATTTTATACAGGTTGCGGAGATGCAGAAGTCTTGCACAGTAAAGTAGCTAATTACCATCATCCCGAATATCCAGAGCTGGAAGACTACGGAGATGCCACGTTATTAGGTGATAACGGAGCAACTCAATTTTTCCGCGTCGATTGGTTTACACCAGATGGATTAAGTACATGGGGCGATGGCAGAACATTTATCACTGGTACAGAGGGTTTTATCGAAATCCGTAAATATGTTGATTTAGCAACAGATAAAGGCGGTAATCAGCTATACTTAGTCAACAAAGAAGGGGAAAAACATTATAGTTTACAAGGCCAAGTGGGCTACCCTTTTTTCGGTGAGTTGATTAAAGATTGTATCAACCGAACAGAGAATGCGATGACACAGGCTCACGCCCTAAAAGCAGCGGAATTATGTTTGATAGCACAGGAAAAGGCGCTGCAAATAACGAAGTAATCACTGCGTACCGTGAGGAAATCTCTCATTACACTTGCATGCTTGTATGTTTTTCTGTAGAATTTAAAGGATGAATTTTTGATGAGAGCGAAAATATATAACTAAAGGAGCGATTCCCTCATGAGTAATGTACATGTATTAGACCATCCATTAATCCAGCACAAACTGACGTATATACGTAAAAACGATACGGGGACGAAAGAATTCCGTGCGCTAGTTGATGAAGTGTCTATGTTAATGGCTTTTGAAATTACGAGAGACCTTCCATTGGAAGACATAACAATCCAAACACCTGTAACAGAAGCTGTAACGAAAGTAATTAGTGGTAAGAAAATTGGTTTAATTCCTATTTTGAGAGCGGGATTAGGAATGGTAGACGGTATGTTGAAGTTAATTCCAGCTGCCAAAGTAGGGCATGTTGGTCTTTATCGTGACCCAGAAACGTTAACACCAACAGAATATTATATCAAGCTTCCAAGTGATATTGATGAACGTGAATTAATCGTTATTGACCCAATGCTTGCAACGGGTGGATCTGCCAATGATGCTATTCATTCATTGAAAAAACGTGGAGCGACAAATATTAAGTTAATGTGTCTAATTGCAGCACCTGAAGGGGTCGAAGTGATTCAACAAGAACACCCAGATGTTGATATCTATCTAGGTGCACTTGATGAAAAACTGAATGAAAAAGGTTATATTATCCCAGGTCTAGGCGATGCCGGAGACCGCTTGTACGGAACAAAATAAAAATGAAACGAAAGCCTTGTGCCACGGTGCGCAAGGCTTTTTTACATTATCGAAGACATAACTCAGAGAGAAAATAAAGTTAAGTCGTCTCACGGACATAATTCGGATAAAAGGAAAAGTTATGTCCATGAGAAGAGGTCTCACGGACACAACTCGGATAAAAGGAAAGTTATGTCCATGAGAAGAGGTCTCACGGACACAACTCGGATAAAAGGAAAGTTATGTCCATGAGAAGAGGTCTCACGGACACAACTCGGATAAAAGGAAAAGTTATGTCCATGAGAAGAGGTCTCACGGACACAACTCGGATAAAAGGAAAAGTTATGTCCATGAGAAGAGGTCTCACGGACACAACTCAGGGAAAAAGGAAAGTTAAGTCGTTGATAAGCGGCCTCGAAGACAAAACTCAGAGAGAAAAAAAGTTATGTCTGCGATACACTCCCACCACTCCTACCAGAACCAAAATAAAAACGTAAACCACCACCATCACAATCACAGATATTTTCACCACAAGCTAGAAATCATACATATCTTCGCATCCACTCGTAAACAATATTTCTATCTCATCATAAGGAGTGCTTCTCATGTCATTCATTTTATCTTTGTTCTTATTTACTTCCGTTATCACGGATCAAACCGAATACTCCTTTATTCTTGAAACAGAAGATGATCCGCATTTATTTGCTGAAGAAATCGAAACCTATCACCCGAATGTAGAAGTGCTCGCTGTTTACGATACGGTATTTAATGGCATAGCGATTAAGGCAGATAGACGAAGCCTGGAACGTATTAAAAGGCGAAACAATGTGCAGCAATCCTATTCCGTACAAACATATCAAACACAAGTCACCGAAAATATCAACGAAAGTGTTCCTTTTATGATGCCAGAATCACTTCCTTTTACGGGAAAAGGGGTGAAAGTAGGGGTGGTTGATACCGGGATAGACTATACACATCCAGATTTACAGAAGAATTTTAAAGGTGGATTTGATCTGGTTGATTTTGATGATGATCCGATGGAAACAACACAAGACCAAGGGATTCCGACGTTGCATGGGACACATGTTGCTGGAATCATCGCAGCAGACGGGCAAATGAAAGGAGTGGCCCCAGATGCAGATGTTTATGCTTATCGCGCACTTGGACCGGGTGGAACAGGAACATCTGTCCAAGTGATGGCGGCGATTGAAGCTGCAGTAAAAGATGGGATGGACATTATTAATCTTTCGCTAGGCAATACCATTAATGGACCTGACTGGCCAACGAGTGTTGCGGTTAATCGCGCGACAGAAGCAGGAGTTGCGGTAGTGATTGCTAATGGGAATGCGGGGCCAGATTTGTGGACAGTAGGGTCACCTGCCACAGCTGATCAAGTCATTTCCGTTGGAGCATCTACTCCGACTATTAAGCGCCCTTTTTTGTATGAACGGTTTCGAGATAAAAAGATAGAGATGGTACCGATGCAGAACTCACCTGAGTGGGATTTTACGCGTGATTTACAAGTGGTAGGTGTGGAAAAAGAGCGTAAGACAGACAAGCTACTGGTGATGGAGCGCGATCAGGAAATTCCATTTGCTCAATTAGCACAAGAAGCAGAAGATGCTGGAGCAGCAGCTCTGTTAATTATAAATAATGAGGATGAAGTATTTGAAGGTGCGATAAATCCTGATATTTCTATACCAGTAGCAGCAATTAGCAAAGAAGATGGCGAATGGTTAAAAGAGAATGCTGGTTATGCATCCATTGACTATGAAGAAATCCAAGATACGATAACAGATTTTAGTTCACGTGGTCCTGTAACGGTTAATTGGTCGATAAAACCCGAAATAGTTGCGCCTGGAGCAGAGATTTTAAGTACAGTACCTGGAGGTTATCAGGCATTAAATGGTACAAGTATGGCAGCACCACATATAGCAGGGGGTTTAGCCGTGTTAAAAGAAGCACATCCAGACTGGTCACCAGCACAGCTAAAAGCAGCTATTTTAACGACAGCTGAACCATTAGAAAACTTTTATCCAACAGAACAAGGAGCTGGAAAAGTAAATCTAGAGAAAGCACTAGAAACAGACACCTTAATGTATCAATCTTTTCTGCAATTTGGGAAGATAGAGGAGCATAATGAGCATCATACAAGTAAATTAGTTATGGAGAATATTTCTGATCAACCTAAAACGTATGCTTTTTCATTACCAGAGCAAGAATCAGCTATTCGTTTTCAATTGCCTAAAAGCTTTACGTTAGAGGCGGGTGAGAAGAAAGAAATTCCGGTAGATGTAACCATTAGAGCAAATCAGCTTGAGGATGGTATAAAGCAAGGTTACCTTTTGCTAAATGATATACCAATTCCATATATGTTTGTAACAGGTAATGAGGAAATACCAAAAGGAATGGGCTTTGAATTGTTGGTAACACCACTAGATGATACGTATCATTATCAGTTGTATCTTGTCGAAGAGACAGAGAAATTAACGATTGATTTATATGATATGGCTACCTTTTCTTATGTGACAACGATAGTGGAAGAAACAGAATTAATGCCAGGTGTAGTGGAAGGAGAAATTTCCCAAGAAAATCAACTTCAAAATCAATATATTGCCAATATAACGATCGAAACAAGCGAAAATCAAACCTATCAATACCAAACAATTTGGGATGGTAATCCTGAATGAAACCCTTTGATAAATAAGGATAGAGGACTAGGAATAATGGCCCTCTATCCTGCTTGAGGCTATATATTTCGCTACTCGAACTAATTGTCACAATATTTTCAAAAAGTACTATCGATCAGTTCGTTACTATTGCATAAAGGGATCAAGCTTTAAATGTGGAATTTTGTTGGTTTATTTTTGTTTTTTGAACGTAAAATCAATTGACAATAGTAACCCCCTATTGTATGCTAATTTAGTGTGGATGATAAGGTTTTCACTAACCGTGAATCAGGTCACAGAAAAAGGGAATAGACATGATATTCTTAGTTTTATACATAGGTGAATTTCGTCTTACATAATAATGAGGAGAGAGTATATGTCACCATCCAACAAGAGCCCTTATGCTGGAATAAAAGCGTACAGTATCATCTTGTCGCAAATTGCCGGTATACCGCTCATAGGATTACTGATTGGAAGAATGGTTGACAAGTATTTATCCACATCACCACTTTTTCTAGTGATCGGACTATTTATCGGTCTGGGAACTGGTTTTTATGGGATCATTCTTTACGTAAGAGATGTAACGGGAGACGAGTAATGATGAATCAATATAAAAATATGATAACCCGTCAACGTAAATGGATGTTCTATCTTCTTGCACTTTTTGTTCTTGGCTGGGGATTTACACCTTTTCCAAGGATATTCCTCGGACTTCTCCTAGGAACAGCATTAAGTTTTTATAATTTATGGCTAATGCAACGCAAGATTGATCGGTTTGGACAAGCGATCAAAGATGGCGGTAAAGCTGGTGGTATCGGTACATTTACTAGATTAGCCTCAGCGGCGTTAGCAGTAATTATTGCTATGCGATATGAAGAGTATTTCCATTTGATGGGCGTTATTTTGGGATTAATGACAACCTATGTTGTTATTATGATAGATTTTGCAATTTTTAGAAAATTAGACGAGCAAAAGGAAGTGAGGTGAAGAAATTGGACCACGAATCACCGTTTCATTATGACTTATTTGGCATTTCATGGTTAGATTTTAACCTTTCCACTACCTTAATGACGTTTGTTGCCTCTGTTATTGTATTTATTATTTGTACTTTAGGAGCAAGAAACTTAAAAATGAAGCCAACAGGTTTCCAAAATTTCATGGAGTGGATTATTGGCTTTGTCAAAGGAATTATTAACGATACGATGGATTGGAAGACAGGGAAAGTATTCCTTCCACTCGGATTAACACTATTAGTCTATATCTTTATTAGTAATATACTAGGTGTTATTACGATGGTAGTTTGGGATCATAACTTGTGGTGGAAATCACCTACTTCAGATGCTTCGATTACATTATCCTTGGCAGCATTAGTCATCTTATTAACACATTATTACGGGGTGAAAGTGAAAGGGTTCAAAGAGTACACAAAAGATTATGTGCGCCCTGTACCGTTTTTACTACCATTTAAGATTATTGAAGAATTTACGAACACCTTAACATTAGGTCTACGTCTCTTCGGTAATATTTTCGCAGGTGAGATTTTATTATCACTTATTACAAAAATGGCGCTTGCTGCCTTGCCGTTTACATTAATATCTATTATTCCGATGATGGCTTGGCAAGGATTCAGTTTATTCATAGGTGCTATTCAAGCATTTATCTTTACCATGTTAACAATGGTGTACATGTCTCATAAAGTGAGTTCAGACCATTAGAAATATTACATTATGAAATAATTTATACAATTTAAAGGAGGAAATATAATGGGAGCTTTAGCAGCAGCAATTGCAATTGGTTTAGCGGCACTAGGTGCTGGTTTAGGTAACGGTATGATCGTAAGTCGTACAGTAGAAGGGATTGCACGTCAACCAGAATTAAGAGGTGCACTTCAAACAACAATGTTTATCGGGGTAGCGTTAGTAGAGGCGATTCCAATTTTCGCCGTAGTAATTGCCTTCATGGTAATGGGCAGCTAATAATTTCTGATATAGAATGGCGGAGTTCGTCTAAGACAACCTTCGCCATTCGTTTGTAAAAAGCCTTAAAATGTTTACTAGTTTTAATTAATGATGGAATGTAATGTGTGAATGAAATAGATGATTAATCGTGGGAAGGAGTGAGCACTGTGCAACTTTTAACAGATGGACTCGTCATTCAAGCTGCGGATATCGGTGGTTTAAATGGTGGAGATATGCTATTCGCCATTGCTAGTTTTGTTGCTTTACTTGCATTATTGAAAAAGTTTGCGTGGGGTCCATTAATGAACAAAATGGAAGAGCGCGAAAACTATATTGCGAATGAAATTGATACAGCTGAAAAGAACCGTGCTGATGCAGAAAAAGCAGCTCAACAAGCAAATGAGCAATTGAAAGCAACGCGTCAAGAAGCGCAACAAATCATTGAGGACGCTAAAAAAGCGGCAACTCAGCAAGAAAAAGCAATTATCGATGCAGCAAATGAAGCAGCAGTACGTTTGAAAAAATCTGCTGAGGAAGATATTGCGCGCGAGAAAGAAAAAGCAGTCGAGGCACTTCAAGCACAAGTGGCAACATTGTCCGTACAAATTGCTACAAAAGTAATTGAAAAAGAAATTAGTGCAGAAGACCAAGAACAGTTAATCAGTGAGTACATTAAAGAGATAGGAGAAGAGCGATGAGTAAAACGAATGTAGCAAAACGTTATGCAGAAGCTCTTTTTCAAATCGGTCAAGAAAAGGAAACAATCGACTTCCTGGAAACAGAACTGATGACAGTGAAAGAAGTTTATCAAACAAATGAAGACTTTCTTTCCTTTTTACAGCATCCAAAAGTAGAAGCAGATAAGAAAAAGCAACTACTAAATGAGGTATTTACAGGCTTTTCGAAGGATGTACTACATACACTTTCGTTACTTGTAGATCGTCACAACGAATCAATTGTTCCAGATATGGTAGATCATTTTATTACCTTTGCAAACGTTGCGAAAGGTATCAAAGAGGCAACAGTTTATTCCGTTCGTGCACTATCAGATGCGGAAAGTCAAGAAATTGAAAAAATAATTACAACAAAATTCAATGCAAAACAAGTGAAAATAAACAATGAAATTGATCCAACTGTACTAGGTGGTGTCCGAATTAAAGTCGGAAACACCGTATATGACGGTACGATTAAAGGGAAATTGGATCGATTTGAACGACAAATAAGAAGAGCAAATTAACGAACGATAGGGGTGAAATGGCATGAGCATTAAAGCTGAAGAAATCAGTGCACTGATTAAACAGCAAATTGAAAACTATGATTCAGACATTGAAGTGAGCGATGTTGGTACAGTTATCGAAATTGGTGATGGTATTGCACGTGCACACGGACTTGACAACGTTATGTCTGGTGAGCTAGTTGAATTTTCGAATGGTGTCATGGGTATGGCACAAAACTTAGAAGAATCAAATGTCGGGATCGTAATCCTTGGACCATATACAGGAATTCGTGAAGGTGACGAAGTTCGTCGTACAGGTCGTATTATGGAAGTGCCAGTAGGGGAGGAACTTATTGGTCGTGTCGTAAATCCATTAGGACAACCAGTGGATGGTAAAGGGCCAGTAGAAACTTCTAAAGCACGTCCGATCGAATCACCAGCACCAGGTGTAATGGATCGTAAGTCAGTTGATGAGCCATTACAAACAGGTATTAAAGCGATCGATGCCCTTGTACCAATTGGTCGTGGTCAGCGAGAGCTTATTATCGGTGACCGTCAAACAGGTAAAACAACGGTAGCAATTGATACGATTTTGAACCAAAAAGAAGAAAACATGATTTGTATCTATGTAGCAATCGGTCAAAAAGATTCGACAGTACGTGGAACAGTTGAAACACTTCGTAAACATGGAGCATTAGATTATACAATCGTTGTATCTGCCGGTGCTAGTGAACCAGCGCCACTTCAATATCTTGCGCCATATGCAGGGGTATCGATGGGTGAAGAGTTCATGTACAATGGCAAGCACGTATTAGTTGTATATGATGATCTAACAAAACAAGCGAACGCCTATCGTGAGCTTTCATTACTATTACGCCGCCCGCCAGGTCGTGAGGCATTCCCAGGGGATGTATTCTACTTACACTCTCGTCTACTTGAGCGTGCTGCAAAACTTAGTGATGCAAAAGGTGGAGGTTCTTTAACAGCACTTCCATTTGTTGAAACACAAGCAGGTGATATTTCTGCTTATATTCCAACAAACGTAATTTCCATTACAGACGGACAAATTTTCTTGCAGTCTGATTTATTCTTCTCAGGTGTACGTCCAGCGATCAACCCTGGTCTATCTGTATCACGTGTAGGTGGTTCAGCACAGATTAAGGCAATGAAAAAAGTTGCTGGTACATTACGTCTAGACTTAGCATCATTCCGTGAATTGGAATCATTTGCTCAGTTCGGATCTGACTTAGATAAAGCAACACAAGCAAAATTAAACCGTGGTGCTCGTACGGTTGAAGTACTAAAACAAGGTCTTCATAAACCACTAGTAGTAGAAAAACAAGTTATGGTTATTTATGCATTAACGAAAGGATTCTTAGATGATATCCCTGTTGAAGATATTACACGCTTTGAAGCAGAGTTCTTAACTTGGTTAGACAATAACAAGCCAGAACTTCTTACAACAATCAAAGAAACAGGAACATTAGCAGACGAAGGCGATATGAGCGGAGCAATCGAAGAATTCAAGAAAACATTTGTCGTATCAGAATAATAGAAGAAAAGTGAAAGTGTCCGGTTAGAAACGTATGACTTGGACTGAAGCGCAGGAGATAAAGGAATCACCGTGACGAAGGAACGGATGATGACTTTCACCTAAAGGTATAAGTTCGACTAGGCCTCTGACTTCACAAGTTTGTCAGTCGGCAAGTCTCCTTTATCGTACGAAGCTGAGGGAAAGGCACTAGTTTCTGGACACTCCGAGCTAGACAAAGAAAAGTGAAAGTGTCTATTAATGGCACTTTCAAGCAATAACGTCAACCTTTCCGGAAAGGGCGGTGAAACAACGTGGCATCTCTAAGAGATATAAAAACACGAATAAATTCCACACAAAAGACGAAGCAGATTACAAAAGCGATGCACATGGTATCTGCATCAAAGCTTAGTCGTGCAGAGGAATTTGCCAAAGCGTTTGATCCATACAGCAATAAGATTAAGGAAGTAGTAACAAGTATTGCTGGTAGTGGTAAAGATGTAGAGCATCCCATGCTTCAAACTCGTGAAGTGAAAAAGACCGCTTATTTTGTCATCACGGCAGATCGTGGGCTTGCAGGTGCTTTTAATAGTGGGATACTTCGTGAAGTATATCGTACGATTCAAAATAATCATCAATCGAAAGATGAATATGCTGTGATCGCGGTAGGACGTATGGGGCGTGACTTTTTCAAAAAACGTAACATTCCTATTTTGAAAGAAATCACTGGTCTTTCTGATCAGCCGAGCTTTGCTGACATTAAAGATCTAACATCTGAAACGGTAGAGTTATTTATTGAAAAGGAAATTGATGAATTAGTGATTTTCTATAATCACTTCATTAGTGCGATTTCACAAAAAGTAACCTCGAAAAAACTTTTACCATTAACAGACCTTGCTGAAGAGGCTGGTAATGTGAAAAGTTCATACGAATATGAACCAAATCAACAAGAAATATTAAATGTATTATTGCCACAATATGCGGAAAGTTTAATTTTCGGCGCATTATTGGATAGTAAAGCGAGTGAGCATGCTTCTCGTATGACTGCTATGAAAAGTGCGACAGATAACGCGGATGAACTTATTGATGATTTATCATTACAGTATAACCGTGCAAGACAAGCAGCTATTACGCAGGAAATCACCGAGATTGTTGGTGGAGCGGCCGCATTGGAATAATAGATTAGCAATTTTATGTTAGGAGGGAAATCGATGGCAAAAGGACACGTTATTCAAATTATGGGACCGGTTGTCGACGTTAAATTCGCAGACGGACACCTCCCTGAAATTTACAACGCGTTAAAAGTACAGTATGAAGCAAACGGTGAAGCACAAGAACTTACAGTAGAAGTTGCCCTTCACTTAGGTGATGATTCTGTACGTACAATTGCGATGTCATCTACAGAAGGGGTACAACGTGGTGCGGAAGTAACGGACTCTAATGCACCAATTTCAGTACCAGTAGGTGATGTGACATTAGGTCGTGTTTTCAACGTATTAGGTGAAAAAATCGACCTTGATGAGGATTTTGCAGCAGATGTTCACCGTGATCCAATTCACCGTGAATCACCGAAATTTGAAGATCTCTCAACGGAAACAGAAATTTTAGAGACAGGTATCAAAGTAGTAGACTTATTAGCACCATATATTAAAGGTGGTAAGATCGGTTTATTTGGTGGTGCGGGTGTAGGTAAAACCGTACTTATTCAAGAGCTAATCAATAATATCGCACAAGAGCACGGTGGTATTTCCGTATTTGCTGGTGTAGGGGAACGTACTCGTGAAGGGAACGACCTTTACTATGAAATGAAAGACTCTGGTGTAATTTCGAAAACAGCAATGGTATTCGGTCAAATGAATGAGCCACCTGGAGCTCGTATGCGTGTTGCGTTAACAGGTCTTACAATGGCAGAACACTTCCGTGATGAACAAGGCCAAGACGTACTACTATTTATTGATAACATTTTCCGTTTTACGCAAGCAGGTTCTGAGGTATCGGCGCTTCTTGGTCGTATGCCATCAGCCGTTGGTTACCAACCGACACTAGCAACGGAAATGGGTCAATTACAAGAACGTATTACGTCAACAAATAAAGGTTCTGTTACATCTATCCAAGCGATCTATGTACCTGCCGATGACTATACGGATCCGGCGCCAGCTACAACGTTCGCACACTTAGATGCAACAACAAACCTTGATCGTAAATTGTCAGAGCAAGGTATTTACCCTGCGGTAGATCCACTTGCTTCTACCTCTCGTGCGCTTGACCCTGAAGTAGTAGGGGAAGAGCATTATAATGTAGCACGTGAAGTACAACAAACATTACAAAAATATAAAGAATTACAAGATATTATCGCCATCCTAGGTATGGATGAGTTATCTGATGAAGATAAATTGACGGTAGCTCGTGCGCGTCGTATCCAGTTCTTCTTATCACAAAACTTCCATGTTGCTGAACAGTTTACAGGTCAACCAGGTTCATACGTACCAGTTAAAGAAACGGTGCAAGGTTTCCGTGAAATTCTTGATGGTAAATATGATGACCTTCCAGAAGATGCATTCCGTTTAGTTGGACGCATTGAAGAAGTAGTAGAAAAAGCAAAGCAAATGGCATAATGAGTCATTAGCTTTTATTCCAGCCTAAGGAGGGGTTCTGTTGAATACACTAACAGTAAGTGTTGTTACTCCGGATGGCCCTGTTCTGGAAGATTCATTTGAAATGGTTAGCTGTAAAGCTGAAAGTGGAGAGCTTGGGGTCTTACCAGGTCACATTCCGCTCGTTGCACCACTGTCGATTAGTGCGGTGCGCTTAAAAGGAGAAAATCCACGACGAATTGCCGTTAGTGGAGGTTTCCTAGAGGTTCGTCCTGATAAAGTGACAATTCTTGCACAATCAGCAGAACGACCTGAGGACATCGATCTTGAGCGTGCTCGTGCAGCAAAAGAACGAGCAGAGCGTCGTTTACAAGCTAAGCAAGATGAAATTGATTTCAGAAGGGCAGAATTAGCACTTAAACGTGCCTTAAACCGAATTGATGTCGTAGAAAATAAATAATAGGAAAGAGGCTGCCTCAACCAAAAAGGTTGAGTGCAGCCTCTTTTTAAGTTGCCAGTAAATTCTGAAAAAAACAATCAACAACCTTATCTCGCTAAATTTCCCGGGAAATATCGAAGTTTGACCCGCGGAAGCGAATCATTGCTAAATATGTTAAAATGAATGAAAAAAGAGTAAACGAGGGATAGATTATGATGCAAAGTTTGGCGCAAGAAGGCTTAATTGGTATGTTGTCACACATAGTTTTTATTGTGATTACATGGCAGGTTATTCAAGCACTGAATTTCGATGAATTATTTAGAAAGAACAAAGTGTGGGAAGCACGAATTTTAATTGTTTTAATTACAATTGCGATAGGCTCTACTGTAAGTCACTTTTTCCTAGACTTTTTGAAATGGTCACAGCAATTAATATATCTTTTTTAATAGATAGAAGTATGAATACTTTATTTCCTGACGATACTTTTAGTAAAAAAAGGAGTGCGGGGAATGAAGTATTTTTTTATTTCTGTAGGCATTATTATTTTTATGTTAATGGTTGATCAAGTAATGATAGAAACAAAAACAGATAGTGATAATCAAAAAGAATTGGATGATATGCTGGAGGTTCTTGATCACTACGATCTAAAGCTAGAAAACTATCAAACTATTATAAAAGAATCTAGAAAAATTGATGATATTGATAAGATAGCTTCTATTATGGAGGAGTTTCAATTAATCGAGCAAGATGAAAATAGCATAAAATTCGAAAGAGACCGACAAGAATCAACAGCGATTACCGAATCAGTGTTATTAGTAAGAGTGAATGAAAAAGAATCTCTTTATCAAATAATTTATACGATTACAGCTACAGATTCGACACCAACTATACGAAAAGATTACCATAAGCAAATTAGCACAATTACTAATGACCTATTTACGGAGAATGCGCAAACTTTTACTTGTGTTGAAGGCTGGAACAATGGTATTATAGATATTGTTTGCTTAAAGATTTTTTTGAGTGAAAGACTAAATATGACAATAATTGACGAAATAAATGATGCAAGTATTCAATCATGGACAGGTTACATCCCTGATTGGAAAAATACATGGAAACAACAAGACAACGAAATTAATATGCAAATTGCAGTAAGAGAAGGAGTAGCAGATCGGACAACTCTTACTATAGGAACACCTATCCTAATACATGAATACTAATAATAATGAATATGGTTACAGAGGAGAATGAGCCTTGGAAAATATCATCGTACGTGGTGGTAGGCAGTTAAATGGTACTGTAAGAGTTGAAGGAGCAAAGAATGCCGTACTGCCTGTTATTGCCGCAAGTATAATTGCAAGTGAAGGAAAAAGTGTTATACACGAAGTACCTGCTTTGGCAGATGTACACACAATAAATCAAGTAATAAAACATATGAATGCAGACGTAGAGTATGAAGGTAATACGGTTACAGTTGATGCTACAAAACCATTATTAACGGAAGCTCCGTTTGAGTATGTGAGAAAAATGCGTGCGTCCGTTCTTGTTTTAGGACCACTTTTAGCAAGATATGGTCATGCAAAAGTAGCTATGCCAGGAGGATGTGCGATTGGTTCGCGTCCGATTGACCTGCACTTAAAAGGGTTCGAAGCAATGGGGGCAGAAGTTCATGTTGGTAACGGTTTTGTAGAAGTATCTACCAATGGAAGATTGCGTGGAGCAAAAATCTATTTAGATATGCCTAGTGTTGGTGCGACAGAAAATATTATGATGGCAGCAGCTCTTGCAAAAGGTAAAACAACGATTGAAAATGGAGCAAAAGAGCCTGAGATAGTTGATTTAGCAAATTATTTAAATAAAATGGGTGCTAAAATTACAGGTGCTGGAACGGAAACAATTAAAATTGAAGGTGTCGAAAAACTTCATGGTGTAGAACACTCTATCATTCCAGACCGAATTGAAGCAGGAACATTTATGGTTGCAGCAGCTATTACAGGTGGAAACGTCTTAATTGAGAATGCTGAAATCGAACACATTCGCGCGCTAGTTTCTAAAATGGAAGAGATGGGTGTCAAGATTACGGAAGAAGGCACTGGTATTCGAGTAATTGGACCGAAAAAATTAAAAGCTACGGATATTAAAACATTGCCCCACCCTGGATTCCCAACTGATATGCAGTCACAAATGATGGCACTAATGTTGCAAGCAGCTGGTACAGGTGTTATTACGGAAACAGTGTTTGAAAACCGTTTTATGCATGTAGAAGAATTCCGTAGAATGAATGCTAAGTTAAAAATTGAAGGGCGTAGTGTTATCGTCGAAGGTCCTGTTGAGCTTCAAGGGGCTGAAGTAGCGGCAACAGACTTACGTGCTGGAGCAGCATTAATTTTAGCTGGATTAGTGGCGGATGGTTATACACGTATTACATCCTTGCATCATATTGATAGAGGATATGTAGACATCACTGGTAAATTTGCTAGATTAGGTGCAGACATTGAACGAGTAAACCAAGACGAAACAAAAGAAATCGTAGAAAAGCAAGAAGTATAACAAAGTAAAAGAAGGACAGCTACCTGAGCTAGTCCTTCTTTTTTATAAACAAGAGGCTTGCTGAGAAAAGTGAAGGGAAATCGGCCTGGAAGTGTCACGAAATCGATTTGCTAGCACAAACGAAAGCGAATCTATTCAAACGTGTCATCCAATAGATAATGAAACAATCCTATATGACTAGCTTGTCTATTCCATACGGTTGTACACAGAGCAACTAGTAGGATTCCCACTCTATATCTCAGACAATTATCGGGTTCTAATATTCTATTCCTTGAATAAAATAGAGTAGGAAATCAAGAATCATGGAGGAGGATACCCATGGCTAAATGGCAGAAACAAAAGTCGCAATTCAACTGGAAAATTCCGACCATTCTTATCGTTGCAACAACGCTTACGTTTATGTTTATCATTCCAACGCTTATTGTTCTTCCATTTAAAGGAGATGAAGTAGCTGTTTCATCAGAGAATGGAGCAGAAGAAGAGGGAGAAGAAGCGGAGGCAACAACGGTATCATTGGAATCACCTTTTGCTGTTGAAGTATTACGATCTGAAACAAATAAAGTCGAAGAAATACCACTTGAAGAATATGTTGTGCACGTCGTTGCTTCTGAAATGCCAGCAGATTTTGAGTTAGAAGCATTAAAAGCACAAGCATTGGCGGCGAGAACGTATATTGTTAGATTTCTTATGCAAGAGGATCCAGCAGAAATTGCAGGTGGTGCAGATATAACAGACACGACAGAGCATCAAGTATATAAAAGCGAAGATGAATTGCGAGAATCTTTAGGAAGTGATTATCATCAGAAAATAAATAAAATCACACAAGCTGTAGCAGAGACACAAGGGCAAATTATTACGTATAGTGAGCAACCGATTACACCAACCTTTTTCTCTACTAGCAATGGGTATACAGAGAATTCTGAGGATTACTGGGAAGGGGAAATACCATATTTACGAACAGTCGAAAGTCCTTGGGATGAAGAGATATCCCCTAGATTTTTTGATCAACAAGTCTTTACGAAAGAAGAATTAGAAGAAAAATTAGATGTACAACTTAGCAACTCAGAGGACTTCCAATTAACGAGAACAGAAAGTAAACGAGTGGCAACAGCCGAAATTGGTGGTAAAACATATACTGGCCGTGACGTGCGACAGAAATTAGATTTATTGTCTAATGACTTTACCGTAACAAAGAAAAATGATCATTATGTGTTTACGACGAAAGGATTTGGTCATGGTGTAGGGATGAGTCAATACGGTGCGAATGGTATGGCATTAGAAGGAAAAAACTACCAAGATATCATTGAACATTACTATCAAGGGGTGGAAGTAAGTACGCTTGAACAGGCAACTCCTACACTTTTAGCAAAAAAATAGAAAAATCATGTATATTTTTTCCTCTGTTTGATCACAATGGTAGCTGAGGTGATGCATAATGGAGGAAAACAAGAACGTTTCAAAAAATAGTTGGAAACGTATCTTCAAGAAAAAATGGTTTTTTCCTGCTGTCTATCTAGCAGTGGCTGCACTACTACTAACAGGGGTATTATGGTATCAAAGTGTTGTGAACCAAGTACCAGATATGGCAGATGATATGGAAGAGCAGCTAGACGACCTGTCAAAAGGTAATGATGGAGCAGGCGAAGAAGAAGATGCAACGACAGTGATGAGTCAACAAGAGGTATTGGAATTACCAGTAACGGAAGACTTGCAAGTGGAAATCGTGACCAAATTTTATGATTATGGAGCAGATGAAAGTGAGCAAGAAAGTGCGTTAATCTTACACCAAAACAAATACTATCAAAGTGATGGGATTGCACTCTCTACATCTGATCACCAATCATTTGATGTCGTAGCGTCCTTATCAGGAACGGTGACAGAAGTGAAGCAAGATCCGCTACTAGGTAATGTGGTGAAGTTGGAGCATGAACAAGGCATTTCCACTTATTACGCTAGTTTAGAAGAAATATTTGCAGAAGAAGGTAATGAAGTAGAGCAGGGTGAAACAATTGGAACTGCTGGACAAAACACATTAGGGCAAGATAATGGGGTGCATGTCCATTTTGAAGTAAGAAAAGATGGTGTACCAGTTAACCCAGAAAGTTTTGTGAATGAGCCGATTAATAAAATCGTAGCACCAGAAGATGATGAACGGGAGCCTGAAGAGCAGGAAGAACGTGCTGATTCTGATGTTGATGAAGAGCAAGAACAAGAGCATGAACAAGAGCAAGAACAAGAGCAAGAACAACAGCAAGATCAAGAGTCACCAGATGATAGTGCGGATGTAGAATCAGAAAGCGAACCAGAGTCTTCACGAGCAATGGAAGAAGCTTAAGACAAGTCTCCTTACCGATAAAAAGGTAGGGAGATTTTTGTTTTCGCAGAATGTTTACGTATATTCGATAATATACTAATCAAAAACAATCATAAACTGTCGATAACGTTCTTAATTTGACGAACGATTCTTTCTAAAAACCTATTGAATAATTTTTTCATTATGGAATAATAGGTAACTGGAAAGGAGATAAACTATGGTATTAATAAAAACAAAAATAGGGACAATAAGAGAATGTGAATCACAGATAGAACTCCAATTATCACAATTTTTAACATTGATCAGTATGGATAGTGGAGAAGTAGAGCAATTAGAGCTTGCAAAGCAATTTTTGTTTAAGACTGATTCAGATACGGACAAGCGCTTAGGATTAGAATATTTATATTTGAACCAATGTTATCAAGAATTACAATATGTTATTGATGAAAATCAAAAGAGTGATAATACGTTAAATCATGAAGCTGCTATACTCTATCAACTCATGTTAGATTTGCATAATGGTAAACAAGTTCATACTATTCGAACTTTATCGAAAGCGATTACCTCCAGACATCCAGAGATAAGCTGTTTACGATATTTCTTATACATAGAAGTAGATAGAAAAGTATACAATTATGAGAAAATTGGTTTTTACTTAAATAAAATACAAAAATTATTACACCAAATAGATAATCCACTCTTTATTAGCTTTTGCCAAATTAGAATAAAAGTCATCTTATTTCATTATTATTGGAAGAGAAACGAATTGATTCTAGCAAGAAAAAACGCCTACGAAGCACTTCAAATGCCTCATCATGTCAGACAAAAAGTCCATCTCCACTTGAATTTAGCACTCAGTTACATTTTTGAAGATTTTGACTCTAGTATCTACCATATAGAAGAAGCGAAGTATATAGCGCTCCAATTAGGAGATCAAGATATATTAGAAAAGATCAATATGAGAACATATCCGTTTATTTGTGCACATTTTGGTAAGGTAGAAGGCATCACCACTACAGATCCTATCGAAACAGCTCATATCGAAATTGTGAAGGGGAATCATCAAATGGCGGAAGTCATACTTGACAAGCAACCTGTAGATACACCATTCACGCAGTATTATTTAGGGTTAGCAACAAGAAAGCAACATTTCTTTATATATTCATATCAATGTTTTATGGAGAAAAGGAGTGATCACTTTTTCGCAAGATTACCATTGAAGGCATCTGACGGTCTAGGAATATAAAGAAAAAACGGGAGTGGGAGAATAGTCGATGAAATCATTAAAAAAATGTGATCCTGATTACGGTGATATTGGCTAAGAAAAAAAGGTGGTGACATTATGTCATCGCCTTTTTTCTTTCTTCTTGTCCATTTTAAATTCCTGTCATATTGGGATGGGCCGTTTAATAAGATGATACAAATTATGTTTTATTTGTCTAAGGTGAGGATGCGCTACTTTAGTTTTAATCATATAACACTATAGGAATGTACTTGTCTCTGTTCACACCTTGGACTGACAACTTATGGGAGGCGAGTGATGTGCATGACTACATCAAAGAACGAACATTAAAAATTGGCAGGTACATTGTTGATACAAAGAAGACCGTACGAGTTATTGCAAAAGAATTTGGCGTTTCGAAAAGTACTGTACACAAAGACTTGACAGAACGATTGCCAGAATTACACCCGGAATTAGCGAATGAAGTGAAAGAAATATTAAGGCACCATAAAGCAATTAGACATCTTAGAGGTGGAGAAGCAACGAAAATGAAATATCAGGTAAATGATAAAAAAGAACTAGCTGATGAAGAAGAAATGTTGACAAATTAAATAACTCATGTCCTCCTTAATAACCAATTTTATATCCCTTATATACAGAGACTCCATACATCATCAATATTCCACATATATTCGATAAAAAACCAGAAATTTTTTTTGGAAAGATATAACGATTTTCTATTGTTTATGATATTATATATAATTAGAGGTATTATGTACTATAATAAGAATGGAAACTAATTGACAGCATACATAGACAAGAACTGACAAGAATGAAGTAAGGTATTGAAATTAGGGAGGATACACAATCATGTTTTCAAGAGATATTGGAATAGACTTAGGAACTGCAAATGTACTTATACATGTCAAAGGAAAAGGCATTGTACTTGATGAGCCTTCAGTAGTTGCGATGGATCGTAACTCAGGTAAAGTATTAGAAGTTGGTGAAGAAGCGCGTCGTATGGTTGGACGTACTCCAGGAAATATTGAGGCAATTCGTCCGTTAAAAGATGGGGTTATCGCAGACTTTGACGTAACAGAAGCGATGTTGAAATATTTTATTAACAAAATTAATGTAAAAGGATTCTTGTCTAAACCAAGAATGCTTATCTGCTGCCCAACAAACATTACAAAAGTAGAGCAAAAAGCAATTAAAGAAGCAGCAGAAAAATCTGGCGGTAAAAAAGTATATTTAGAAGAAGAGCCGAAAGTAGCAGCAATCGGCGCTGGTATGGATATTTTCCAACCAAGTGGTAACATGGTTGTTGACATCGGTGGTGGTACGACAGATGTCGCTGTATTATCGATGGGGGATATTGTAACAGCTCAATCGATTAAAATGGCCGGAGATAAATTTGATACGGAAATTCTCCAGTATGTTAAACGTAAATACAAATTATTAATCGGGGAGAGAACAGCAGAAGATATTAAAATCAATGTTGCAACTGTTTTCCCTGGTGGACGTGATGAGTCAATCGATATTCGTGGTAGAGATATGGTTTCAGGTTTACCAAGAACCATTACGATTCATTCATCAGAAGTAGAAGAGGCGTTAAGAGAATCAATCGCATTAATTGTACAATCAGCCAAAACAGTTTTAGAGAAAACACCACCAGAATTATCTGCTGATATTATTGACCGAGGTGTTATCTTAACTGGCGGTGGAGCACTCTTGAACGGTTTAGATCAATTACTTGCAGAAGAATTAAAAGTACCTGTTTTATTAGCAGAAGAGCCAATGAACTGTGTTGCTAAAGGAACAGGAATTATGCTTGATAATATTGATAAATTAGAACGTTCGATTGTGTGATATACCGTGATATAGGAGTTAAAGTATCATACTTTAACTCCCATTATGATGTGCAAAAGAGAGGAGCTCTAACCTATGTTAAGAGGATTTTATACTGCGACCAATGGAATGCTAACACAGCAACGTAGGCAGGAAGTGTTATCTAATAATATGACAAATGCACAGACTCCTGGTTATAAACAAGATCAAACTGCTTTGCGTGCATTTCCAGAATTATTAATGCAACGTGTGGAAAATCGTGATATTCCTACTTCACAAGGAACGAAAGTACCGACAATGACGGAAATTGGTGCCATTAATTCAGGTGTATATGTACAAGAAACCATTCCAGATTTTGTTCAGGGTGGTCTTCGTCAGACAGATATTGCAACAGATATGGCCCTTGCCCAAGGGGAAACACCTGATGATACAGGCTCTATTTTCTTTACTGTGCAAAATGGTGATGGAGATGTCCGTTACACGAGAAATGGTAACTTTACGGTTGACGGAGAAGGAAACTTAACAACAAATGAAGGCTTCTATGTACTAGATAATGAAGGCAATCCGATTAATACAGATAATATGTCTTTTACTGTCACTCCTGAAGGTTTCGTACAGACGGATAATGGTGAGGTTGCTTTAGACATTTCTTATAGTGCTAATGCTAATGACCTCGTAAAAAATGGACAAGACTTGTTTGAGCTTGGGGAAGATGCGGAAGCACTAGTTGATGCTAGAGGTGTAGCTGGATTGCAATTTAATGTCTTGCAAAATCAATTAGAAAATTCTAATGTGGATACAGGTCAAACGATGACAGATATGATGCAGGCGTATCGAAGCTTTGAAGCGAACCAAAAAATTATTCAACAATATGATCGTAGTTTAGATAAAGCAGTCAATGAGATTGCGCGATTAGGATGATATAGGGGGTAGAACGAGATGACAAGAATGACGATACAGGCAGCTGTAACGATGGGACAATTACAAAACCGTCTAGATAATATTGGTAACAATATTGCAAATGCCAATACAGCTGGTTTTAAGGGTCGTGATGCCAATTTTTCCTCCCTACTATCACAGCAAATCAATACGGAACCAGACCCGACTAATCCAGTAGGTAGATTAACGCCTGAAGGATTACGTATTGGATCTGGAGCAAAGCTAGGTCATACAAATGTTAATTTCGAGCAAGGTTCTATGGAAGTAACCGATCGAAATCTGGACGTTGCTCTACTTGGAGACGATCAATTGTTCCAAGTAGCAGTAGAGGAAAATGGTGTAGCAGAGACTCGTTATACAAGAGCAGGTAACTTTTATTTATCACCACAAGAAGACAATCAAGTAATGCTTGTAACGTCAGATGGTAATCCTGTCCTTGGTGCGGGTGGCGAGCCAATTGTATTAATGAATAATATGGATGATTTGAAGATTGAGGAGAATGGAGCAATTAATGTAACTCGTAATGGCGTACAGAATGTCGAGGGGCAGTTAGAAATTGTACAGGCTGTTCGACCGCGTTTATTAGAAGCGGCAGGCAACAATCTATTTCGTTTATCTGAAGAATCTTTAGATAATTATCCATTGGCAGAAATTGTGAATAATGTTGGCCAAGCAGATGTGCGTTTAAAGAGCGGCGCATTAGAAACGTCTAATATCGATCTAGCTAAGCAAACAACCGATATGATTGAAACGCAGCGAGCATATCAATTTAACGCAAAAACTATCTCCATGCATGACCAAATGCAAGGTCTCATTAATCAATTACGATAATATAGTGAAAAATAAGGAGTCATTTCTTATGGCAGAGGAAAGAAAAACAAAACATACAACTAAAGAAGAACAAGCTAAGAAGGAAACAAGGGCAGATAATCAGGAAGGCAAGCCGAAAAAATATGTTCGTCGACTAATTCCAGTCTGGGCGAAGGTCTTGATCGTTGTCGTATTAAGTTTATTTGCTTTAATGCTCGGTTTAATTATCGGATTTAGTGTACTTGGAGATGGAGATGCGTTAGATGTGTTGCGCCTTGAAACATGGCAGCACATTTGGGACTTTATAGATGGTAAATAAAGTGAGACTTCAATCAGTGGGAATATTGAATTCCCGCTGATCGTTAGCGAAACTTATCAGGAAAGCCCCCCACTTTTCCTTCCTTAATATAACTCGAAGCTTGTCGTGGGGATTTTACGGATGTTTACACCGGATAAACGAGGATGACACGTGTTTCCAATGTGATGCACGTGTTTTGTTGCAAGTGAAGAAAAGATAAAAAGGAGCGGTACCTATGAATATTGAACAAATTAAAGAAACGATTCCACATCGTTATCCATTTTTATTGGTAGATAAAATAATCGAGCAAGATGAAAAACGTATTAGTGGTATTAAAAATGTGACGATTAATGAACCATTTTTCCAAGGGCATTTCCCGAATTATCCTGTTATGCCAGGTGTATTAATTGTAGAAGCATTAGCGCAAGTTGGAGCAGTATCGATTTTGAGCAAAGAAGAAAACAAAGGAAAAATTGGTTTTCTTGCAGGAATTGATAAATGTCGCTTCAAACGCCAAGTACAACCAGGTGACCAATTGAACTTGGAAGTGGAGATTATCCGCATCAAAGGACCAATCGGAAAAGGGAAAGCAGTTGCCACTGTTGACGGTGAACTTGCTTGTGAAGCGGAAATTACGTTTGCTGTAAAGTAAGACTCTAATCAAAGGAGTATTACATGGCAAAAAATCTTCCTTTAGTCAAAAATAATGGCATATTTTGTACCTTATTTGGAAAAGCTAGCTTTGAACAAGACTAAAGGAGGATAAACAGATGCAATTAAAATACGTAAAGTATCTTACAGCATTCCTGGTATCACTAGCCTTATTAGCAGGCTGTGCGCAAAATGAAGAAGAAGAACAACCAGCAGAGCCTGAACAACCATTAGAAGAGCAACAACCACAAGAGGAAGCTCCAACAGATGAAAATCCAGATGGTGGCACAGGCGAAGATATCGGTGATAATGTAGAAGAAGACATGGATGACGCAGAACGTGAAATGGAAGACATTATCGAAAACGATGATGAAAACAAAGAAAACTAATAAAAAATTACTAGAGCAAAAAGGCTGACCTTGTCGTTAGTCTTTTTGTTTTTTTTATGAGAAGAGCAGAAGTTGCAAGAAGAGGAGCAGAAGTTGCAAGAAGAGGAGCAGAAGTTGCAAGAAGAGGAGCAGAAGTTGCAAGAAGAGGAGCAGAAGTTGCAAGAAGAGGAGCAGAAGTTGCAAGAAGAGAAGCAAAAGTTGCAAGAAGAGAAGCGGAAGTTGCAAGAAGAGGAGCGGAAGTTGCAAGAAGAGGAGCGGAAGTTGCAAGAAGAGGAGCGGAAGTTGCAAGAAGAGGAGCGGAAGTTGCAAGAAGAGGAGCGGAAGTTGCAAGAAGAGGAGCGGAA
>NZ_JAWZSR010000016.1:0-27985 GCF_033949965.1 Gracilibacillus pellucidus | reverse complement strand
ACATGAAGTAAAGAGTTATATGACTTATTACAACCATTATAGATATCAATGGAATTTAAAGAAGATGACCCCTGTGCAATACAGGAATCATCTTGACAATGTAGCTTAGTCTTTTTTTAAAATGTCCTTGACAAAGGGTACATTTCAATTTGCCCAAGAAGTAATTAGGAGAGGTCTATCACACACGATAGCCGATCCCTCTGGGGGAACCGCTTATCCATAACCCGTAGTGTCCGCTACGGGTTATTTAGTATATACATTTCTTAATTTTATTATAACATGTTTTTTCGTGATTTTGAATGGGATTTACTTGAGGTAAAGTCTTTTTTGAAAAAGTTGTCGAAAATATCTATTAATTAATGGGGATGTTATAATAGTTTTATCAATAGATCGGCTTCATATGAGGGGTGGCGCACCTTGTTATTCCTTCTTTGGGTGAAGGGAGATGAGATGACGCTAACGTCCTGATAAGTTCAATGGGAGTCAAAAACTCCCGCTGATTGAAGTCTTGCTTTATGAAAAATATGTGAGTGTCACAGCGTAATCTTTCATCCTACTCCATACTCATCAAACGATTTGGTGATGTTCTACTATAGTGTTATAATTTAGATTAATCTTATCTGTCTTAAAAATGGAGGTAACATGTTAACTTTTGAACAAAAATTAAAAATAGTGGAATCTTTTCCTGAACTAACAAGACATAATGTATCGATGAATCGAGTTAATTTTCATTATGAAGAAAGCGCTGATGATAAAAAGAATGTAGTGTATCATTTGCATCCGAATGGAAATGGATTTGTTTATGCAGAATATCTGAATGACTATGATACGGATCACAAAGGCATGATTAATATCCGAGACTTTTCTGAAGCGGAATTACGTACTGTGATCCAAAAGTCCATCGAATCCTTGTCCTTCACTGAAACGGAGTCTGAAGAAGAGCAATGGATCAATGCAGAAGAACAAACGCTCCTTTTAGTGAACGAAGAAGATTTGTGGAACGTGTATGCCGGTCAAAATCTTGATGGTACCTTTCGTTCATATAATGAAGCAAGAGCCTATTTAGAGGAAGAGGGATTTACAAGAGCATAATTGTACAGGTGTTTGTTTTCCTCCCTGCTAAATCATTGTCAATACTGGTGAATGGTTACCAGGGAAGAAAATAGTAGCCGTTTGCAATAGGAATGACCCCCTTCTTAATTATAGAAGGGGGCATTTTTTAAATTTCATAACATTTTCCAATGTCATTGTTTTTGAATTTGTCTACTGTATAATTGATGTAAATAGATCTAATATTAAACGAGGTGGTTAATGATGACTGCTGAAGAGATTATGAAAGCAATGAATAACGCAGAACGAATTAAAGAAGCTAAGTGAAAGATAAATACCTTGTTCAATAATCGAGATCCTCTATGGCTTATACTCTTCACCGCTATGTATATAATGAGCAACGAAACCAAAGGCATCATCTAAGGTTAAAATGTCCCAATTTTCTTTTCGTTGCTCTCTGTCACCAGGTACATGATGATGGTGATGTGGTTCGGTTTTTATTTTGAATTTCTCTGGAGTCCATGGCGCATCGTGAGGTTCATTTTCCCAAGCAGAAATATGAGGATACAACTTGCCCATTTTTGGAATAATAATTTTCCATTGGTAATGATACTCGATGACTAAACCATCTTTATACTTTTCAGTTGCATGTAATCCTGTCTTCCTGTGTACAGGGTGTTCTTTTAGTGGAAATAGTACTGATAACTTATTATTCGTCCTCTTATAATTACCATATATAGAATCCTTCGGTGCAACCTGAGGATAACTGTATAATAAGTTTTCGTATTTTCCTAATATTTCTGGGATGTTGGCTGGGAGAAGAACTCTTTTCAACTCACTACTACTCAATATCCTTCTCTCCTATAATTAGTTTGGTTAACTCCTCTTCCTCTTCAAGCAAATCCCGCCATTCATAATAATCAGAGGGATCATCCATCGCATCAATGTTCATCCCCTCGAAGGCTTTTTCAATATAAGGAGTCTTGTATTTTTTTTTATATTGCAGTTGTTCTTCATGAACTTCACTTAAACGTTCTTCGGGTGTTTGATGTAAACGCTTCCTCTCTTGATACAGGTATTGCATTTTAATGCAATAAACAGGATCCTTCCAAAGTTCTACCGCATGTTTTGGAATTTTATTATGAGAAGACGTATCTATATGTTCAAACCCCTGTTTCATATATTTGTTAAGGGTAACGTTAGATACACCTAAAAGTTCTGCTGCTTGTTTTGGTTTGATTAAATAGTCATCTCGATATTCGAAGCCAATTTCCTGACTACTAATTTGATAATACCATTCTTCTAAGTCTACCTTAAGTTTCCCAAATTCTAAATCAGTAGTTGGTTGATGGAGCATCATCAGACGTTTTAACCACTTCAGTAATGCTGAACGGTTTTGTTCCGATAAAATGTATGGATCATTGAAATGAAGGTAGGACGTATCAAAAGTGATTTCCTTTAGCCGATCCTTGAATGTCCCTAACATTATGACAATTATTTGGCTTAAGACATAGCTTGTTTCTTTTTCAATCTTTGATTTGTTTTGTGACTTGTAAGCATTCTCAATATCTTTTTCTGTTTCTTCAAATATTGTCGCAGTCATCATTCTCACCTCTTTCACCTCCATTATAACTTCTTGATTAATAATATGCCAATTATAGTTAATTAATGATTTTGGTTAAATCATTAATCATTTTATCCTATCATTGAAAAAACATACGTAAGTATTCTATTAATCACTTTTATTCTTGTATAGTTATATGCAAGATGTGATACATGAAATGAAGCAACGGAGTAAACATATACTTCTAAACCATTCCTTTGTTTCATTAACATACGAAAAAGATCAATATATCTTTAAAATTAATTTAGAAATTCCTATTTATCTACACTTTTCGCTCCACTACCAAATATAGTATAATGGAACCATCTTATATGTTAAAAACAGATGATAATAATGAAGGATAAATTACAGATATTAAGTGACCGATTAAATGATATTAGCAGAAGCAACCGTTCTATACGTTTGCTGAAAATGTATAATAAATGGACATTCGATCTAGCTGAATTAACTAAAGTGGAGAAAGATCCGATGGAAGTATTGAAAGCGCTTGTGGATGATAAACCAAATTTGGCACACTTGGACAAGCAGGTGGAGAAAACCGTTTAAATGTAGCGGTAACACGCGCTAAGCAAGAAATTCATTTAGTATCCAGTATTTAGGCCAATATTTTTAGCGTTGGTGACATTGAGTTCATGCGACTCAATTATCGGATTGATTTAGCGGTAGTTGAGCCAAATGATCCGAGTAAGTATGTATTAGGGATAGAATGTGATGGAGCGATGTAACATAGTTCGCCAGCAGCAAGAGAACGTGATATTTACAGGCAGAGATTTTTGAAATCGAAAGGCTGGAAGATTGAGAGGATTTGGAGTCGAAATTGGAGGAAGGGTCCGTTTGGGGAGGTGGAGTGGCTGATCGGGTGGTTAAGGAGTTAGGCTAACATTAATAAAATCAAAAAAGTGATTTTTCAATATCAACATAATTAGTGTAAAGGAAAAGTAGTACGCATAGATTTTTTTTAATAATAACTAAATGGATGAGGAGGCTATTTATGGTTTCAGTAACGAATAGAGTGAAGCAAGTGAAGCAGCCAAGAGGTGGTTATATTAAACCAAAGGAATTTAATGTTATCAACAGGGTGGATGACAAAGAACTATATGGTAATGAAAATATACATAGCATTTTGATGGGCATAACTGTCGATTATCTTGCTAGGTTTACAATGGGTACTCCAAAAGAAATAGCTTTTAAAATTGCTATTTTAGGATCTCAATTGGTGAATGAATACGATTACGCAATGGAATTATTAGAAGGCGTTGTTGGTATTGATAACCAATCTATTAATAATGCTTGTAAGTTAGCTGGATTTGATTCTGCTTATAGAGCGGGCAAAAGAGCGTATGTACCAGTCCAGTCTATTAATGCTGATAACGACACCATATCAAACGTCAAAATTATGGTGGAGCGTAGTGTTTCGTTTTGGAAGGATTATGGTCCTGTTGTACAAGAAGGTTTCATGTTTGAAGGGGGATACACTGAAATCGTTTCTACTGGAGATGGTGATTTTCTAACTGAATCAACCTTATGGGATTTTAAAGTTTCAAAAAATGAGCCTACCAACAAACACACACTGCAACTCTTAATGTATTATTTAATGGGCAAACACTCTGTTCATGAAGAATTTCAAAAAATTGAACAATTAGGAATTTTTAATCCTAGGTTGAACAAAGTTTACTTGTTGGATATTAATGAGATATCTGAGGAAGTAATTACTCGAGTTTCTAGTGAAGTGATTGGTTATTAAAATAGTAAGGTTACAGGAAGTCTGCTTACGTATTCTGGCAATCACTTAAATAAATGAGTTCGCTAACCTTTAGGGCGATCATCAATTTTTCAGTTATAACTAGTAGACATAGGTGGACCTTCTCTTAGAGTTGTTTTCGAAGACACCTTATTTATAGGAAGCGGTTTTTAGAGTCAAAAGGATGGAAGATTGAGAGGGTTTGGAGTCGAAATTGGTGGAAGGATCCGTTTGGAGAGGTGGAGCGGATAGAACGGGTGATTCAGGAATTGAGTTAATGATGTAGGGATGTTCTGTAGCTAAATGATACCGGTCTACTTATTTCAATCGTTAAAATTGTAAAGAGAAGCAATTTGAGGAATTTAAGAAATAGATCCAAGTTGTCTAGAAAGAATACGAATATTGAAGAATTTTCATATAATGGGAGTGTGATTGAGATGTTGCAAGAAAGAGTTAATCAATTAAAAAGTGCCATATTGGAAATCGATGATAAGAAGGTTCGTGTGTGGGGATTTCTTAGAGAAGATATGTTGTTAATGCATTTAGATAAAGGTTTAAAATGTTGGAGCTCCCAAGGTTTATATGAGTATCAGGATTTAGAGTTTCACAACTGCAAAAACAATGCTTTATTCATAATAAAAAAAGAGGGAAAAGAAATTAGCAGACATCAATACAAATCTGTATATAAAGATACTATCAAAATGAAGAATGAACATGGGAAAACCACTTCGCTTACATTTACGATTAGAAAAAGCAGCTATAGTGCTCATTATCACTTCAATTCGGAAAAGGACTCAATACTTTTTGAAAATAAGGAGAAGCTAGATCAATATCTTTTAGACAAGTACAGTTATAGATGGGAGAGTTAAGTATGAAAAACATGATTTTGGTTGATATTGAAACACTTGATTTTAGCGTCGATTCAGGAATTTATGAAGTAGCTTTATTGGTTTTGGAAGATGGCAACATCATTGATAGTGTGCATATTGCAGAAGTGGAAGATGAATCGTTAATCCATTTGGGTATGGGCGAAGGATATGCCGATATCTCTCAGAATCCATCCAAAATAAGTGAGTTCAGAAATGTTATCGATACCTATAGCTATCCAATTGTTGCACATAATGTTCCTTTTGATCGTAAGTTCTTGGTGCACTATGGCTGGTTAGATGAAAATTATGAGTGCTACGATTCGATACGAGCCATAAAATATGAAAATCCACATTTGTTTTCGTATTCGTTAGAATATCTCGTTAATTTTTATAATGTCGATTCATCCTTAACACATACAGCATTGGATGATGTTAGAGTACTCTATGAAGTTATTATGAAAGCGAATCCAAATACCTGGATTCCTTTGTACAAGGTTTCGCCCAAAAAATTTAAAAAGTTTGTAGAAGCGTCAGCAAAAGTTGAAGGAGAAAGTGACCTTTTTAAGGATAAACGAATTGTGTTTACCGGTGCAAGTCCATTCCCAAGGGTGTTAATGAAAGAAATTGCATCTAAATGTGGTGCAAAAGTAACGGGAAGTGTGTCACCGAAAACAGATCTTTTAATTTGTGGAGAAAATCCAGGTAGTAAATTAGATAAAGCGAGGGAATTAGGAGTTGAAATCCAAACAGATGAATGGTTTATCGATGCTGTATCGAAAGATATGAATTTAGAAACAGCTACGGTTACATATCACAACCATACTGTCAAAAGAGAAATAAGCCCTCAATTTACCAAAGTACCTGCATTTCAAGGGAAAGTAGTAAACATAGCATTACTGCCTTTTAACGTCCAAAGTAAAGTGGAAAGCATCTTAACAGAACAATTGGGTGTGTCTGGAATCAATAAAGGATCAAATGGCTATAAGGTGGATATGATCATCTATTCCGATCATGGTAACTATCAATTATTAAAGAAAGCAGAAGAATTACAAATTGAAGCCATTCCTCTTTCAAAATTTAATCAAATGCTATTAAACTAAGAAAAGGAGAGGTACCATGGGCTTTTTAGAATTTATCAAGAAATATATGTTGAGGAATGATTCTCAGCAGACTCCAAAAAATTACAAGGGGCATTGAGGTTCTACTTTATGATTACGCGTAACTCTATAATAATATCAATCATGAACAGTGACACACTTTACAACTAGTTATATTAAACGCATTTTTCTAGCTGCGAAAGTTGAAGGTGTTTCTAAAGTGGTTATTATGAATGGAGAACCAACCTAAGAGTGAACAGAGACAGCGAAAAGAAGGGACTAAGGGTCAGAAGCACTCCGTATTGACAATTGTCCATACGGAGAGACTCTGACTCTAATGTGCCAATTCTTAAATTGCCTATGATTTTTAATAACGCTTATGTTTAACTACATTAAATGTGAGTGAGTATCTTCTCTTGTTGATTAGATTCCGCTTTCTCTTCTCTAATTTTCTCGCTCTTTCTCCATTCTTCTGCTTCTGCTAGTTTAGTAAATTCTACAACTTTATTATGTTTAGTCTTAACTACTTCACTTATTTCTGAAAGAGATACACTAAAAAATTCTTTTCTAAGGTTTACTAAATTTAATCTTTTATCTTCAAACTCTCGGTGTAAAGTGGCCTCAAGTGCTGGAGCATCGTTTGAAAATATCATGGCATGAATATCATAGGGGAAAGGAACTGAAGCATCACCAAGTTCTTTAACACGATCATTTGGTTCAAGCCTTCTGGTCATTCCAATTTTGTATACATCTTCGCCAAATGAACCAATGTTTGAAATGATATAAACGTATCCTGCTTTAGCATTTTGCTCTCTGTAATCAACTTGCTGTTGTTCTTGTTTTAATTCTTCTATACGTTCCGTTACTTCCTGAATTTTTGATTCTATCTCTAATTTTAATTCTTCGTTAGCATTTTCTAATTGTTTACTGTATTGTTCTAAGGCTTGTTTGTGATGTTGTTCATCTTTTTCCAATTTCTTTCGTTGTTTTTCAATCTCTTGCTGAACTTTCTTCTCTTCTCGAATTTGTTCTCTTAGTTGTCGCTGTTCTTCTTTTTCTTCTTCTTTCTTTTGGACATATTCATAGGCTAAATATAGCTCATCCAGCTTTAATGCTACATATGAATCTTTAATCTCAATACGATTATGCTTATTAGTTTTATTTAACTGTTCAGCAGATTTTTTGATCCGTTTTTCCATTGCATTAATATTATTAAATTTTACATTAGCAATGGCTGCATCACATTCATTATTGAATGAACGAATAGTAAGCTTAATATTATTATTATTCATTACCTTCCCTTTTTGCTTGCTTCCTTCCAACGTCCATTCATCAAAATGATTTGTAGCTTGTTTATTTTTTACCATTTCTTTTTGTCTGGCTCTTATATCAGAGAGCTTTTCTTTATATTGTTCTGAGTTTTCCAACTCGAATTTCGGGTCATAAAAACCAAATGATTGATATAATAATTCGTCCTCTAAGATAATTAATTCCTGCTGTTTTTGATCTTTATTATTCTCTAGTGTTGAAACTTGTTTTTCCAACATTTCTATTTGTTTTTGTTTTTTTGCCATATCTTTTTCAGCATTATCTTGTGCTTTCCTAATTTCTTTATCAATCTCTTCTTTTTTAAATTGAGTATCTATTATTTGATCAAATCCGTGCTCTTCCCAAGTTTGTTTAATTTTATTGTCTAATTTAATTCTTAGGATTAGTAAAATGATTCCGACAATGAATGGGATAATTAAAAGTGAAAAAACAAAACATAAAGAAATAAACCATGTTGATAAGTACCACTTAACTTGATTCATAAAAAAACTCCTTTCCTTTTTAATAAAATTGTTAGTATTTTAGATGCTAGACGATTCTCTTGTTATTGGATGATAAAATAATACTTTTAGTAGGATTCCTCTTTAATATATTGTAATGTAATTCAAGTTAAACTTCATAATCGTTAAGTAAGAAAAGAACTACCCTCCTATTTTTTGCTTGATTCCTATTTAAATAACCTTTTTGTATTTCGATGTTCTATTAAATTTTGTCTAAGATTTTACTAGATAAAACTTATCTAAATTTTACCATAATCATAAAAATTATTATATAGAAAAAGTGAGTAGGTTTGAGAAATAAAATCTTAAGGTATAAGCTAAATTACCTAATTCTAAGAATCCGATATTTTACTTGGTTTTGGGTTGATAATCAGTCTTGACAATAGACAAAAAGCAAGTGAGGTATAAAGACTTCTTACTTCAAGGCGGCCTAAGTGGGGAGCGGACATTAAAAATAGTGTGTTAAACTTTTCCGATATTAAGAGGATAAACTCTAGTGTTCCATAAATTAGGAGATAGAAGTTAGGTAACATTCATTATAAAACATATTCAATTTTTAAAAACGATCTTGGAATAATAGATTAATGCGATATGAATTATGTTGAAAGTGAGATACTTAATTACTTTATTGAAATTTTATAATATATGCCTTTGGAAAACCCTCGACTTGGTGAATGATAGATTGTATAAAAGAGAATAAATTCCTAAGATGGGTAGAAGTCATTCTTTTTAAATGATATATTAGTCTTAGGATATTAGTTATAACATGATTCGGAACTCAAAATACATAAATGAGAAGGCAGATAATAGAAGGAGAAAACTAAGATGAATATATTCGAGGGTTTCAAAATAGGAATTGAGTTATTGTGGTCTATACTAGCCGCGGATCCTTTACTTACATTAGGTATCATTTTATTCATTGCTTTTTTTGTGATTTATGAATTCATTATAAAAATTATAAAGGAATATAGACTCAAAAGGTCAGGTATTGAAGAGATTGACGAAATGTCAGGTAACAAATTCGAAGAATACTTGCTTATATTATTAAAAGATAGAGGATACAAAGTAAAATTAACTCCAAAAACCGGAGACTACGGCGCAGATCTTATTTTGGTTACTACTAATAAAAAAATTGTTATACAAGCAAAACGATATAAGAAAAACGTTGGAGTTCGAGCTGTACAAGAAATAGTTTCTGCTCAAAAGTATTATAAAGCAGATGAATGCTGGGTGATTACTAATAGTTTTTTTACAAATCAGGCAATTAAATTAGCTCATTCAAATTACGTTAGATTGATCGACCGTTTAGAATTAATGGATTGGATGATTAAGTATAACAAAAGTGCATAATGATTTTCATGAGGTAAATATTGATTAGAAAACTGAGCAAAGGAGATTAATCAATCATGACTACTTCTCAAAAAACAAAATACTTATCAACTACAGCGCTCTCAAAAGAGTTGAAAATGAATGTAAAGCAGGTCTTTAAAATCCTTCTTGATAATAATTTGGTTAAAAGAGTTGATGACAACTGGGGTTTGACTGAGAAAGGGGAAAACATCCGAAAATAGGAGAATACATACCATGGAATGAAAATATTAAAATAATAGCATATTTAAAACGACAAATAAAAAGGATGTATTTATAAATGCAAAAGCTTTAAGTAATCACTTTGGAATATCTAAATTTAAAATAAATCCTATTTTATAAGATATTGGATCTTTGGAGAAATCTATTAAGGGATGGACTATGAGAACACTAGGCAAAAGTATTGGCGGGAAACAATGTGAATACGAGAGAACAGGAATTCCGTATGTTAGTTGACCCAAATGTATTTTACAGAATAAGAAACTAGTAGAAACTATGAATGAAATAGCTAGAAAAGATACAGAATCAAAAGAAGAGGAAGAAACAAAGAGTTCTGTTGATTTCAGGTAAAAGTATGAAGCGAAACATTGAGCTGCAGATGGTCATTATGTACGATCTAGTGCTGAAATGTTAATTGATAATTGACTATACATGTCAGGAATTGTACATGCTTATGAGAGAAAATTACCAATTGAAGAGGATGTCTATCCGGATTTTTATTTACTAGTTGGTAGAGTATTGGGGATTAGAAGATAATCCGAAATATCAGGCAAGAAAAATTAAAAACTTATGAAAAGTATGATTTTAACCTGATTCAGATACAAGATACCGAGATTCAAAACTTAGATGATATTTTACCTAAAAAGTTAATGAAGTTTGGTATACAGGGTTATTAAATTTGTAAATTATATTTCTATCTTTGTGTGGAAGCGAAAGACTAATGGAAATAAAATTTGATAGGAACAAGTTGTATTTAAACGAAGAGTAAACTGAAATTAACAGGTTATAGGATTGAAGGAAGTATCTGGGAGTATTATTACAATACTTAGCGTTGAAGAATAGCGTATTTTTCATAATAGCATTTAATAATAAGAGAAATAAATTCCTAGTTGGAGCGACTTTCTTTAAATAAACTTTCTTTCGCATCTTGATCTTTAACCATCCTTTGAAAATTATACAACAAAACCATCTATACTGATAGCAGAATAGTAACCAATAAATGTGTTTTGAACTTTATTTAAAAGCATAAATAATTTCATTCAAAATATTTGCTTATAACTTGAAGTCGTCCACATATAAACATGAAATATTTTAGTAATACTAAAATTGTTACACAAATGTGTAAAATAAATTAAATTAAATATTATCTTTGATTAGGAGGGTCATTATAATGCTAAAATTAAAAAACGAATCATTAGAATGGGCATTAAAACATATAGAAAATTATGGAGATACAGACATATTCCCCATTCCTTTTGAGTATGAAGCAATCAGATATTTATGGGATAAAAATACTAGAGAATTACCAAATGGAACTACACTTAAAGAATATTTACGAAACAAAAATATCCTTAATTGGAGTGTAAGGGATCATCGAAGAAGTCTCACACCAAAACATAAATTTGGTTTTCGATTATCTACTCAACTAGATCCATTGGATACAATAGTTTATCTAGCATTAGTTTACGAAATTGGTGAAGACATTGAGTCAAAAAGAATTCCTGTAGAAAAAAATGTAAGTTTCTCCTTTAGATTTAATCCAGAAGAAAACGGTAAAATGTTTAGTTCTGATATTGGATATGGTAGCTTTATAAATTATTGTAGTTCGAAAGTTGATGAACTTATTGGTGATGAAAATATTAACTATGTAGTAGTCGCTGATATTGCTGATTTTTTTCCAAGGCTCTACTTACATCCACTTGAAAATGCATTAACCTCTTGTACAAATATGACTAATCATGTAATTGCAATTAAACGTCTATTAAATAATTGGAATTATAGTATTTCATATGGAATACCAGTTGGACAAGATTCTTCTCGGTTACTAGCTGAACTTACACTAAATGATATTGATGAAGGTTTGTTAAGTGAAGGAGTAGATTTCTGTAGATTTGTTGATGATTTTAGAATTTTTTGTTCTAGTAAAAAAGAAGCTTACCAACAGTTGGCTTTATTAGCAGAAATGTTATTTGAAAATCATGGATTGACTTTACAACAGCATAAAACAAAGATTATATCAGTCGAAGAATTTAGAAAGAATTATTTGAAATCTGAGGAGTCTATAGAAGTCGACAGACTGTCAGATGAGTTTGAAATACTACTCAATGAAATGGGTATAGATGATCCCTATGTTGATATTGATTATGACGTATTACCAGAAGATCTGCAGCAACAAATCGATAGTTTGAATTTAATGGCGATCCTTCAAGAACAAATTAATTCAGATAGTATTGATACCAAAATAGTTGGGTTTGTTTTAAGGAGAATGGGGCAATTAAAAAACCCAGAAGCATTAGAATTAGTACTTGATAATATTGACAAACTATATACCGTATTTAAACATATTTTTGAATATATAAATGAATTAGATTTGGATGCTTCACAGAAAGAAGAAATCGGAGAAAAATTACTTGATATATTGGATAATTCTATTGTAGGTCATTTGGAATTTCACAGAATGTGGCTTTTTAAAACATTTAGTAATGGAGAGGGTTGGAATATTAATAGGTTAGCTACTTATTATAATGAATATTTTGATGACTTTTCAAGAAGGAAAATAATTTTAGCTCTTGGAATAGCAAATCAAGACTCATGGTTTAAAACAAGAAAAAGAAGCATCATGCAATTAACAAATTGGCAAAGAAGAGCTTTTTTAGCGTCTGCTAAATGTCTTCCAGGTGATGAAGCGACTCATTGGTATCGTTCTATCTTATCTAGATTAGATGTATTAGAGATAGCTGTTGTGAAATGGGCAGGAAAATGAGTTTAAGATATTTGTTATTTCAGTGTAATTCTCTCTTTTGGATAATCAAATAAGAGTTGATGTATGTAAAATAGATGTAATAGGTTTAGTGTAAACAGATATTAACATAGATCTATAAGGAGAGACATTTATGTTGAAGACTGAAAAAGATATTATATTACCGATAACCACATATCTGAATTAGAATTTTCTTTCTATCTATAATAGAGGAATGTAGTCGTGAGAGTTTACATTCAAAATAAAACAGCATCAACAACAGAATAAAATTAACTAATTTTTAACTAAATAAGGGGTTATGTGGTACGATTAAGGAAAAAAATGTTATATGTATATGAGGTATAAAAAATGAAAATAAAAGTGAGTTTTTTTGATAAGAGTCTATGGAAAAGGTATTTCTCTATTTTATCTGTAGTAAGCGTTATACTATCGTTTGTTTTTATAGGAATCGATATCCCGGATGAGAATAAAATTACCGCAATTGTTATCCTTTTTCTAATTTTAATTATTATATATCTAATAATGTGGGCTCAAGCCAACCGTTCCAGTGATGTAACATTGAATATCAATAATTCTAGTGTACGTATTAAGGTTGGAGATATTTTTGAAGAGCAAGAAAATAAGGAAGGGGATGATGCGGATGAACCACCATTAAAAGTGATTTCTTTCAATGAGTATTTCGATACACTTGTAGATGATAGAATTATTTCAAAAAGAACACTCAATGGTAGATACATCAATGAACGTATAACGAATTTACAAGAATTCGATCACTCTCTTGAATTAGAACTTGCTGAAAAAGTAATGGAATCGAATGATAATAGAAAGAGAGGTAAAAAGAAAAAGTACAAACTTGGAACGATCTTTCAACACGGTCATTACCTACTTACAGCCTTTTCTAAGTTTGATGATAACAATAGAGCTTATTTACGTATGAACGATTATATTAACTTCTTGATTAACTTTTGGAATGAAATAGATATCGTGTACGGGGGACGTACAGTGGTAATACCTCTTTTGGGTTCGCGAATGACTAGATTTAAAGGATACGATATGGTATCAGAACAAGAATTACTAGAACTATTAATCTGGTCATTTAAAGTAAGCAGGATAAAGTTCAAATACCCTGCTCATGTGCGCATTGTTATACACAAATCTAGCAAGGATAAAATCAACTTTTATAAATTAAGGAGTGTGGAGGATGGCTTATAGAAGTGGTAATTATTCAGCGTTTTATGTAAGTGAACCTTTTCATCAAAGTAGTTTGGGGGCGTTCGCTACCAAGGATTTCGTATCTTACAATCTATTAAAAGCATGGAAAGCAGATGATAGCACATTCCCATTCATTGATTCTCACAATAAAAATTACAATGTGAGAGATGGAAGTGATTGGGAAAGTACACTGAAACCTCGACTGCATAATCGACTTAGTAATTCAAAGAATATTGTGTTCTTTTTAAGTTCTGTGACGAAGAATAGTAGAGCGTTACGGGAAGAAATGAACTACGGAATTGGGTCATTAGGACTCCCTGTTATCGTTGTTTATCCAGAATACAGTGAAAAGAATGAAATTGTAAACTGTACGTCAGGAACAATCAAACAAAAGATAAAAAATCTGTGGGATAAAGTGCCAGCTTTTCGTGATAATATGAATAGTGTTCCGACCATTCACGTACCGTATAAAAAGGAACTGATACAATCTGCCCTCAATGATAAAGGGTTTATGGTGAATTCGAAAAAAACATCGTCTGCGTATTTTTATACTTGCGATTGATTTACACTGAATACTATTTCTAACCTTGTAACCTGATATGTATTTCATTATATGTAATAGTCAACGAAAATTATTGATAACTAACCTCTGGTGCCTGTCACTAACCGCATTTTGTCAATTTTGGCATGCTTCGTGTAGTGACAGGCACTATTTATAGTTTTACATATAGATAATGAAGCGTTATATGATATACTATAACTTACAATTGACAGTATTACGCAGCAATGAACACATTCAGATACCAAATGAAAAAACTACATTAATTAGAAGGATTTTGAAACCGCATAAATTCAGGTATTATCAGCATATGTAGATACTTTCAAATTAGTTCTGCTGTTTTATCTAACGCGTTTCAAGAGAAGAAAATTCTTACCTGAATTTAAAGAAACACCGAGATTTAACAAGAGAACAGGTAGATTTGAGAGAAGCTTTATTTAGAAATATTAAATCAACGAGAACAACAATAGAAAAGCGAGGAAAATATTATGTCGAACTTAAACGCAAAACTATTTAGTGCCGCAGATAGCTTGCACAGTAAAATGGATGCATCTGAATACAAAGATTACTTACTAGGATTGATTTTCTATAAGTACTTACCCCGTCTACAGCATCACATATCTCGTGAAGAGAGGGGGGATCATTTGATTACTAAGTCTCCCTTTATTCTGAAATAACTAAATTCCTTTTAAATGCCCCTTTTGTTGCTTCAATTTAATCCAATCGATTATGTTCTCTCAATAAGCTAGGAAGCAGAATAACAAACCTAAATACAAACGTTTCTCACATGATGAGAGACGTTTTTTTATTTGGAAAAAACACGGTCATCAACCATTTGAATCTCTTTTGTGCTCCTTCCCTTCCATCCTTTCTAAAAAAATCACATTAAATCCGATTCTAATGACACCTTTTTATCCAGTCAATTGATTATAGAGACGAAAGGGTTCAAAACGTGACTCCGAGTAAAGGTTCGATTAGGAGGTGAACAAGCGGATCAATCCGTACCAATCAAATTCATAAGGAGGCAACAAACATGCAACAACTCGACGTAAACATAACCATTCCGATCCCATCTGACAAAGTGCTAATCACCAAGGTAGAACTGCAAGAATTAAAAGAAAACAGTTTAACAGGTGTCTATTGGAACATGAAGGATTTAGAAAAAAGAGTAGGCAAAAAGCAAGACTGGTTGAAAGAACATATTCTTTATCCACCACGTTTTAAAAAGATTCTCGACATTCAACACGGTGGATTCGTCTATTATCCGCAATCAAGAGGGCAAACATGGACTTTTCAAGCAAACAAGATGGCTGCATTTCTTGATAAGCATTTCATTGACATTTTCAAATAAAAATAAGGAGGAATTAACAATGGCTAGACCAACAAAAGAAGGTTTAGATTATTTTCCGTTAGATGTCGACATTGATCAGGACGAGAAGGTGGCACTGATTGAAGCGAAGCATGGCATTAAAGGTTTTGCGATCATTGTGAAATTGTTCATGAAAATCTACAAGAACAGTTATTACTATGAATGGGGTGAAAAGGAACAATTACTGTTTGCGAAGATTGTTGATGTCAACATTAATGTCATTAATGACGTGATTAATGACTGTGTTAAATGGGGGTTATTCTCTCGTGAAAAATTCAAAAAATACAACATTTTGACGTCTAAAGGTATCCAAGAACGCTTTCTGGAGGCAACTAATAGAAGAAAACAGATCCAGATGATTCAGGAATACTGTTTGATTGCAGAAAAAAAGCTAAATGATTGCAATTACTTAGTTATTGTCAACATCCACGGTGACAAACTCAAAGTTATTTCCAATCAAAAAACACAAAGTAAAGGAAAGGATAGTAGAGTACTTAGTAATAAAAAGGATCATAATCCGGCTAAGTTTTTTGACGAGCATATTGCGCGGATCTCGCCAATTGTGGTGGAAAAGATTCACGCCTGGGAGACTGACCTACCTGCCGAAGTGATCATACGAGCGATGCAAGAGTCTGTTGAACGGGAAAAACGAAGCTGGAAATATATCGAGAGTATCTTAAAAGATTGGCTCAATAAAGGAATTACTACGATAGAGGATGCGGAAAGACAGATCCAGTCGTTTAGAAAAGCAAATGTCGTTCAAGCTTTTCAACAATCCGATCGAAGGGTGGCTAATTTTTAATGCCGAAACTGAGCAAAAAAACGTTTATTGATCAAATGAATCAGTTGTTGATCTTTTTCCCGAATTGGAATGTCGATCTAGCTAGTAAAACCGTTGCGGAAAGATGGTACTATCAATTTGCCAATTGTAGTGACCGCGAATTTTTCAAAATGGTGCAAACATATATCCAGCTGGAAGCGTTCAATCCGACAGTAGCGGGCTTGCGTAAATATTTTGTCTCAGATGAAAGGAAGCGAGTAGAACAGGTAGAATGGGAAAAAACCTTTCGCAAGCAAGAGCAAGCAATAGAAAAGGAGAGACGAGCACATGTCTGAACTTCTCGAACGGCAGTTGTTAGGCTGTATGCTGAAAGATAACACGTTGATTGAGGAAACAAATCTTACGTCAGATATGCTGGCAGTTGAGGCCCATCAGGTTATTTTCACGGAAATGTGTAAAATCTATGCCACTGGTAAAGTTGTGGATCAGGTGACGATTATTGCGAACACGTATGCCAAGTTAGAGGCGCTTGGTGGTATTTCGTTTATCAATGGTTTAAAAACGGATGGAGATCCTGCCCATTTTGATAGTTATCAGCAAACCTTTTTCGAGGAATATCGGAAGGCGAGTGCGCAAAAAATCTTGCAAAGCTATTTAGCATCCTCTAACAAGGATATCAACCGGTTAATGATCAATCTGGAGAAAATAATCGATCAAGGAACACGAGAGGAGCCAAGTGTACAAGAGGTTTTAATGGAGCTGTATGAGGAGCCATATCTGGAACAGGCCAGTGAGAATATGATTCCAACCGGATTAAAGGATCTGGATCGCTTGATTCTAGGGTTTGAAAAACAAACAAGCACCATTATTGGTGGCAGGCCATCGATGGGAAAAACAGCTCTCATGCTAAAGCTTGCCAAGGGTGCTATTGCCCATGATTGTATTCCGATCATTTTTTCACTAGAGATGAGCAAGAAGAAATTGCTTAGGCGCTTGATTTCATCTGAGGCAACGATTAACGGGATGCTAACGAAGCGAGCTAAGCATCTAACAGATCACCAGAAGAAGTCATGGTCAGAAGCGATCGGCAGGATTGACAGCTTCAACCTGGAGATATTCGATCATTCGCTGAAAACGATCCAGGAGATGCGCTCTGACATTCGCAAAGTCAAAAAGAAATATCCAGGTAAAGAGTGCATTGTCTTTATTGACTATTTAACGAAAATCCAAACGAAACAACATTTTCAAAGTGAGCATCTGAGAGTGACAGAAATATCGAATCAATTAAAGGCAATGGCCAAAGACTATGATTTACCTGTTGTGACACTAGCTCAGCTTTCGAGAAATGTGGAGCAACGACAAAATAAACGCCCGAATATGGCGGATTTACGAGAGTCAGGAAGCATTGAACAGGACGCTGATCTGATCATGTTTGTTTATCGGGATGATTATTATAACGAGGAGTCGGAGAAAGCGAACATTTTAGAATTAATCATAGCTAAAAGTAGAGATGGAGCGATTGGAACGGTGGAGGTAGCTTATAACCGAGCGATTAATCTTATCAAAGATCTGGAGGCTCGTGATGATGAAGTTGGGTGAGTTATTGCAGGAAGCGATCGATATGAATGCATATGGCTTGCAGTCTCTTATTATGCTCGTTGTTTTTGAAAAGCAGGTGCTGACGTTGGAAGATGAGGAAAAGGAGTTAGACCTGTATTTTGAACCGCATAATGCCAAGCGGCTGAATCAGATTTTAATAGATTATCAGAAAAAGCTTGGGATTCAGCATGAACCGTTGTTTTATTGGGTTACAGCTGCAGCTGGCGATTATATCGTTAAGGCGGAGTCAAAAGAACAGGCAGAATTCTATATACATCAATCGATTGGGGGAGTGAAAAAGTCTAGCTATATGGAGGCGGAAACAGAATTGGTGCAGCTTGATCAAGAGCATCATATTCAGGCTCGGTATATGTTAGGGAAATTTGCGGAGAGAATGTCTACCCCTGCTATAGTATGCCAATTTTAAAAAGGTGAGCCCTTCTTTCGCTAGGGGTGGAATTCCTGTCGGAAAAAATTGCGCCATCTTTTTGAAAAAATTACTTTGACAGATAGAGTAATCTAAAGTAATATTACTCTATGAGATAGAATAGTTAGGAGGTACAAAATAGCTAATGATAAGAAGTGATATTATACGTGGCCATTTAGATTCGATCATTTTGAGCTTGGTTTTAGAAAAAGACAGGTATGGTTATGAAATATCCAAGGAAATAAGTACACGAACCAATGATCGATTTCAAATTAAAGAGGCTACATTATATGCTGTATTTCAACGATTAGAAAAGAAAGAGTTAATTGAATCCTACTTTGGAGATGTCTCTAAAGGAGGAAAAAGGAAATATTACAGAATTACCACATTAGGAAAAGCATATTTAAAAGAAATGGTTATAGAGTGGCAAGAAATTAAAGAGATAGTAGATTTATTTATGGAGGGATTAGAATGAAGAAAATAAAACATTTCGTAAATGAGTTATTTGAGGATATGCCTGATAGTGAACAAAAAAATGCTGTAATGGAGGAAGTAATACAAAATTTGGAGGAAAAAGTATGGGATTTAATGGAACAGGGTAAAGAAGAGGAAGATGCGATTAATAAAGCAATTGTCGATTTTGGGGATGTGGAAGATCTAAAGCAAGAATTAGGGGGCAAACAGCCAGTTAAGAGTAAGAGAAATATGACTAAAATAAACCTTGGTTATTCCGTTTGGGGAAGTGGTCTAATCATTGCATTGTTTGTATTTATTAATTTTTATTATACGCCTAATGATATATGGTTCGTCTATCCAACATTTGCGATTTTATGGTGGCCATTAACCATGTATTTCCGCTGGTTACGTACAAAGGAAACAGCAAAATGAAAAAGTATCATGTTGATTTTGCTGTTGTAGGAAGTTTACTGACGATTGTTTTTTTACTTGTGGTTAATCTAATAACAAGTTCTGACCATTTATGGTTTATCTATCCTGCTCTGATTCTTTTGTTTTGGCCTATTCGATTATACTGTCTAAAAAAGGGAAAACAGCAATATTTCTCAATATTTAGTAGTTTACTTATTATTGTTTATCTCGGTATCGTAAATTATATCAATACGCCAGCGTATCCATGGTTTCTTTATGCGGTTTATCCAATAATATGGTGGCCAATTCTTGTGTTACTAGGGAAGCGTGCCAAATCCACCATAGTTGCTTTAATTGGTAGTATATCTATTATTCTCTACTATCTTTGTTTAAATATTCTACTAGCTCCTGGTCATCCATGGTTTATCTATCCTGCATTTGTTGTACTATGGTGGCCGCTTTCTATCTATCATGCTCGTAAAAAGAGTTATTATGCTTTTTCTATCAATGGAACCATCTTAATCAGTGCTTTTTTTATCACGGTTAATCTAATTACATCACCACAAGAGATTTGGGCGATTTACCCGATTTTCGGTGTGTTATGGTGGCCATTAAGTGTCTATTACTTTGTTTACAAAAGAAAATCAGAAGCCTAGCGAAAGATTTATCACGGTGCATGAGTCCGTAAAACCCCACTACAAGTTTCGCGTGAAAACGAGGAAGCAAAGTGGGGGATAAATGGACGCTAACGCCCTGATAAGTTTCGCTAACCATCAGTGGGAGTAAAAAACTCCCACTGATTGAAGTCTCACTTTATATCGGTAATCCCCACTTTTCTAGATTCAGGCATAAACAATTTAAGGATGTAGGGACACTTTAGCTAGATTGATCAATTTTTACATTAAAAGAAACTTTTACTTAAAAACATTCGTCTATATAGTATAGGTATTTCATCGACTAAATTTAACAATTTTTTATCATTGGTTAATATCGTGTTAAAAATAATCCATTACACTGATGAAGGAAAGTTATGTGTAAAAACTGGAGGATTACAGATGAAAATTTTAATTACAACGGAATGGTATTCTCCTGTCATTAATGGGGTAGTGACGTCTATTGTTAATCTGAAAAAAAGCTTAGAGCAGTCTGGCCATGAAGTTCGAATTCTCACATTATCCAATCAAACAAAATCGTATATTAATAACGATGTCATGTATATTAGTTCATTAGGTATTGGTAAAATTTATCCAGGTGCAAGAGTGACATTATTTAAAAATTGTAAGTATCTGAAACAAATAGCAGAGTGGAAACCAGATATTATCCACTCGCAATGTGAGTTTAGCACGTTTCGTTTAGCAAAACATTTAGCAAAAAGACTTCGTATTCCGATTGTTCACACCTATCACACGGTGTACGAGGATTATACACATTACTTTTCCCCTAACCAGAAGTGGGGAAAAAGAATGGTAGCTATTTTTTCTAGGAAAGTACTCAATCATGCTACATATGTGATTGCACCGACTGAAAAGGTAAGTAAGTTACTGCAAGGATATGGAGTAAAGCAACCAATTAAAATCATTCCAACAGGCATTGACTTATCTAGCTTTCAACAAGAAAATTCTGTACAAATGAATAACCAGATGCGTCGTTCATTACATATAGCAGAAAAGGACCACCTGCTTATATTTGTTGGGCGTTTAGCAAAAGAAAAAAACGTGGAAGAAGTGTTAGGTTACTTTTCACGGATTAAACATAATAATATTTCCTTGCTTATTGTTGGTGATGGCCCACATCGAGACTATTTAGAAAGTTACGCAAAAAATCTAAACATAGAAGATAAAGTGACTTTTACTGGAATGGTCGCACCAGGTGATTTGCCCTCTTATTATCAATTAGCCGATATTTTTGTTAGTTCATCTAATAGTGAAACACAAGGGTTAACCTATATCGAAGCATTAGCAAGTGGACTACCTGCATTATGTCGAAAGGACCCATGCTTAGAAAGTGTTGTAGAGGACGGAGTAAATGGGTGGCTGTTTGAATCCCTTGAGGAGTTTGAACGTTACTTAGATAACATGCTTTTCGATAAAAATAACTATCATAACTTATCAACGAATGCGATACAAAAAGCTCATGATAACTATTCTTCTAGTGCGTTTGCCAAAAATATAGAAAGTGTCTATTACGATGCAATATCTTTATATCAACAAAAAGAAGACATTGTGTATGTAAATCAAAGTGGAATACTGTAATGAATACAATGAGTACGGATAAGCAAAAACTCTTAAAAAGAATATGGAATATCTGTTCTGTGATTAGTTTGATTGTATGTATTCTTTTTCTTATTTATGGGATTAAAAGTAAGCTGTTTTATTCACAAGAAGTATTAGAGGATTTTCTTAGCCAATTTGGTATTTGGGCACCTTTATTTTTCGTTCTATTACAATTTGTTCAAGTGATTATCCCGATTGTTCCAGGGGGAATTAGCTGTCTGGCTGGTATATTAGTTTTTGGACCGGTAATGGGATTGATTTATAATTATATCGGCATTTGTTTAGGCTCTATCGCTGTGTTTCTCATTGCGAAGAAATATGGTGATGCGGTAATGTATTTTTTATTCAAACCAAAATTACGAGAGAAATATCGTCATTGGGTAAATGATCGCAAGTTTGTTATCTTCTTTACGTTCATGATATTTTCTCCGATTGCGCCAGATGATTTTTTGTGTTATTTGGCTGGTACAACGAAGATGACTTTAACAAAATTCACCACGATTATTTTAATCGGAAAACCGCTACCTATCATTATTTATAGTTTCGGATTAGAGTTTGTTTTTCGTTATGTGGTTGCTATTTTTACTTAAGTTAGCGTGTTTGACATCATAGGGGGAAAAGATTGTGAAGGTATTACTTTACACAGGTTCATTAAATCTTATAAATAAAAGTGGGATTGGACAAGCGATTCGTCATCAACAAAAAGCGTTAGAATATTTAGATGTGGCACATACGACGAATCATAAAGAAGAGTTTGATATCGTTCATTTAAATACTATTTTTCCGAATTCGCTTGTGATGAGTTGGCAGGCAAGAAGAAAGGGAAAGAAAATTGTTTATTATGCGCATTCAACGATGGAAGATTTCCGTAACTCTTTTATCGGTTCGAATCTAATTGCACCATTATTTAAAAAATGGATTTCCTTTTGCTATAACAAGGGAGATATTATTATTACACCAACAGAATATTCTAAATCTATTTTAGATACATATGGTCTAGGGCGTCCTATTTACAGCTTATCTAATGGTATTGATACAACTTTTTTCCAAAAGAATCAGGAATCTCGAGACAGGTTCCGAAAAAAATATCAATTAGCGGATGACGAAAAAGTGATCATTTCTGTTGGCCATTTTATGGAACGAAAAGGAATTGATGATTTTATTGAGCTAGCAAAGCAATTACCGTCCTATCAATTTTATTGGTTTGGTCATACAAGTATGAATCTTGTTCCTGCCAAGATTAAGCGAGCGATGAAGCAAGATATCCCTAACCTCCATTTTCCTGGCTTTATTGACCGTGAGGAGCTTCGGGATGCTTATTGTGGTAGTGACTTGTTTCTTTTTCTCACGCATGAAGAAACAGAGGGGATTGTTTTACTGGAAGCTTTGGCAGCAAAAATACCGATATTAGTTCGCGACATACCGATATATGAGCAGTGGTTGGAGAAAGGTGTTCATGTCTACAAAGCGAAGCAATTCGATTCGTTCAAAGAGCAACTTGTCAACATAGTGGAACAGCAAGTGCCTGATTTAACGGAAGAAGGGTACAAGTTAGCCTTAGAGAAGGACATTACAAATATTAGTAGAAAATTAATCGAACTATATCAGCTATAATAGGGAAGAAAACTGGAGTGTCATGGTGATTCACCGATCATGACACTCTATTTTTTTGTATAATAATAAGATGCTCTGCAAGTGCTCGAGATATTTTTATTTTTCCGTGTAGGGAATTGCGTTATAATAACCATATTAGAAGCGGTAGTCTTTAGCTTCTTTTTTTATTTATTGCGGTGAAGGACTCCGTTTTCATAAGTGATGGATAAACGGAGGCTCATTTGCTGAGTGAAAATTTTCGATATGAGGGGGGAGAATATGAGAGAACAGTGGTCATCGAAAATAGGATTCATCATGGCTTCGGCTGGTGCAGCTATTGGACTTGGTGCTATTTGGAAGTTCCCGTATGTAGCAGGGATGAATGGAGGGGCAGCATTCTTTCTACTATTCATCGTTTTTACGTTAGTAATTGGTCTTTCCATGCTAATCTCTGAATTTATTATTGGTCGTGGAGCGAAAAAAGAAGCCATTACGGCATACAAAACATTGGCACCAGGTAGTCCGTGGAAATTAGTTGGGCAGATAGGTGTTGTCGGTTGTTTTCTTTTATTATCATTTTATAGTGTCGTTGGTGGATGGGTATTAATCTACAGCGTGATGGCTGTTACTGGTCAAGTTATTAAGGATGGTGCGAATTATCCGGATTTATTTGATTATGTGACAGGTTCGCCATTGGTTACTTTGTTAGGATTAGCTATATTCTTATTGATTACGATTCTTGTTATTTCACTTGGGATTAAAAACGGAATCGAAAAAGCTAATAAATATATGATGCCATTATTATTTATCTTCTTTTTAATTTTAGTGGTTCGTTCACTAACGCTAGATGGAGCGATGGAGGGTATTTCCTTTATTCTAAAACCTGATTTCTCAGAGTTAACAGGGGAAGGGGTGCTCTATGCGTTAGGACAATCCTTCTTTGCGCTAGCAGTAGGTTTTTCGTGTATGGTAACGTATAGCTCCTATTTAGGCAAAGAAGTGAGTATTCCGGGTTCTGCTTCATCTGTTGTAATCATGAATATTTTTGTTTCGTTATTAGCAGGATTAGCAATCTTTCCGGCAGTGTTTGCTTTTGGATTGGAGCCAACAGAAGGGCCTGGCTTGTTATTTGTTGTATTGCCAACTGTATTTGCACAAATTCCGCTCGGGTCGATTTTCTTTAGTTTGTTTTTACTGTTATTCTTATTTGCCACATTGACATCGGCTTTCAGCTTGTTAGAAATTATCGTGTCGGCATTTACCGAAAGTGGAAAACGTTCTAGAGTGAAGGTGACTTGGATAGCTGGGCTTGTGATGTTTATCGCAGGTGTACCATCAGCACTGTCAATGAGTGCATTAAGTGATTTTAAGATTTTTGATAAAACAGTATTCAATGCAACAGATTATTTAGTGAGTAACATTTTACTACCTTTAGGCAGTTTGTTAATTGCTATATTCATTATTCATCGTATGGATAAAGCTATCGTGCGCGAACAATTTACGATGTCTAATCAGCTTTCACCTATTTGGTATAAGAGCTGGAGATTCGTCATGATGTGGATAGTGCCGATTACGATTGTTGTTGTGTATATCAATTTATTAGGGATAATAGGTTGAATAAAGGGAGGTTGGACATTCGTCTGAACCTCCCTTTTATATGTGGTGCGAGCTTGAATAGTAGGCTTGCCATACAATTTGCATTATAATAAGAAGTAACGTGAACTAATTTATCATGGCTAGTTGGTTCGTGCAGTGATAATGAATTTCCTTTTTACAGTAAAGAAAGATAGTGTGAAAAAGGTAAGAGTGAACAAATGATGTGAAGAAACTTGACGTAAAGTGATAGTTTCGTATAACATAACAAAGAGGAATTAGACTATGATATTTACAATGTTTGTTGAAGAGGAGCTCGTGCCCTGTATGTGCAGCGTATAGGAGCTTTGTTCAAACAAACAAGAGAAAAGAGGTCGGAGAATTGAAGTATGAATTGTTTCCTTTAGGAGAGGATGCGGTTCTAATTGAACTCTCACAACAGATTGATATAGAGACACACGAGAAAGTTCAATTAGTCACAAACTATCTTGACGGGCATCCACCTGAATGGATGATTGAGTATATTCCCGCATTTACAACTGTAACGATTTATTATGATCCATTTAAAATAGCAACAACTATTCCCTTTGATCAAATGCCGTACACCTATGTATGTCAGCAGATTGATAGTCTTTTTGCTCATTTTACGGATCGGCTGAAAGAGCAGCGGAGAATTGTTGAAATTCCGGTTTGCTATGGTGGTGAATTAGGTCCTGATTTGGAGATGGTAGCGAAGGTAAATCAATTAACACCAGAAGAAGTGATCGACATTCACACATCAGGCCAATATATCGTTTATATGATTGGCTTTGCACCAGGATTCCCGTATATTGGCGGGATGTCGGAGAAGATTGCTACACCGAGAAAAGAGTCTCCGAGATTAGCCATTCCGGAAAGGTCTGTAGGAATCGCTGGTATGCAAACAGGTATTTATCCGATTGAAACTCCTGGTGGCTGGCAATTAATCGGCCGCACACCAAAACAACTATTTACACCTGAAACAAACCCACCTAGTTTGCTGAAGGCTGGCGATCAAATTAAATTTACCTCTATTAGTCTTGAAGAGTACCAAGAATTGGAGAAGAGATTTGTATGATGACGATAAAGAAAGCTGGATTACTTACAACAATACAAGATTTAGGTAGGAGAGGGTTCCAAAAATATGGTGTGATAGCTAGTGGAGTAATGGATACCTTTTCGCATCGGGTTGCCAACATATTAGTTGGTAATAAAGAAGAGATGCCAACACTGGAAATGACGTTAATTGGTCCAACGATTCAATTTGATAAGGATGTACTCATTGCTATTTGTGGTGGTGATTTATCCGCAACGATTGAAGGCGAGAAAGTGGCGTTATGGCGACCTGTTTTCGTTAAGGCTCACACAGAATTAAAGTTTGGTAATAGTAAGGAAGATTGTCGTGCTTATTTAGCTGTAGCAGGTGGTTTTGAGATACCTACTGTGATGAATAGTAGATCAACGTATATTCGAGCAAGTATTGGCGGGTTTAAAGGTAGAGCATTACAAGTGGATGATGAGCTTACTTTTGGAGAAATCAGTGATATGTCTCAACAAATTATCACACAATTGCAAGCATTATCAGATGATAGAGTGATCGAAGAAAAATGGATGGTTGATCCTGATAGAGTACTAGAAAGAGAAGTAGGACAGCCAATTAGATTTACAAAAGGTAGAGAGTTTCATTTATTCACAGAAGCAAGTAAGCGAACATTTTTGCGGGAAGAATATCTTATTTCTACTCAATCTGATCGAATGGGCTATCGATTGGAGGGAGAAAAGCTTTCTTTAGCAGAGGAAGCGGAAATGATTTCGGAAGCGGTGAATTTTGGAACTATTCAAGTGCCTGCAGATGGTAATCCGATTATTTTATTAGCTGACAGGCAAACAACAGGTGGCTATCCAAAAATTGGCCAAGTAATCAGCGTGGATTTACCTGTTTTAGCACAAGCTAAGCCGGGTGATAGAATCCGTTTTGTAGAAATTTCACTTGCAGAAGCACAAAGACTGTATATAAAAGTAGAGCGAAAAATTGCTGAATTAAAGTGTGGTATGAAATTGAAATATTGCTACATGGGGGGATAATGATGAATATAGTAGATATCAATTGTGATATGGGAGAAAGCTTTGGGGCTTACCGAATGGGAAGAGATGAAGAGATTTTAGATTATGTAACGAGTGCCAATATTGCTTGTGGTTTTCATGCTGGCGATCCAACTACTATGCGTAAAACGGTTCGTCTGGCAATTGAAAAAAATGTGGCGATTGGTGCACATCCAGGCTTACAAGACTTAGTTGGTTTTGGACGAAGAGAAGTAAGTATATCACCTGAAGAAGCGCATGACTTAGTTGTCTACCAAATTGGTGCGCTATCCGGTTTCGTTAAAGCAGAAGGTGGAAAAATTCAACATGTGAAGCCGCATGGCGCTTTATATAATATGGCTGCCAAGAATGCGGAGCTAGCAGAAGCAATTGCTAAAGCTGTTTATCAAGTAGACCCAGAATTAATTTTGTTCGGCCTTGCTGGCAGTGAGTTAATTAAAGCAGGGAAGAAAATAGGGTTGAAGACAGCTAGTGAAGTGTTCGCTGATCGTACGTACCAACAAGATGGTTCATTAACCTCACGCCGAGAAGCAAATGCTTTGATTGAAGATCATCAAGTCGCAGTCGATCAAGTCGTTCGCATGGTGAAAGAAGGAAAAGTCCAATCTGTTCAAGGCGAAGATGTATCGATTCAAGCCGATACCATTTGTATCCATGGTGATGGTGAGCACGCATTAGAATTTGCTCAATATATTCAAACAGCCTTTGCCGAAGCAAGTATTAATATGAAAAAAGTTAGTGAGTCTTAATTAGCGGTTTTGTTTGATATTGGAAATAATGGCTTCTCTAGGAAGACAAAAAAATGAAAAAAGAGAAAGAAAAGTCGCTGATAGAGCTTCTCGACGACGAAAAAATGAAAAACGAGCAAGAAAAGTCGCTGATAGGATTAAGTCTATATAATTGTGTAAAAAGAAAGGGCATCATAGTTCCTCATGTTACAATGTTTTCAACCACGAAAATAATAAACAGGAGGAATATATGATGACCCAAATCAATTTTACACTAGATTTCGAAAAACTAAAAGAGGAATTGA
>NZ_JAWZSR010000015.1:0-36089 GCF_033949965.1 Gracilibacillus pellucidus | reverse complement strand
CGATCGAGGACTTAACTATATCTTTACGTTTGAACTTGTTGATACATTCTTATCTAGTTTTTAGGGTATATTCCTAACATTTATATAGTCTGGTGGCGATAGCGGAGAGGTCACACCTGTTCCCATGCCGAACACAGTAGTTAAGCTCTTCAGCGCCCATGGTAGTTGGGGCTTACGCCCCTGCGAGAGTAGGACGTTGCCAGGCTTTTATTTTATTCATATTATCGCGGGGTGGAGCAGTCTGGTAGCTCGTCGGGCTCATAACCCGAAGGTCACAAGTTCAAATCTTGTCCCCGCAACCAAAATTTTCTTACTACGTTGAATAAACTTCTATGTTAGAAAATAATCGTAGTGCCCATTGGGTGCAACCAAATTTTAAAATGAAATAATTAGTTGGTCCGGTAGTTCAGTTGGTTAGAATGCCTGCCTGTCACGCAGGAGGTCGCGGGTTCGAGTCCCGTCCGGACCGCCATTTTTTTAATAACTAATGATATTATTCAACCTTAAGTTCTGATGCTTAAGGTTTTTTTGTGCGTTAAGGAAAATATGATGGAAACGTCTTTTTCTACTATATAGATAGTAGAAGTTAGCAGAATAAACTGTTACCTTGTTTGAGTATTTGGTATGATACATATATGTAGCAATTTTTGGAGGTGAGGTTGTTGGAAGAATTTGATTTTATTGATTCCATTCAACCAGCATATTATCGTCAATCTTCTGTAGTAAAAGGAATTGGTGATGATGCAGCAATTGTCAGATATACGAATGAAGATACAATTATGACAGTAGATACAATGGTGGAAAATGTTCATTTTTCTACTAAAACTACAGACGCTTTTCATATAGGTTATAGAGCTTTAGCTGCAAATATAAGTGATATTGCAGCTATGGGGGGAAAGCCTGTTGCTTATGTTGTTTCTATCGTTATTCCGGATAGTTGGTCTTCTCATGCATTACATGAAATATATCGAGGAATGGATGAATTAGCTAGCACATATAAGATGGACTTAATTGGAGGAGACACGGTTTCTGGGAAACAATTAGTTCTTTCTATTACTGTATTAGGAACAGTTTTAAAAGGACAAGCTAGATATCGCAGTGATGCACTAGAAAATGATATAATCTTTGTAACGGGGACAATAGGAGATGCAGCTTGCGGCTTGCATATTTTATTGGACGAATCGGAAACAGATTATGAGCGATATCAGTATGTGATTAATAGGCATCGAATGCCAACGCCAAGAGTGTCTTTTATTAATCATTGTAGTAGTATAGAGAGAATGGCGTTAAATGATATAAGCGATGGTATTAGTAATGAGGCAAATGAAATTGCTAAAGCTTCTAATAAAACCTTGATTATTGACTATCATCAAGTACCTAGTCATCCGTTATTAGCAGATTTTACACTAGAGCAATGTTTAGATTGGAAGATATCAGGTGGAGAGGACTTCGAGCTAATAGGGACTGTTCCAGCGAATGATTGGGCTACATTGCAGAAGATAGCAAAAGAAACAAATATAAAGATAACAGCAATTGGAATGGTACAGGACGATGAAAAAAAGAATGGTACTGTTTGGTTGCGTGATGGTAATACATTAAATAAGTTAGCAAAGTCAGGCTACACACATCTAAGAGGGTGATAAAATAATGAGTCAATATGTCTTCGAAACGAGAACAGAAGAAGAGACTAAACAGTTAGCAAATAAGTTAGCAGTGTTATTGCAACCTAATGATGTTCTCACATTAGAAGGTGATTTAGGAGCAGGTAAAACAACTTTTACAAAAGGATTAGGAGCTGGATTAGGTGTAAGAAGGACAATCAATAGTCCGACGTTCACTATTGTAAAAGAATATATGGGTGAAATGCCGTTGTATCATATGGATGTATATCGTTTGGAAAATAGTGAAGAGGATATCGGCTTTGATGAATATTTTCGTGGTGAAGGTGTTACAGTCGTAGAATGGGCACATTTTATTGAGGCGTATCTTCCAAAAGAACGATTAGAAATTCAAATAAAAAGAGTGGATGATGAAACAAGAAAACTGATTTTTACTCCACTTGGAGATCATTTTGAATCAGTATGTAAGGAGCTACAGGAATGAATGTATTAGCAATAGATACTTCTAATCAATTATTAGGAGTAGCGGTTAGCAAAGATGGTGAAATAAAAGCAGAGTATACGGCAAATATGAAACGAAATCATTCTGTAGGTTTAATGCCTGCGATTGATTATGTTATGCAGCAAACAGAAACAAAATCAGATCAATTAGATATGATCGCTGTTGCCAAAGGCCCTGGTTCTTATACAGGAGTGCGTATTGGTTTATCAACAGCCAAAACGATGGCATGGACACTTAATATTCCGATTGTTGCAATCTCAAGCTTAGAGTTATTAGCACAAAATGCGCATGTGCAAAATATATTGATTTCACCTTTTTTTGATGCGCGTCGAGGCTTAGTCTATACAGGACTATATGAATGTGTGGACGGCCAAATTCAAGTGAAACAAGAAGATCAAAATATAGTAATGGAACAGTGGCTCGATGAACTGAAGAAATATGAACAGCCCGTCCTATTTCTTAGTCAAGATATCGTGTTGCATGAAGAAGTGATTAAAGAAAGATTAGGAGAATTCGCTATTTTTCCTTCTTTGATCGATCATTTGCCTCGCCCAGGACAATTAGCACTTATGGCAGAAGCTTATGATAAAGAGAATGTCCACGAGTTAACACCGAATTATATCCGTTTAGTAGAAGCAGAAGTGAAATGGTTGAAGGAACAAGAGAAAAATGGCTAATATTGCATTTCGAAAAATGGAGTTATCAGATATAGATTTCGTACAGACTATCGAAGAGCGTTCATTTCCAACTCCATGGCCGAGATATATATATGAAGAAGAGTTGACTAACAATAAGCATGCGCAATACTTTGTTGCGACAGTCAATGAACAAGTAGTTGGCTTCTGTGGTTCTTGGATGGTGTTAGACGAGGCGCAAATAACGAATATAGCGATCGATCCGGATTATAGAGGTAAGGGTTATGGACAAGGGTTATTTCAATATGTGATTAATTATGCAGTTGCACATGAGATTCATCATTTATCGTTAGAAGTACGTGTGTCTAATCTTACTGCTCAACGTATGTATAAGAAGTTTGGGATGGAACCTGGTGGAATCAGAAAAAATTATTATAGCGATAATCAAGAAGATGCTTTAGTATTGTGGGTGAAATTATGAGTGAATATATATTAGGGATTGAAACAAGCTGTGACGAAACAGCTGCAGCAATTATAAAAGATGGTCGAGAAATCGTTGCTAATGTAGTAGCTTCTCAAATAGAAAGCCATAAACGTTTTGGTGGCGTAGTTCCTGAGATTGCTTCAAGACATCATGTCGAACAGATTACGATTGTCTTAGAGGAAACATTTAAACAAGCAAATGTAACAATGACAGATATAGACGCTGTGACCGTGACAGAAGGACCTGGGTTAGTAGGTGCATTATTAGTAGGTGTCAATGCGGCAAAAGGTTTAGCATATGCACATCAAAAGCCACTAGTAGGTGTTCATCATATCGCTGGTCATATTTATGCGAATCGTTTGGAAAAAGAATTCGAATTTCCATTATTAGCATTAGTTGTTTCTGGTGGCCACACCGAATTAATTTTAATGAAAGATCACGGTGAGTTTGAGATTATTGGTGAAACTAGAGATGATGCAGCAGGTGAAGCATATGATAAAGTTGCACGAACATTAGAGTTGCCATATCCAGGTGGTCCCAAAATCGACCAACTAGCACATGCTGGGGAGGCAAATATTGATTTCCCTCGTGCATGGTTAGAAGAAGATTCTTTTGACTTTAGTTTTAGTGGATTAAAATCGGCAGTTATCAACACCCTACACAACGCGAAGCAAAAGGGTGAAACGTTCAAGCAAGAAGATGTAGCTGCAAGTTTTCAAGCAAGTGTTGTCGAAGTATTGACAGAAAAAACATTCCAGGCTGCGAAACAATACGGTGTGAAACAAGTGATTGTAGCAGGAGGCGTAGCGGCAAATAAAGGGCTACGAACAGCAATGCAAGATAAGTTCCAACAAGAAAAAGAGATGGAGTTATTATTCCCTCCGTTATCACTTTGTACGGATAATGCCGCGATGATTGCAGCAGCAGGATCGATTGCTTACAATCAAGGACATCGATCAGGCTGGGACTTAAATGCCAATCCAAGCTTAAGTTTAGAAAGATATGCAAGAAGATCAGCACTAGAGCGATAAATGCTCTAGTGTTTTTTACTATCCTGCTGAGTTTTTCAATGTCTTACAGTATAAAAAAATATAAAAGTGTGGATAATTTAAGTTATCCACAACACGAAATGAACGATCTTATAAATGTTGATATAACAAGTACGATAAAATTAGTCAGAATTGTGGAAAAATTATTGTTTTTCTGTGGATAATGTGGATAAAACACTTGATAACTGATAAAACAAATATAGATAAGTGGATAAGACTGTGAATAAGTGGGAGATAAAAAAGGACATCATGCTGGATAGGCAAAATGTCCTTTTACACTATTCGTGTAATGCTTCCCATTCTTCCATTAATACTTCTGATCGTTCTTTTAAGGCATCATTTTTGGTTGTTAGCTCTAATGATTTTTCATGATCTTGAAAAATCTCTGGATCACATAGTAATTGATCGATTTCTTCTACTTCAAGTTCGATTTGTTCAATCTCCTCTTCTATTTCTTTAATACGGCGATCCTTTTTACGTTGTTCTTTTTTTAGTTGTTTTTCTTTCTCATAGTTAGATTTCGTATTGTCTGGTTTTTCTACTGCTTGTGTTTCTGTTTTTTTCAATTCAGCAAGTTCGCGTTCTTCCTGCTTCTTCTCTATATAATAATCATAATCACCTAAATATAGCGTCGTCTTGTTCGATTGCATTTCTAATACTTGTGTAGCAATTTTATTAATAAAGTAACGATCATGTGAAACAAATAGAATAGAACCTGGATAATCTATTAATGCGGCTTCTAACACTTCTTTACTATCTAAGTCCAAGTGGTTAGTTGGCTCATCAAGCAAAAGGAAGTTTGCTTTTTCCATCATTAATTTTGCTAGAGCAAGGCGCGCTTTTTCCCCACCGCTTAAAGCAGATACTGGACGTAACACATCATCACCAGTGAATAAGAAGTTACCTAGTATGGTACGAATGTCCTTTTCATTCATCATCGGGTATTCATCCCAAAGCTCATTCAAAACAGTCTTCTTCTCGTTTAATTGTGTTTGCTCTTGATCATAGTAGCTGATCTGTACATTAGCTCCGAGTTGAATACTGCCTGAAGCAGGATCTAACTGTCCAATAATCGTTTTTAATAAGGTAGATTTTCCGACACCATTAGGTCCAACAAGTGCCATGCTATCTCCACGATCAAGGTGTAGATTTAGCTGTGAAAATATATATGGATCTGCTTCTTGGTAACGGAATGCAAGGTCATTAATTTTCAATACATCGTTCCCACTTCTTCTGTCAATTGTAAAGGAGAACTTGGCTGAGCTTTCATCTCCAGCTGGTTTATCCATTACTTCCATCTTTTCCAATTGTTTTCGTCTACTTTGTGCACGTTTTGTTGTGGATGCACGAACAAGATTTTTTTGGATAAATTCTTCCATCTTCTTCATTTCTGTTTGTTGTTTTTCATAAAGTTTTAGATCACGTTCATAGTTTGCAGCTTTTTGTTGTAAGTAATCGCTATAATTGCCATGAAATTTCGTTGAATGTTGACGTGATACTTCATAGACAGTGTTTACTGTTTTGTCTAAGAAATAGCGGTCGTGCGATACGATGACGACAGCTCCTTGATAGTTATTTAAATAGCCTTCTAACCATGTTAATGTTTCAATATCTAAGTGGTTAGTCGGCTCATCTAAGATTAGAATATTAGGCTTTGTTAAGAGTAACTTACCTAATGCTAGTCGTGTTTTTTGGCCACCACTTAATGTTGCAATCGAGGTTGTCCACATGCTTTCAGGAAAATGTAGACCATTTAGAACTGCTTTAATATCTGCTTCATATTGATATCCACCAGCAAGTTTAAAATTTTCCTGTTTTTGATCATAACTAGCAAGTAATTGTTCATATCTCTGATTATCAGTGATTAAATCAGGATCTCCCATTTGTTGCTCCATCTGGCGTATCGATTTTTCTTCCTTTTGAAAATGCTCAAAGATCTTCAACATTTCATCCCAAATCGTTTCCGTTGAATCAAGACCAGTATGTTGGGCAAGATAGCCTAATGATACATCTTTTGGTTTGTGGATTTCTCCTTCATCATAACTAAGTTGATTAGCAATTATTTTTAGTAATGTAGACTTACCAGCTCCATTGCGCCCAACAATGGCAATACGATCTTCACTTTTTATTTCTAGTTTTATATTAGATAAGATTAGCTCAGCGCCAAATCTTTTCGTTAAATTGTTCGTTTGTAAATAAATCATTTGTACTCACCTCTACTACGTTAAGTGTATCGGAAAGCAGATACCACTGCAAGCTAGTGCATTCTGCCTTCGTGAATTATTTCACGACAATTGTCTACTTTTCTGTTAAAATAAAACATAAGTAAAAACATTCACAAATTTAAACCGAAGTGTAGTAAGGGGAATGATCGATGTTGAGTCAGAATAAAATACCACAAGCGACGGCAAAACGCCTACCACTTTATTACCGTTTTTTAAACAACCTTCATATTCAAGGAAAATCACGTGTGTCATCGAAAGAATTGAGTGATGCAATCAAAGTAGATTCTGCAACGATCAGAAGAGATTTTTCTTATTTTGGTGCGTTAGGGAAAAAGGGATACGGCTATAATGTGGAGTATTTATTAGGCTTTTTCCGTAAAACGTTAGATCAAGATGAAAATACACCTGTTGCTTTAATTGGAGTAGGTAATTTAGGAACCGCTTTTTTAAACTATAATTTCACTAAAAATAATAATACAAAAATTGAAATCGCTTTTGATGCGGATGCAGATAAAGTTGGCAAAGAAATTGGCGATATTCAAGTACACCATATTAACGATTTGGAGAAACATCTGGAGCATATTGAAGTAGCAATTCTAACTGTACCATTGTCAGAGGCACAAAATATTACCGATCGTCTTATACAAGCTGGTGTGAATGGCATATTAAATTTTACTCCGGCACGAATAACTGTACCAGAAAATGTCCGTGTACACCATATTGACTTAGCAGTAGAATTACAATCCTTGGCTTATTTTATGAAGCATTATCCATTAGAGAACAGCGATGAATAGAACGTAAAAAAATAGACGCCGATGAGCGTCTATTTTTCCTTTTCTTTCTTCGCTTTTTTTATACGAAAGTGTAGATTTATCAGTCTAATCGCAACAACGAAGTCAATTGTTGCAAATGCTGTTAATAAGATCGTGATAAAACTAAACACAGTATCGTCTGCCGATTGAATAGCAATATAGGTAAACAATATACCTAATGCAAAATAAAAGATGGCAGAACGTAAAGGTGAAATACGCATAATATTATTATCCTCCAATAAGAATCATCATTAACTGCTCGAATTGTTCTCTTATCTGTCTTATTTCCTCTGGATCTTGAGAGAACTGTGCAATTAGAGCAATACTATTCATCGACATATGTGCAATAATTGGTACGATGATTCGTTTCGTGTGTACATATAGAAAGGCAAAAACCATTCCTACTGATGTGTAAATTAAAATGTGATCAAAGTCTTGATGAACTAGTGCAAAGACAAGTCCTGATATTAATGCAGCTAGGAAGAAGTTCATCCTTTTATTAAGTGAACCGAAAATAGCTTTACGGAAAACTAATTCTTCTAAGATAGGTCCTAGCACAGCAATCAGCATAATAAATAACGGGGTTTGACGAGCAGTATCCGTTAAATTCATTGTATTTTCTGAACCAGGTGGAATTCTAAAGATAACAAATTCGACTAAAACGGCAAGTGCTTGTGCAAACATCGCCATAAAAACACCAAGTACAGACCATAAAATAATTGAGCCAATTTTCTTTTGCTTTAATTGAAAGAACTCTTTTATTTCATCTCTTAGAATAATAATGGATAGTATGGTAGCTACACTAAATGATACGATACTCCAATTTGCAGCAAAAATTTCTAGCTCTTCATACGTCATATCTGCAGGTATAAACGGTCGAGCTAAGATAATCGAAAACTGCGTAACAATGTACGTCACAATTAAGTAAATATATTTTCTTGGCAAAGAATAACGACTCCCTTACAAATCTTTTACTGTCATGATACGTATTTTAACACAACTTTAGAATAAAATTAAAACACTACGTCTATACATAGAAGTATGTGTAAAGAAGCGGAGAAATTTTTTTGCTATATAACTGTCAAAATACTTGCAAAAAAATAGATAGTTCATTATCATAATAATTGTGTTAGCACTCCTAACTAACGAGTGCTAATAATCGACAAATAATGAATGAGAAATCCAAGGAGGTAACAAAGATGCTTAAACCATTAGGTGATCGTGTCATTATTGAACTTGTAAAACAAGAAGAAAAAACAGCGAGTGGAATTGTTCTTCCAGATTCTGCGCAAGAAAAGCCACAGGAAGGTAAAGTTGTAGCTGTTGGTTCTGGACGTGTAACAGACAATGGAGAAAAAGTTGCGCTTGAGGTAGCAGAAGGTAATACAATTATTTTCTCTAAATTTGCTGGTACAGAAGTAAAATATGAAGGTAAAGAATACTTAATTCTTCGTGAGAGCGACATTTTAGCAATCGTAGGCTAAGTATAGCGAAGATCATTTAGGATAAATAACATAACGTTTTTCTATATTTTTAAGGAGGTTTTTTACAATGGCTAAAGAATTAAAATTTAGTGAAGACGCACGTCGCGCAATGCTTCGTGGGGTGGATACACTTGCAGATGCGGTAAAAGTAACTTTAGGGCCAAAAGGTCGTAACGTTGTTTTAGATAAAAAATTCGGTGCACCACTTATTACGAACGATGGTGTAACAATCGCTAAAGAAATCGAATTAGAAGATAAATTCGAAAACATGGGTGCGCAATTAGTATCAGAAGTTGCATCACAAACAAATGATGTAGCTGGTGATGGTACTACTACTGCAACAGTACTTGCACAAGCGATGATTCAAGAAGGTCTTAAAAACGTTGCATCAGGTGCAAACCCTGTAGGTGTACGTCGTGGGATCGAAAAAGCGGTAGAAATCGCTACAGAAGAATTACGTAAAATCTCTAACCCAATTGAAGGTAAAGATTCTATCGCACAAGTTGCTTCTATTTCAGCTGCTGACGAAACAGTAGGTAAATTGATTGCAGAAGCAATGGAACGTGTTGGTAATGATGGTGTTATCACTATTGAAGAATCTAAAGGTTTCTCTACTGAGTTAGAAGTAGTAGAAGGTATGCAATTTGACCGTGGTTATGCTTCGCCATACATGGTAACAGACCAAGATAAAATGGAAGCAGAGCTTGAAGATCCATACATCCTTATTACTGATAAGAAAATCAATAATATCCAAGAAGTATTACCTGTACTAGAGCAAGTTGTACAACAAGGTAAACCACTTCTTTTAATCGCTGAAGATGTAGAAGGTGAAGCACTTGCTACATTAGTAGTAAATAAACTTCGCGGTACATTTAATGCAGTAGCAGTAAAAGCTCCTGGATTCGGTGACCGTCGTAAAGCAATGCTAGAAGATATTGCGGTATTAACTGGTGCTGAAGTTATTACAGAAGATCTTGGTTTAGATCTTAAAAACACTACTATTGAGCAATTAGGTCGCGCTTCTAAAGTAGTTGTAACGAAAGAAAACACAACAGTCGTAGAAGGTTCTGGTGCTCCAGATCAAATCGCTTCTCGTGTAGCACAAATTCGTAGCCAAGTAGAAGAAACTACTTCTGAATTTGATAAAGAAAAATTACAAGAACGTCTTGCTAAACTTGCTGGCGGTGTAGCCGTTGTTAAAGTTGGTGCGGCAACAGAAACAGAATTAAAAGAACGTAAATTACGTATTGAAGATGCGTTGAACTCAACTCGTGCAGCAGTTCAAGAAGGTATCGTTGCTGGTGGTGGTACTGCACTACTTAACGTATACAACCAAGTTGCAGGATTAGAGCTTGAAGGTGATGAAGCTACTGGTGTAAGCATCGTTCTTCGTGCATTAGAAGCTCCTGTACGTCAAATTGCTGTTAACGCTGGTTTAGAAGGTTCTGTAATCGTAGAACGTCTAAAAGGTGAAAAAGTTGGTGTTGGATTTAACGCAGCAACTGGTGAATGGGTAAACATGGTTGAAGAAGGTATTGTAGACCCAACAAAAGTTACTCGTTCAGCACTTCAAAACGCAGCAAGTGTATCTGCAATGTTCTTAACTACTGAAGCAGTAGTAGCAGACATTCCAGAAGAAGGCGGTGCTGCTGGTGGCGGTGCACCTGATATGGGCGGCATGGGCATGCCAGGTATGATGTAATATTGTGAAGCAAAAGACTACTTCCTAAGCTTAGGAGGTAGTCTTTTTTGTTACAAACTATGTTGAAATAAAAATATGTTATAATATGGTATAAAAGGAGGGAGATTCATGGAACTTAACATGTATACAGTCGCTAGATTTTGTATTATTTTAGGCATTTTTTCTCTTGTTGCATTATTAATAGCTCATTTTTTCCGGGTTGTAGAAATCACTAGTTTAGTGCCGATTTTCGCGCTATTAATCTCTCTTGCTGGTGCATTCTTTATATTAAAGCGAAAGCCAGTATAACTGATAAAAAGTACATAACTTCTCCGTAAGGATAACAAACTTTTTTACTTGAAGTGAGAAAAGGTATGATCTCCCTTTTAGGGTAGGGTTCATATCTTTTTTATATTGAAAGTATTGAAGAGGAAACGAGCGAAATCATGTGATACAAACATAACAGCTGATGAACGCCCGAACAAGAGAAGAATCGAAATTCGGCCACTCATAGAGCTAATGAACACCCAAAAAAGAAAAAATCCCCTTTTTCAGTCATTCATAGGGTTAGTAAGTATGTTGATTTTCATTCAAGGAGACATTAATTGCCGCTGATTGCCCCTTCCTTTATATCAATGCTTTTAACTGACTACTTTGCCTTTTGGTTATGGCATACAACATCATTCGCTTATTCGATTAAATAATGGCATAATGAAAATAAATCATAAAAGTAAGGATGACAATATGAGACAGTTAGTAGAAGCAAAGGTAAAACCGAAATCGGTTAAACATATAAGTAATGGCTATCCGTTACTCTCAAAAGAAACAATTGATTTATCAGGGATGACGGTTGAGGAAGGAGATATATTACGTTTGGTTGACACTCAAGGTAACTATCTAGCAACGGCGTATTATGGTATACAGAATAAAGGAATCGGTTGGGTTTTAACACAGAAAGAACAAGAAAAGCTTGATAAAACATTTTTCTTGCAAAAAATTAGTAAAGCAGTTGGTAAGCGTACTTATTTTTATCAAGCAGAGGATACTACTGCATTCCGTGTGTTTAATGGGGAAGGAGATGGTATCGGGGGCTTAATCATCGATTATTTTAATGGTTTTTATATGGTGAGCTGGTATAGTGAAGGTATTTATTCTTTCCGTGAAGACATCTATCAAGCTTTGAATGAAGTAGTTAATGTGCGTGGTCTATATGAGAAATTACGTTTTAATAAAAATGGGCAATATATCGATCAGGATGATTATGTGTCAGGTGAAAAGGGAGAATTTCCTTTAATCGTTTTGGAGAATGGAATGAAATATGCGGTAGATTTAAATGATGGAGCAATGACAGGCATATTTTTAGACCAACGTGAGGTACGAAAAGCATTACGGGATCGCTATTCAGAAGGGAAAACAGTTCTTAATACATTTTCTTATACAGGTGCGTTTTCTGTAGCGGCGGCTCTCGGTGGTTCGTTATCGACAACCAGTGTGGATTTGGCAAAACGTAGTCTACCGAAGACAATTGAGCAATTTGCAGTTAACGAAATTGATTATGAAGCACAAGACATTAAGGTAATGAATGTGTTTGATTATTTTCGTTATGCAGATCGCAAAGATATCAAATTTGATGTTGTGGTATTGGATCCACCAAGCTTTGCAAGGACAAAGAAAATGACATTCAGTAGTGCGAAAGATTATCCGAAGTTATTAAAAGATACCTTAAAAATTACTAATGACGATGGGCTCATTATTGCCTCTACAAATAACGCAAGTTTTAACATGCAAAAGTTTAAAAAATTGATTGATAAAGCATTTAAAGAAGCAAATACTCGTTACAAAATTATCGAAACGCATCAATTGCCGAAAGATTTTACTGTGCCAAATAATTTTCCGGAATTTAATTATTTAAAAGTTGTGTTTATAAAGTTGATGAACTAATTGCATCAAACAATTTTTATAAATAGATAATGATAGAAAGACTATTTCTTATTATATAGAGGATAGTCTTTTTGTGTTATAAAATATGCTAAAATAGAAAAAAGGAATATATTTGAAAGTCTAAAGCGAGGGTGTAAGAAAATGAAAAATAAAACGTTAGAAAATCGAAATTGGCTCCTATTTTTAGGAGCTATATCAGGGTTGTTAGGGGGAAGTGGGTTCGCTCGGTTAATGCATGCGCAAGCTATCTACAGTAGTATCCTTGGAATATTATTGGCGATTACAGGGATAACCGGAGCTTTCTTGTGTTGGAAAGAATGGAATAAATCAAAGACAAACGAAGAACAAAGTACTAATAGCTAATATCTATTATTTCATAAGAAAGGACTCCGCATTATGATCGTACAGGCGCTTTAAGCCACATAACGATGGTAAAATCTGAACTAAAAACAGGAGCTGTCTATTAAGTAAGACAACTCCTGAAAATGCTACGAAATAAAGATTCCGAGTATAAGTGCAACAGCTAAACCGACAAGACCAATTAATGTTTCCATAATGGTCCATGATTTTAATGTGTTTTTCACATCTAACCCGAAGTAGCGGCCTACTAGCCAGAAACCAGAGTCATTAACGTGTGATAGTACGGTTGCACCAGAAGCTACAGCGATAACCATTAGTCCTAAGACAGGTCCCTCTAGACTTAAAATATCGATTAAAGGTGAAACAAGTCCTGCTGCAGTTACCATGGATACAGTAGAAGATCCTTGTGCAACTCGAACAGCAGCAGCTATTAGAAATGCTAGTAGAATAGGGGGCAGGTTAGAACCAGCCATCATGTTACCAATTACATCACCTACACCAGATTCAATTAACATTTCTTTAAAAACACCACCTGCACCTGTTACAAGAATAATAATTCCGGCAGGCTCAAGACCTTTATTCGCTATATCTTGTACTTCTTGACGTGTATAACCACGTTTCGTTCCTAAAAAGATAAAGGTTAGAATCGTTGCGATCGTTAATGCAACAAATGGGTGGCCTAAGAAAGTAAAAATATCACGAACTATATGACCTTCTTCTAAAAAGAAATCAGAAAATGTATTACAAAGAATTAATACTAAAGGTGTTAAAATGATAGAAGCAATTAGTGCAAAACTCGGTAATTCCCTATCATAATCTACTTCTTCCATATTCATATAATCTGGTACAACAACATGAATGCGCTTTGAAATAAATCGCGCAAATAATGGACCAGCAATAATCATGGAAGGTACACCAGCTAATGCACCAAATAAAATAACCCATCCTAAATCAGCGCCGATTAAATCAGCAACGGCAATGGGACCTGGTGTTGGGGGGATAAAGCTGTGTGTAACAGCTAGTCCTGCAAGTAAAGGAATACCGTAATAGAGCAATGATTTACCAGTTTTCTTTGCTAAACCGTATACAATTGGCACAAGAATAATAAATCCAACATCAAAGAAGACAGGAATAGCGACAAGAAATCCAGTAATACCTAATGACCATTGTGCTTTATCTTCGCCTAGTTTATTGATCATTGTACGTGCTAAACGATCAGCACCACCAGATACTTCAAGCATTTGACCAAACATTGCCCCTAGACCAACGACGACTGCAACAAAGCCTAATGTTCCTCCCATACCTTGTTCCATTGTATCAATCACATCACCAAGCGGCATACCGGTTAAAATCCCGACAATTAAACTAACTAATAACAAGGCGACGAATGCATGTAATTTTGTTCGTATAACAAGAAATAATAGTAGAAAAATTCCTGCTAACGCAATAAGAATTAACATCTGATCTGACATGTTGTTTCCATCCTTTGTTCTATATTTTTATCATAATGCAAGAGTCCGTCATACTCGATTTCAAGCTTTGAGATACTAAATGAGAGATAAACGGACGCTAATTTTCTGATAAGTCTCACTAGCAATCAATGTAGGCTCACTTTATTTCTTCGTTACTGCATGTCCTCCGAATTCATTATGGAGTGCAGCAACGACTTTTCCTGTAAACGTGTCTTCCTCCTATGGGCGATAACGCATCATCAAGGCAAGTGTAATGACAGGTGCTGCCATTTTATAATCGAGTGCTGTTTCAACTGTTCATTTTCCTTCACCAGATGAATGCATAATACCTTTAATTTAATCAAGGTTTGGATCCTTTTTGAAAGCATCTTCATCAGCTAAGAACGAATGACAGATCCATTGTTCCACACATTGGCAACCCTTTCATAATCATAAGAGAAAGGACTCTTTTCCAAAACTTCAAATCCCTCAGCGATTGCTTGCATCATGCCATATTCAATTCCATTATGATCCATTTTAAGAAAGTGACCGCTTCCAATTGGACGAGTATATAAATAACCATTTTCAACAGTAAGGTCTTTAAAAAGCATTTCTATCTTTTTAAATTCCTCCTCATCTCCGCCAATCATTGTACATGCACCATTCCGAGCGCTATCTACGCCACCGCTTGTCCCGCAATCAAAGTAGTAGATGTTTTTTCTTTACAGATTTCTCCATGGTTAATGGAATCTTTGTAATGAGCATTTCCGCCATCAATAATTCGGTCACCGCTTTCAAGATGATCCAGTAATGATTGAAATACTGTTTCTGTAGCATCTACTGCTGGTACAATTATCCAAATTGTGCGTGGCGCATCTAAGTTAGTAACTAACTCTTCAATAGTTTAAGCTGTTTTTGCTCCATCCTTCGTTATACGCTGCAAGGCTTCATCATTTGAATCATGCGCAATAACCGTATACTGCTTATCTATTAGATTTAACGATAGTTGATATCCCATTTTGCATAAGCCTATCATTCCTATTTGCATATTTATCAACTCGCTTTCGAAAAAAATTTCGTTCTTTTCTAATTATACGAAAAAAAATTCTTTTTTCAAGCGTTTACAAAAAATATTTTTTTTCATAGACTAATCTTGTATAATGAAAGTAAAGATAGTTTCAGGAGAATGCTAATGAAAAAAAAAGAGCAAACATGCTTAGAAAAAGTACGAAGAAATTATCCAAAGTTTAGCGTTACAGAACGGAAAATTGCTGATTATATCTTGAAGAAACCGAATCAAATTATTCATTCTTCTATTAATCAATTGGCAGAGGACTTAGATGTTGCCGATTCGACTGTTTTCAGATTTTGTAAGCGGATAGGTTATAAAGGTTATCAGGCAATGAAAATTGCGTTAGCTTCTGAAGTAGTATCTTCCATGCAAGATATACATGAAGAGGTCCGCCATGATGACGAGATGAATAATGTTGCCGCAAAGGTTTTTCATACTAATATGAAAGCGTTGGAAGAAACTTTAAAACTTATCGATGAAGAACAATTACAAAAAGCAGTAGATATGTTGTTGTCTTCACGACAGATTCATTTTTATGGAAGTGGAGGATCCAACACTGTAGCATTGGATGCCTACCATAAGTTTATTCGTACGGGATTACCTGTACAGGCGTCAGTAGATACTCATTTTCAATTAATGTCTGCTTCCCAACTTGACGAGCAAGATTGTGCAGTGCTTATTTCACATTCAGGATCATCGAAAGATATTTTGCATATATTAAATATCTTAAAGAAGCAAAATGTGAAAACGATTGCGATTACAAACTTTGCGAAATCAACGTTAAGTACTGCAGTGCATATCCCGCTTTATACAAGTTCAGGCGAAACTGATTTTAGAACAGAAGCATTTTCATCTCGTATAGCTCAGTTAACATTGCTTGATTTATTATATGTGAATGTTCTGATGAACAGAGGGGAAGAGGGAAGAGAAGCGTTAAATAAAATGAGAGAGGCTATTACGATTAAGCGAATATAGCGTGGTAAGAGCGGTTAGTTGAGTAAGTGGGTAGATACCCACTTACTCGATTGCATCCATTTTGTGAATCTCAACATTTTTAAAAACAGCTTGTCCGTCTTCGGAAAATAGAGAAATTCCTTGATCTTCTGGACGTGGAAAAACTAGATTAGAATATGCTATTTCTCCGTCATCTAGAAATACTTCTATACTAGTCTTATCAACAAGAATATGGATATGAGCATCTTTTTGCAGTGGATCCATTGGCGCTGTGCTTTCTGTCATAGTATGTGTATCATCTGGTTGATTTGTAAATGTACGATTGACATAGGAATAGCCGTCTTGAGGGAAAAAGCCGACATCAATGTGACGCTCTTGATTGGCTGATTCTCTAAGTCTTAGACCGATATTTTTTGCCTCATCCCAACTTATATCAGCACTTAATTGATAGCTGTCAACATTATCATCGAGAGTAACAGTACCATCAACTGTCATTTCAGGATAATGAATGGTCTCGTTAATCAGTTGATTGAGCTTCTGAATAGGTTGGGAGACAAGATAGTATCCATTTGTATGATTCTTTTTTAATTCAATTTTTCTTACAATGGAATCAAGTCCATTAAATCCTTCTTCTTGTGTAGGTGTCTGATCTGCATATGCCCAATTATTCATCCAAGCTAGAGCATATCGATGACTAAAGTAATCGTCACTTTCACCATCTTCAAAGGTGACACCACCATACCAATCAAATCCATAATCAAGCCATTTAGGGTCTTTGTGATCTGCTATAAACTGATTCCCATCAAAGTCACCAATCCAATAAGCGTAAGTATTGGGTTTGCCTTGATCTAATCCATTTGCGCTTACCCCCATGATCCATCTCATACTGCCATCATCCGCTCGTAGTTGAAAAAGGTCAGGGCATTCTACGATACCGATATCTTCTGTCTGGAAGTCAGCGGTATATTGCCAATCTTGTAAATTAGTTGATACATAGAAACCAACTTTAGCTCCTTCTGCCATTAATAAAACCCATTGTTTATTGACCTCATCCCAAATGATCTTCGGATCTCTGAAATCCTCTGCATTAGGATTTGCCATAACTGGCTCATCTTGAAGAGATTGAAAGGTTTGCCCTTCATCTGTACTGTACCAGAGATATTGTGCTTGTATCCCATTGGTAGATGGTTGTGTAACGAGTGCGATAAGACTGTTTTCACCGAGACCAGCCGTATTGTTGTGATCGATAACAACAGATCCTGACCAGGCATCACCATTTTCATTGGTGTATTTTGGAATGGCAACTCCTTGGTCATCCCAATTAACTAAATCTTTAGAAGTGGCAAGTCGCCACTCTGTTCCATTGCCTTCAGGATAATCTCCGTTATAAAGGTAATAGTAATAATACTTGCCATTCAGATAAATAGGGCGTTGAGGATCGTTTTTCCAGTGTTGTGGCACGGTAAAATGATAATTAGCTCGATAGGAGTAGGATTCATTTTGTTGGTTATAAGAAGGCACTGTATTATGGAATAAAGTAAACAAGATAATGATCACTATGATCAGAGAACCAAGTATGATCCATCGTTTATTCGCTGTTGTTATGGGTTGTTTCAAGACCTTTCCCTCCTTCGTGTATAGTAAAAAAGAAAATGCCGAGTGAATCGACATTTTCTTTTTCGTTAATCTTGTAAAGTGATTTGTCCTTGTTCAAGGATACTATCTTTAACAACTGTTGACTTTTTGTTTTTTAGCTTCAATGTGAAACTTGGCGCAAAAGTAGATTTGTGATCCTCAAAGAATCCTCTGTTTGTCATATAGCTTGTAACTACCGCTTCATCTGTATCTTCTTGAGGAATAACATAATGTGCGTAAGTCCAAGTAATATCATATGGATCAAGGTCATGATGAAGAACGATTCCTGTTTTGTTCATCGGCTTAAATTTGCCTGTTAAGGAATTTGCTACATATCCTAGCATATAAATATCATCATCATTAATACCATCAATCGTCATTTTAGATCCACGTGTACTTGTGAATAAGTACCATTTTCCATCTTTTTTGAAGATGTTTGGTCGTTCGATTTCATCCGTAACCGTATTAGAAACTAATAATGGTTTCATGACATCTTTTAATTCATAGTCATCAGTGATTTCTACAATTCCGATAGCGCCATTTGCTAATTCAGCAAAGTTTCTTTGAGGGCTATCTAATAACAAGTTCTTTTCATTTTGGAAGAAATGATTACTTTTTCCGTAGTAAGCTTGGTTATAAAGAGACTCTTCACCAGAATATCCGTAATCTGTTCCTGTATTAGCTTCAAATACAAGATATTTGTGGCCGTTATCTTCGATATAGTGTGGATCTCTTAATGTATGATTATCATCCCAGTTGATGTTATCTCCACCGAAAGCTTGTGTAACATTTTGATAAACAGAACCGTCTCCACCTTCAAAAATGGATTTGTTATCTTCTACACCATCAATTTGTAGCGTGCCATCTGCTACTTCTGAAACATTAACTTGTGCAGTTGTTAATGTTTGTTTTCCGTAAAGACCTTTTGCTTCATCGAAACCTGTACGGTTTGTATAGAATAAACGAATTTCTCCGTCAGATGTAAATGTGGCAGAACCAGACCATTCTTCGGATAAATCTTTTAAGTATTCATCATTCGCTTCATACTTATCATTATCATCGAATACTCGTCCAGCGTTTTTCCATGCATCTAAAGATTGATCATCCGCTTTTTTATAGAATAAGTAGATGAACGTATCTTCTGCATGATTAGGATCACCTGCTAAACCGAATAGAATATGATATCCGTTATATTCTGCAACGGTACCATCTGCATTTTGTAATGGCCATGTATCCCATACATCTAATTTCATTTCTGTCCCATCTTCTGTCACTTTTGTAGCAGCAGGGATATTACGGATAGTAGCTGGATCAAATGTTGGTACGGTGAATCGCTCGTCACCTTGTTGTTGAATCATATCTTTCATATCTGAACGTGTAATAGTAGAGATACCGTAATCTTCTTTGTAGTCTTGTGGTGCTTTTGTTTCTGCGTGAACAAGACCACTACCTCCAACTAAAATGGCTGTACTAAGTGTTAATACTGATGCCTTCTTTATAAGACTTTCCCACTTCATCGTATTCCTCCTCTAAGATGCCTTTGGTTCGCCCGGGCTTTGTTACAAATAATAGTATAAGAGAGGAATGACAAGATAGAAATGTTGGATATTGATACAAATTTCGTTGTATATTGATTAGGTCAATGGGAGTATGCTTATTTGTCTAAGATTGGGCAACTTAATAGGCTTGCTCCCATGATTGTTGATAAGCCTTTAGTAATTGATGATGACTCCAATTATGTTTAATGTATTGTTGCGTATCTGTGCCAAAAGATTCCCTCAATCCAGCAGGTAGATTGGACCAATTAGGTGCTATCATCGGGTTCTCTTGATAAACTTGTGTAATTGTTTGTGCCATTGGATTGGATTCAGAAACATCGATATGATCAAAAGCAGGAATAAAGTGAAAGGCTTTTGTCATAAAATATTGTCCTTGTTCTGAGTGGACCATCCAATTTAATAGTCGTTTTGCTTCCTTTTTCTTTTTAGAAGGAATTTGTTTATTTACTACCCAATAGCTTGGTACATGTATATGTAATGCGTTATTTGTTGCCTTCTCGTTAATGACGATTGGGAATATCCCGATTTCCATCTGTGGATGTAGTTTATCGATCATCGGCTGAACCCAATTTCCTTGTAAAATCATTGCAGCTTCACCAGATGTGAATTGCTGCAATTCTGTCATATAATCTGTGGAAAGAGGATCCGCTCCATTATGTTCAATCGTTAAGTCTAATAAGTCTATTAGTTGATCCATTTGCTCGTTCTTTTCGATGGAGATTGTTCCGTCTTTTAATTGCTGAATGAATTGATCTGGCTTTTCCTGTTGGGCAATAGCTATGTTCATTAAATGGTCACCAAGTTTCCATTTTTCATAATAACCTGTTGCAAAGGGTGTAATTTCTTTTTTTTCTAATTTCTCTACTACTGTCTGTAATGCAGAAAAGGTAGTAGGGGGAGCTTTAATGCCTGCTTGATGAAAAAGATTTTTATTATAAATAATACCATAGCCTTCTAAATTCATTGGCATCCCATAGATGTGATTATCACGTGTAATAGGTTCTAATGTCTCAGGGTATGCATGTTGTACCCATGTTTGATCAGAAAGGTCTTCTAAATATGGCTCCCATAAATCAGTAGCTTCATAACCTGGATTAGTGAAAATATCAGGACCTTCATTTGCTGCTAGCTGTGCTTTCAAGTCAGAATAGTTGTCAAGCGCACCACCTACTGTGGATACTTCTATTTGAACATGTGGATGCTGTTTCTCATATGCTTTAATCATTTTTTCAAAAGCAGGAGCGATCTCTACTTTTGGATTTCTGATTGTAAGGGTAATCGTTTGTTCTGTTTCTTTTGTATCATCTTTACTTGGTTCTGATTGGCAGGCTGTAACAGATAATAGCAAAAGGATGATAACTACTATTTTTTTCATTTGCTCATCTCTCCGTTGCTTTTCTATATTCTGAAGGGGTGGAACCTGTCATTTTTTTGAATAATTTTGAAAAGAAATTCTCATCTTGATAACCAAGCATCAAAGCTATTGAATAAATGGTTTCCTCTGTTTCTACGAGCCAATATTTTGCTTGGTCTATTCGTAATTTTGTCACGTATTTGGATAATGGTAATCCTGTTTCTTGTTTGAATTTACGCGAGATATGTTCTCGGCTTAAAAAGAATAAGTTTGATAATGTTTCAAGACTAATATCTTCCATATAGTAATCATTTACATAGGAAATAATATCTTGCATTCTATTCAATTGTTCTAATTGTGCTGCTTGTTGTATATGTCTATACTGATTGTCATGCATTTTTCTTTGCAATATGCTAAATGTTTCAGGCAATCTTGTTAATGGTTGAGGCTTTTTGCTAGTAACGATTCGGATTGAGCATTCAATCTGTTCACTAAGCCATTTCTCCACTGTAAACCATTCATTTTCTAATGTAAGTACTAGGCAAATATTATAATCTATTAATAATGAATAAGCATTGCCTAGTCGTTGTGTATAGAGTTTGTTAGCTAATGTATCTATCACCGGATCGGCATAATGAGTGTGATAAAAAGAGAGTAGTGTTACCTCATATTGTTCAGCTTCTGGAAGAGAAGAAGACAGAGCATGGATATCAAATGTTTCGCCAAGACATGCATCTGTCACTACTTTGTTGTAGGCATATTTATCTTCCGTGATATTACTGTTCAAATAATCTTGTTTCCAAGCTTCGACGGCTTCTTGTAAGATTTGATTGAATAGATCTGCTTCAATTGGTTTAAGTAAATAGTCAAAACTATTATGTTTGATTGCTTGCCTCATATACGAATAATCATGATAGCCAGTGACAAATATCACTTTTCCGTGATAGGAGATTGTATCCAACCATGTCATTAATTCGAGTCCATTTATTCCCGGCATTTTTATATCAGTAAAAATAATTTCAGGTCTTTCTTTCTCTATTATGTTTTTTGCTTCTTTACCACAGTTAGCTTCTAATATGGTGGTTATTCCATATGTTTTCCACTTTCCTAATATTTTCATTACATCAATTACATTTTTTTCATCATCTACGAGCAATACTTTCATCGTTTATTCACCCTTTCGGATATGTTGTTCATCTAGTGGGATAAAAATCTCTACAATAAAGCCTTGCTCGTCCCAATTATCAATCTCTATACCTGCTTTTTCTCCGTAATTCAATACAAGTCTCTCATGAATATTTTTTAAACCAATATGTTCTGTTGCCATTTGAGTAGGCGGTATGGAAGAATAGATAGATTTTCTAAGCTGATCTATTGCTTCTTTCTTCATCGTTGCTTCTGTATTTTTTACTGTAAAGTAAAGATAAGACTCCCACCGTTCACCGAACAGATGTAACTGTGCAGTAGTAAATCCTTTTTCATAGCAATGCTTGAAATAATTTTCTACAAGCGGCTGTAAAATCATACTAGGTATAAGCATATCTAATAGCTTACTGCTTATGTCTATTTGATAATTAATTGGATGCTGAAATCTTTCTTTCTGTAAGGAAAGATAGCTTTCAATATAATGTATTTCATCTCGCACTTTGACCCAATTATTTGCTTGCATAGAATAACGCATCATATTAGATAAAGCGGTTATGAGCTTATACACATTCGGTGCATCCGATTTTAATGCTACTGTACCGATTGATTGTAGAGCATTGAATAAGAAGTGTGGATTTACTTGTGATTTTAACGCTTGAAATTGATTCTCTTTATTTTCAAGTTCTAGTTTATATTCTCGGTCAATATGGTCGTTAATGCGGTTCATCATCTCTTTCATCTGTTTTTCTAAATAGCCGATCTCATCATGCCGTTGGTCATTGAAAGGAATAGTAGTATAACTATCAGTAATCGCGCTTATTTTAGTAGTTAGTTGTTTAATAGGATTAGTAATTTTATATGTAATAAAACTAACCATAATAAATCCTAATATTCCGACGATAATTCCAGCAATAATACTTGGATAAGTTGTTTGACGCACTTCTTGAAATAAAACTTCTTTCGGTGTTATTTTCACTAATTGCCAATCATCGAGTGGTTCTGTCAATGTTTTGGACAATACTATATCTTCGCTTTCAACTTGTCTGTTTATGACTTTCAACACTTGTTTGCTGACTGGTTGCCCGATTGTTTGGCTATCATTACTGAAAATGATTTGATTGTTTTCATTGAGTATGTACATTTTTTCTTGCTTATGTTTAATTAAATCCCCAGCAATTCGACTTACTTCATCCAACTGTATATCCATTGAAATTACACCTAGAAAATCACCTGAAAAAACATCGGTAATTTTGTGATGAATAGTGATGACTTCTGTATGGTCTGATTGAGGGACGATTGCAGTGTTATTATAATTTTCTAATGGATGAGGAGCTTCGATTATCTCTTTTTGATTGGATGAGTAGAGTTTGTTTATATATGGCTGTTGCAAAAGATTTGGTTGTGATTTACTTGAACTAACGAACGCATTATAAACCGTAATGGATTCTTTTCCTTTATCTAAATAAAAACGAACTTGCTTCATCTCCTCACGCATTAAATAAAAATGTTGAATGCTTTTTTCCAAATAGGTAATGTTTTTCCGCTCATTGTTGAAAATTTGGAACAATTCCGCATCACGGTATAAAATATATGGTAGGTGAATAAGTTCGTTAAAATATTGTTGTAATTCGGCAGAACTTTCCTTTAGCTGTTCTTTGTTTTTGGCCAGTTCATGCTTTTCTACATTTTCTTTTGTATAATGATAAATGATTAATACAGACAAAAAATAAGGAAGAAGGATAAAAATAATTAACATACATAATAAACGACTTTGAATGCTTTTCATGTTGGACTTCCCCTTTTTAGTGATGAATTTCACAATGTGGTATCGTTCCCATGAAGGGGCAAAAGAGCACCAAAATGGTCTTTACATTATAAATCCTCTAAAACTTGTCAGCAATATGCTAGAAGTCTTAATTTCACTTGGAAAATGGGTGAAAAAAGTAGTGGTGCTGATAAAGAAAAGAATGCTTAGAGATAAACATCTCTAAGCATTCTTTTCTTTAAATCGTTCCGTTAATCGTGTTAGTGACTGTGATAAGTCGGTAAGCTGTAAACCTATTTCATGTGTTCGTTTCATTTGTCGGACTTGTTCATCACTTGTTGCATACATTTCCTCTGCACTAGCTAATGTTTCTTGTGAGACAGAGGCGAGACTAACAGAGCTTTGTTCTAATTCAGGTAGAGTGTTGTGGACATTTTGTAATTCTGCTTCCATTGTGTTGATTTGCTGATTTACCGTATCAATTTGCGTCATTAATCCGTCAATAGATAACTTTGTATCAGTTGCCATCGTTAAATTAGTGGTAATATTAGTGTGCATTTCTTCAAATTCACTAGATGCTTGTGTCGTAATACTATTCATTTCCTTTATCGAATGTGTAATATCTTCTGTTGCACCTGCAGCTTGTTCTGCTAGTTTTCTTACTTCGTTTGCTACAACCGCAAATCCTTGACCAGACTCACCAGCTCTAGCGGCTTCAATCGCAGCATTTAACGCTAAAAGCTTGGTTTGCTCTGCGATTCCTTTAATTAAATCGACGAGCTTTGTGATGGAAGATGAGTGTGCATTAACCGTTTGAATGGTCTTATTTAATTGCTTAAACCCTTCACCAAATGCAGTAATTTGATCGATTAACTGTGTCGTATTTTGTTCACCTGAAATAGCAGATTGATTCATCAGTTGTGAGCTTTGATCCACCATATCCATATTTTCTAATAAAGAATCAATTTTTCCTTTCATCTCATGGAAACTATTTGTACTAGTTTCTGAACTATTTGCAGTTTGTTCTGCTCCTTCTTTTACAATGTTAATAGATCCAATTAATTGTTCGCTTGCTGCTAGCGTACTACTAGAGGAATCCTTCAGACGATCTCCTGTCATTTCTAGTTCTGTCGTAGTGCTATTCAATTCTTTCAACATTAATTGCATTTGTTGGATCATAGCATCATAACTTTTATGTAGTGACGTAATCTCAGGGATAGAGGTATGTATTTCTGCAACACTTAAACTGCCATTACGTGCTTCTCTCATCGTATTTCTTAATTTGTTGAGAGGTTTGGTCAGGCTTCTAACGAATAAGAAAATAATCAAAATTGAGAGTGCAAGCGTCGCGATAGTAACAGTTAACACCGTTTGTGCCATACTATTGACTGCTCCCATATAGGAATCTGTCGAAACAGCTAATACATAATGGCCGCCAATTTGATCCGCTAAATTCTCTACAACAAGTGTATAATCTGTTCCTTGTATTTTTTTATGGGTGATGCCACTATCGAGTTTGACTAGTTCATTTAGTAAACTATCTGAGAAAGATAGGTTATTTTCGCTACTCACTTGAAAAGGGGTTAACTGCTCGTCTTTAATCATAAAAGTAGCTGACGTCATTCCTTCTTCTGCAAGGCGTTCAGTTTGTGAGCGCACTTCCGCTTCTAATTGCTGCATAAAGTATTCCTCATCACTCACATATAAAAATTTCAAGTTACTAGATACGTAGTCGATTAATTCTCCTTCTCGTGCAAGACGGTTTTCATTTGTTTCCAATGTTGTCTGTTTTGCTTGAAGATAGGTATTCAAGCCCACCGTCGCAATCGATGCAATCAGTAACATAAGAAAAATAAATAGTAGTCTTGTTTGTAAGTTTATTTTGGATAAGAATAATTTCAGTGATTCAGCCATTCTTTTCAACTTTTTCACCCCTACTTCGTAAAATGCTTCATACAATGACAAAGTATAACAAAGTAATATTAAGCTACTGTAAATTTTGGGATAAAAGTATTATTTTTTGCTAGTATTCTAATAAGAAGGTGGGTCTTATGGCGTGGTGGAGTCATCTAGATAGATGACTCTCAATAGTGTTGTTGTCTGTATCTACTTTTGGATAGAATTCTGTTTTCCATTCGGTAGGCAAATACTCCTGCGCAAATAGTGAGAATAACATCTTTTGGCAATGGTACTGCCATCCAATACCATACAAGCTTGTAGGAAAAGGAGCTTGGCGCATCAAACCAGAAAAGATAAGCTCCATACATCCAGTTTGTCCCTATTAAATAATTGATGATGAGGGCAACAAATGAAGCGATAAGATACAATGGAAGGCTCCGTTTTTTTTCGACTATTTTACCAGTTACATATGCCATAATAATATAGGAAAGGATAAAACCGAAAGTTGGCGAAAGAATGGTTGAGATGCCACCAGAAAACTGTGAAAAAATAGGAGCTCCAGCTAGTCCTAATAAAGTATAGGCAATCATGGCGATAGTACCCATTCTACTACCGAGGATGAGTCCAGCTAAAATAGCAAAAAATGTTTGTAATGTAATCGGTACACCGCCAACAACCATGAATGGGGCAATCGATGTAATGTTAGCACCAACCGCCATTAATGCAATAAATATACTGCCAATTGTTAAATCGAGTGCTGTGAAGTGTTTGCTTTTTTGCATATGAATTACTCCTCTCTGAAAAAATAGTAAAGTAAAATAGATGAATTGTCAACTTGTTATACGGAAAGGTTTACATTTGGTTCGGTATAATTCCGTAAGAAAGTTTTCGTATTTTTCATTACTTTCTTGTTTGTTCACAAAATTGACACAACTATCTGTGCTAGATTATAATTACATATCATAAAGATAGTGGGTAATGTAGCTTAATTCCTTCATAAAGGGAGGGTTAATGTGTTAAAAAACAACAAAAATGAAACCGCTTCCTCGAAGGTTGCCGAAATAAAGAAAAAACATCGTAAGCTTGTTTCTACCGCTGTTATTACCATTCTTTTTCTTGTAATAATTCCTTTATTGTTAGTCGCTTTTATTACCGAGGTAAATAGATTTTTTTTCTTTTTAGCATGGGGACATATTTTTTTATTATTTATCCTCGCATGGGGAGTAGGTATCTGGCATTATTTTTTTATTAGAAGCTTGGAGCAATCGCGAGACAATAGGGGAGAGAGACCATGAATGTCACCTATTTCATCTTTTTTATCGTTATTGTAATTGGGACGCTTGTTATCACACATTGGGCAGCAGAGCGGAGCAAAACGGCTCATCAATTTTATGTGGCAGCAGGTAGTTTGTCTGGTATGCAAAATGGGATGGCGATTGCCGGTGATTTTATTAGTGCTGCTTCATTTCTTGGTATTACTGGACTGGTAGCATTCTATGGATATGATGGTTTTTTGTATGCGACGGGATTTCTTATGTCATATGTGATTTTATCATTACTCATTGTGGAACCAATTCACCGTCTCGGTACATATTCAGTAGCGGATGTAATTGCAGCACGCTTTCCTAGCAATAAGATGCGGGCTGTAGTAGCTATTAGTGGTATTTGTATTTCTGTTTTGTATATGATTCCACAACTGGTTGCCTCTGGTTTATTAATTCGTCTATTACTTGGTGTTGATTTTAAGATAGCTGTTTGTGTTATTGGTATTTTAATGACTGTTTATGTAGTATTCGGCGGAATGCTTGCGACATCATGGGTACAGATTATAAAAACCGTACTACTTATGGGTGGCACGCTACTCGTTGTATTTATTGTGTTGTCATGGGTAGAATGGGATTTCGTTGGCTTAATGAATGAAGCAATACAGCAAAGTCCTTATGGAACATCATATTTTCAACCGGGTAATCTATTCAAACATCCTATCGAGAAGGTCTCACTTATCTTAACTTTAATATTAGGAACATCTGGGCTTCCTCATATACTTCTTCGCTTTTTGACAGTTAAAAATACGAAACAAGCACGATTGTCCGCTATGTCTGCTTCCTGGATTATTGGATTATTTTATTTAATGACACTTATATTAGGAATAGGGACTATCGCGCTTGTTGAAAGTGAGGTATTGTTACAGGCAGATGCGAGTGGAAATTTGGCAGCTTTATTGCTAGCGGAAGTTGTTGGTGGTGACTTTCTTATTGCTTTTGTAATGGCAGTGGCCTTTGCAACGATTATTGCTGTCGTTACAGGACTAGTATTTGCAGCAACATCTTCTTTTGCGCATGATATCTATTTTTACCTTTGGAAGCAAAAAAGGGTCGATGAGAAAAAACAACTTCAGATAGCTAGAATGGTAGCCGGGATGATTGGTATATTATCGATACTTATATCGATGAAAATGGAAACAAGTAATGTTGCTTTTCTCGTATCTCTTACATTTGCGATAGCTGCTTCAACCTTGTTCCCTTTGCTTGTTCTTACCTTTTATTGGGAACGATATAATGCAGTAGGGGCCTATACAACAATAATAACGGGCTTTATAGTGTCACTTACACTTGTCGTCATAGGCTCGGAGGGATACGGACTTGTCCAACTTGCTAATCCTGGAATCTTATCAATTCCTGCTAGTTTTGCTGGTGGAGTGATTGGAACCATCACAGGGAAAAAGGATGAACATAGCTATCAGCATTTGTTACGGAAAATGTATAGCGAAAAACAGGAGGCAGCTCCGTATGATTGACCTTACGATTGTTTTGTTTGAACGAATAAGCTTATTACTCTTGGCAGCCTTCATGTTAGCACAAATTCCCGGTTTTCGTTCATTGTTAGATAGGGATATAACGCTTGATACGGTGATTTATCTTGCACTCGTATTTGGTTCCATTGGTATATTAGGTATACATATTGGTGTGTTGATCCACATAGATACAATCGAGCTTGAGTCGAGATTTACCGAAGTGTCATCTAATGAGGTGCTGATTGGTTTCAGTATGGTAGTGGTTATGATTGCTGGACTATTAGGTGGACCATATGTTGGGTTTGGGACAGGGATTATTACTGGTATTTATCTTGCTTTTATTGGTGGTGATGCATGGATTGCGAATAGTTTTATTCATCCATTGGCTGGGCTAATGACAGGCTGGACAGGTCGTTTTTTTTCGGATGAACGTGTCATAGCACCAGGAAAAGCATTATTTATTGGGATGTTCCCACCTATTCTCCATATGGGACTATTGTTAATGTTTATCCCTGATCAGGAAAAGGGCATCGAGCTTGTTAATACAATTGGGATACCTCTTGTCATTACTAATGCTGTTGCTCTAGCAATATTTACGATGGTAATACGTGCAGCGCTTAACGAAACGGAAAGAGAAGCGGCAATTGAAACAAACAGAGCTTTGTCAATTGCTGAAAAAGCATTGCCGATTCTCCAAGATGCCTCGTTAATTTCAAATGCAGATAAATTGGCAAAGCTTTTGTATGAGGAGCTCGATGTTGCAGCGATTGCGATTACTGATAAACAGAAGGTGCTAACTCATGTTGGTCTAGGAGATGACCATCACCGCTTAGGAGAACCGCTTAAAATGAAGCTTTCACATAAGGCGCTTGCTACAGGAGATATTCAGCTAGCATATGATCGAGAGGAGATCCGATGTCGTGTTCATACCTGTCCTTTGAAAACAGCGATCATGATACCAATTTATCGATCTGGTGAAATAATTGGCCTTATTAATTTATATTTCCGACATTCTCAACAAATTCGTGCTGTTGAAGTTGAGCTTGCTAAAGGACTAGGTACGATTATTTCTAATCAAATTAGTGGATTTGAAGCAGAAAGAATGAAAGAGCTTTTAAAGGAAGCAGAAATAAGAAATCTTCAGGCACAAATAAATCCCCATTTTCTATTCAATACCTTTAATCTGCTTCATTCCTTGCTACGGGTTAATCAAGAGAAGGCGCGTCATATTTTAATACAACTTAGTCATTATATGAGAGCAAATCTCACGATTGCTAGTAAATCATTAATTCCCCTGAAGGATGAACTGCTCCACGTTAATGCTTATGTAGAAATTGTTACAGCACGTTTTATGGACCAATTAGTCATTCATAAAGAGATTGATCTGGGAGTGGAGGATGTACTAATACCTCCAGCAACATTACAGCCATTAATTGAAAATTGTGTTCAGCATGGAGTAAAGGACCAACAACGCAAAGGAAGAATTGACTTAATTATCTCAAGAGAGGGGGAGTGGGTATTTTTGGAGGTCAGGGACAATGGTAAAGGGTTTTCTGACGATCTCCTCACCTTACTTGGAGCAGAGCCAGTAGAACCTTCGAATGGTAATGGTACAGCTTTATATAATATTAATGAACGGCTAAAAGGGGTTTGTGGAGTGGCAAGTCAATTACACTTTAGTAATCTTCCTGTAAATGGAAGTTCGGTTTCGTTTAAAATTCTAGTCAGTACAAAGGAGCGGAATGAAGATGCAGGTGATGATTGCAGAGGATGAGCGTTTAGGTCGTGAAGAACTGACATATTTACTCACACAGGAAGAAGACGTCATCTTATGTCCGAGTGCAGAGAATGGAAAGCAATTAGTTGAGCTTTATCATCAATATAAACCAGATGTATTATTTTTAGATATCCATATGCCTGGACTATCGGGACTAGAAGCAGCGGAGACATTGCGTAATACAGAAATGAACAGGCCGGTGATTGTATTTACAACTGCCTATGATACATATGCAGTTCAAGCCTTTGAGCTCCAAGCTACAGATTACTTACTAAAGCCTTTTGAAAAAGCACGCTTTGATCAGGCGATGAACCGGGTGCGGGAGGTACTGATGAAAAAACAGCACCCAAAACCTAAGATTGATAAGTTGATTATTTCGACTGATAATAAAATGGTAGTAATTGATCCATCTCAGATTGGCTATGCTGTTCGTGAAGGAAGGCAGTTGCTCTTGCACACATTAACAAATGAAGTGATTGAAACAAAAATGAACTTGAAGGAATTGGAGGAAAAACTCACTGCTTACCCATTTTATCGCTCACATAGGAGTTATCTCGTAAATCTTAATGTAATTGAAGAAATTACTCCGTGGTTTAATGGTGCTTATAACATTATAATAAATGACAAATATAAATCCCAAGTACCGATCAGTAGGACGGTTGCTAAGCATTTTTTCGATGTATTACAAGGGTTCAATTAACTATTTAGACACTGAAATGAACATTTTAAACATGTAGTTCTACATTTTATGATAATCCCGAAATAGCATCTATTATATTTTATATACTAAATACAAGTGCTAGAGTATTTAGTATTTTTTTGTGAAAAAATTAGTTTGATGTGTATATGAGCAAAAGCAGAACTAGGATAATATGAAAAGGTAGAAGCTATTATTCGTTTTTATACTAATGAGACCATCAATTCGTATGTATTTTCACAAGGAAATGTAAGCGTTTACCATGAGTCAATACTCTTCATTAATAAAAGAAGGAAAGGGTGGTAGGAATCATGAGTCAAATACTCAATGAAAAACAAAAGTGGTATTGGAAGAAAAACATCCGATTAATTATGGGACTATTGATCGTTTGGTTTCTAGTTGGACTTGGTGCAGGAGTTTTATTTGCAGAACCTCTTTCTAATATACAGTTTCTAAACGTTTCCTTATCGTTTTGGTTTGCACACCAAGGTTCGATTTTAGTATTTATCATCCTGATACTTATTTACGCGCTTCGGATGGATAAACTTGATAAGCAATATAAAAAGATGTTAAAGAACGAGGAGTAAGAGAGCTAAGTAGGATAAGGAGGGGTATTCCCATGAGTGTTGAAGTTATTACGATTATTCTTGTTCTTATTACGTTTGCGATTTATACAGGAATTGGTTGGTGGTCAAGGGTTCGTGATACATCCAATTTCTATGTTGCCGGACAGGGGATTCCAACTGTAGCTAATGGTGCAGCAATTGCTGCTGATTGGATGTCTGCTGCGTCCTTTATTTCAATGGCAGGATTAGTAGCGTTTTTGGGATATGATGGAACCATTTATTTAATGGGTTGGACTGGTGGCTATGTTCTATTAGCATTATTACTTGCTCCATATTTACGTAAATTCGGGAAATTCACTGTTCCAGACTTTATTGGGGACCGTTTTTATTCAAGTAGTGCGCGTGCAGTTGCAGCGATCGCTACGATTTTTATTTCTCTTACGTATATTTCCGGACAAATGCGAGGGGTAGGAATTGTTTTTAGTCGTTACCTTCAGGTGGATATTATTGTCGGTGTTCTGATCGGGATGGCGATTGTTGGATTTTTTGCTTTATTAGGTGGAATGAAAGGTGTCACGTGGACTCAAGCTATCCAATTTTTTGTTATTATTATTGCATTTCTCATTCCAGCCTTTGCTATTTCCTTTCAATTAACAGGTAATCCTATTCCACAACTTGCTTTAACTACTAGTGATATGGTTGATCGTCTAGGTCAGCTTCAAATTGATCTTGGTATGACGGAATATATGGCTCCTTTTACTAATTTATCGATGATCAATGTTTTTATGGTTTCATTGGCTTTAATGGCGGGTACTGCTGGACTTCCACATGTTATTGTCCGTTTTTATACAGTGAAAAGTGTACGTGCAGCGCGTTGGTCAGCAGTTTGGGCAATCATCTTTATCGGGTTGCTTTATTTAACTGCTCCTGCAGTCGGTGCGTTCGCTAAATATAATTTAATTGATACGATTGCAGATCAGCCATTAGACGAAGTGAGAAATATTGATTGGGTAAACAAGTGGGAAACAACAGGATTATTGCAATTGGAGGATAAAAATGGTGATGGAATAGTGAATTTTACAGGTGGTGATGACAATGAAGTGGTTATTGATGGAGATATCATTGTATTGTCGACGCCGGAAGTTGCTAATCTTGCTCCATTTATCATTGCGTTAGTTGCAGCTGGTGGGCTTGCTGCAGCTTTGTCGACCGCATCAGGGCTGTTAATTACAATGACAAGTGCTGTATCACATGATATCTATTACCGGATCTTTAATAAAGAAGCGTCGGAATCACAAAGAATGCGAGTCGGACGAATTACTTTATTGGTTGCACTCGCTATTGCGGCATATGTCGGAATTAATCCCCCTGGGTTTGCGGGAGAAGTTGTAGCACTTGCCTTTGGTTTAGGTGCAGCAAGTCTATTTCCTGTTATCCTCTTAGGGATTTTTGACAAACGGATGAATAAGGAAGGTGCTATTGCTGGGATTTTGGCTGGGTTAGGCTTCACACTACTGATGATCGGTGCGATATTGTCTCCAACTATTTTAGGAACAGATGAACCGATTTTAGAAAGTTTCTTTGGTATTAATGCTCAAGGTGTTGGGGTAGTAGGGATGGTACTGAACTTTATTGTCAGCTTCATCGTATCACGAATGACGCCAGAGCCACCTAAAGAGATTCAGGAATTGATTGAGCATGTTCGTGCTCCAGAGATTGATGAGTAAAAGTGTAAAGGAGGAAAAAGATGAACTGGACGCTCATTTTAGCTAGTTTGTTAATCATTCTCTTTCTTTTCCATCCATGGATGAATAGAAAGACATTGCAAAAGGTAATAGGCATTACGCTATTTCTTGAAATATTTTATTTGATAGGTCATTATTTACTCGACTGGCCGTTTCCTACACCACTTGTTTTTCTTCAACTTTTCGTTGTATCAGGTTTAGGTGTTGCTTTAGGTGTAATCTTTTCTCGAATTTGGCCATTGCCACTTGAAAAAGGGTTCGAGCGTATTTTCCGTACATTTCTAATTGTCATACCGTCCTTTGGATTCGGAATGGGCTTGCAAGTCATTCTCCAGGGGATTCATGCAACACAGGCAATCTATTTAATATTTGCATTTGCTGCATGGATTGGTTCTGGTAGGTTTGTACGTGATGAAAAAACAGTGTTAGCGCATCCGAAAAAAATGGAAGGAACCATTTAAGGATAATGAAAAAAGACTCGGACTTTGCGTCGAGTCTTTTTGGGTGTTGGATAAGGATATATCACACAATTTCACGGTCCCAATGTCGGTGTTTTGTGATCGCCTCATTAAATTTTTGTACGAACGTATTCATATCCTGTGCTGTTACAACACCTGGTTTACCATCAAACTTGTTAATTTCTATCCAAGGTATTCCTTCATTAGTAGCTCCAATTGGTTTATAATGCGAAAATGCTTCATCAATAAAATAAGCAATATCTTTATTGAACTTTTTATTCTTATCACTACCTCTAACCATATAAACAGCATCAAAGGAGACAGAATCAGCTGTTAAATGAGTGTGGTCTACTTCTAATTGTGTACCTCTTTGACCAGTGATTGTGCCCAGGTTTTCACTAATAATCTCCGGTTGCATACCAGATGCTTTAAGGGAGGACAGTACATATTCTAGTTCCGTATCATTAAATCCCTCTGTTACAATCACTGCGACAGTTCGAGAGAGACTACTGTATGTTGTATTAATTTGGCTTAAGGCTGGAGAAGCCTTTGTTATGTTAGAGCCCCCAGTTTGAGGTGGCTTTACACCGATTCCTTCTGCAATAGCAACAGCTAAATCTAAATCGACATGAGCAAACATATCAACCACCTGCTGTCTGATTGATTTGCTTTTCACTTTTCCTAGTTCGAATAGAAAAGCATCAAGGATATGCTTTTTTTCTGTATCGCTCATACTATTCCAAAATAATGTTGCTTGTGAGAAATGATCAGTGAAGCTTTCACTTCTTGCTTGCACTTTACGTCCTTCTACTTTTTCCTGATAATGCTGGTATCCACCTTCTGCTACACTAGCTTCGGATGGCGTATTACCTGCTAAAGAGTTCTTATGATAGCTGACTTTTCCAACGTTAATCGTTTGTCTATGGAATCCATCACGTTGATTATTGTGAAAAGGACAGACTGGTTTATTAATCGGAATTTCGTGGAAGTTAGGTCCACCAAGCCGAATAAGTTGTGTATCTGTATATGAGAATAGACGTGCTTGTAATAATGGATCATTGGTAAAATCAATACCTGGAACGACATGACCAGGATGGAAGGCAACTTGTTCGGTTTCGGCAAACACATTATCCACATTGCGATTTAATGTCATTTTTCCAATAATTTTTACAGGGACGTCTTCTTCAGGCCAAATTTTTGTTGCATCTAAAATATCAAAATCGAAGGCAAATTCATCGTCCTCATTAATAATTTGTACCCCTAATTCAAATTCAGGATAGTAGCCATTTTCGATTGCTTCCCACAGATCACGACGGTGGAAATCAGGATCTCTACCGGCAAGCTCATGTGCCTCGTCCCAAATAAGGGAGTGGTTACCGAGTGTCGGTTTCCAGTGGAATTTCACAAAAAAGGCTTTTCCTTGTTCATTAACAAAGCGGAATGTGTGCACACCAAATCCTTCCATCATACGGAAGCTTCTGGGGATTGCTCGGTCTGACATGAGCCACATAACCATATGTGCGGTCTCTTGGTTGTTCGCAACAAAATCCCAAAATGTATCATGTGCCGAGGATGCTTGAGGAATCTCATTATGTGGTTCTGGCTTGATGGCATGTACCATGTCTGGAAATTTGATACCATCTTGAATAAAGAAGACAGGAATATTATTTCCGACTAAATCAAAATTCCCTTCATCTGTATAAAACTTAGTAGCAAATCCACGGACATCCCGTACAGTATCAGCAGAACCGCGTGAACCCACTACAGTGGAAAAACGCACAAAAACAGGTGTTTTTAAGGAAACATCCTGCAAAAATTTCGCTCTTGTAAATGGTTGCATGCTTTCGTATAGCTCAAACTCACCATGTGCAGCAAATCCACGTGCATGCACCACCCGCTCAGGGATTCTTTCATGATCAAAGTGCGTCATCTTTTCGCGAAAATGAAAATCCTCCATTAACGTAGGGCCACGCTCACCAGCCTTTAGGGAGAATTGATCATTCGATATTTTTAATCCTTGATTAGTAGTCAGCTTTTTCCCTTTATCATCTACACGAAAATGATCCAGCTGGCGATCTTTTTTCGTTTTATTATCTTTACGCTCATCAGTCATTTGTTCAACCTCCTTCTTGTTATATTGTATGAATAAATTAAGGGAATTATGTAGAAACATCGAGAGAGGAAAGTTGCAAGAAAGAGGAGCGGAAGTTGCAAGAAGAAGAGCGGAAATTGCAAGAAGAGGAGCGGAAATTGCAAGAAGAAGAGAGGAAGTTGCGAGAAGAGGAGCGGAAGTTGCAAGAAGAAGAGCGGAAGTTGCAAGAAGAAGAGCGGAAGTTGCAAGAAGAAGAGCGGAAGTTGCAAGAAGAAGAGCGGAAGTTGCAAGAAGAAGAGCGGAAGTTGCAAGAAGAAGAGCGGAAGTTGCAAG
>NZ_JAWZSR010000014.1:0-38254 GCF_033949965.1 Gracilibacillus pellucidus | reverse complement strand
GGATTTATTGATAGTTCGTTCACTTCTTTTTCTGTAAAATACTTTTTAGTCATCATGATCCCCCAAATCCATTTTTATTTAAGTATACAAAAAAGAACCCTATAAAGCAGTCCTTTTTTAAAAGTGTCTACTCTATAGGGTACATATTATATTCCTTGAGTCTTTTTTAATATGTAAAGAAAGAATAAAATCGGAGTATTTAGCTAGCTCTGAGCATTATCTACCGAAAAACCAGGATAACTTCACACACTTTTTTTGCTATACTGTTTTTACCCTATCTTTCCTATCCTTTGTTACTCCTATCATTACTTGAATAATGGTAAAAGCTCCTAATCCTACAGTGATCATATTAAACCATGGATTCTCATAGAATGCTAAATATGTTTGGAAGAAATCCAGTTCAACTATATTTGCCAAGAATCCAGTCAATTCTCTATACTTAGGGCCCTATCCTGTTAATTCCACCAAAATAAAGTAAAGCTGAGAAACGAAAAAAGCTAATAAAGTGTGAAACCAACTTCTTTTATAGAACGGTTGTTTTTTATTCGATTTATCCATTTGTTATTCCTTTCCTTCTCTACAATAATGATCAATTTTCTATTAATTGGAAATAATTGCACTATAAGCATATGTTTTAGTCAATATCATCGTTAGCTACTTTATAGGGTAAAAGCTCCACCTTTGCGTTTTCCATTCGCCACCTCTATGACGTCTACATAAAAAAAGAGCTACCGACAAATCAATCGGTAGCTCTTTTATATATATTTACGAGTCACATCCGTCTTTTTTACGCTACATAGACAGCAAGCTTTAGCCCTTTTTCGCTCCTCGTCCTCCGCGTTTAGATTCTGTATGTTTCTTTAAAGTCGCTAGGCGATCTTCAGAATCCTTTAAGAAACGATTCATTTTTTGTTCGAATGATTCGCCTCTTTCACGGTTATTTTTTGGATTTCCTTGATTTTTACGACGATTATTAGATGGTGCAGGGTTATCTTTCGCTTTTTTGATTGATAAACCTATTTTACCATCGTCTTCCACATTAAGAACCTTTACTGTAACTTCATCACCTACAGTTAAATGCTCATTAATGTCTTTCACATAATTATCGGCAACTTCACTAATATGGACAAGACCTGTTTTACCTCCAGGTAATTCAATAAACGCTCCAAAATTAGTGATTCCTGTTACCTTTCCCTGCAACTTGCTGCCTACTTCGATTGACATAAAAAAATTGCTCCTCCTTAGATTTTTTAAAAATATACTGCAACTATATTATAGCCAAGCAATTAAAACGGTGTCAATAAGATGAGTCCTCTTCTGGCAATTTGAAGACAATCTCTCCTTCTTCCGTAAAGAAATAATTCGTTTTCGCTATTTGCAATAAATATTCCTCATCATTTAAAAGCTCTATTTCTTCTTTAAGCTTTTTCTCTTCCTTTTCTAAATCAGACAACTGATCAGTGAGATCTGCATATTCTTGCTGCATATGATGATACTTCACCCGCTGATCAATATGATATGCGACGAGACCTATCATGATGATGGCAGCAACAATTCCAAAGAATAATAATCTACGGTATAATTTCTTTTTTCTACGTTTTTGACGCTTTACTTGAGCATCATGTTGTTCGATATATGCGTCATTTATACGAGATACATTATTGCGCTTAGCCATAATCACCAGGGCCTCCTTCAGCAAATTTAGTCTTCTTTTTTCATTTTACTATAAAAACGCCAAAATGGGTGCAGAAATTTTTGTAATCTTTTTGGTAGTATTCGTATAATAAGAGATAATAGTGTTTTGATTGGCCACAAGGGTATCCGTAAGAGTAACCATAAAAGTCGTATTATCTTCATCACAACAACTACTAACAATGATACAACAAACACTATAGGCTTTACGAGCAAAAGCTTTATTGTACGATACATTAAACGATATATCCACAAAAGAATGTGAATCAATTTATCTAATACCCGCCCAAAACTTTGTTCAAACAAAGCTTTAAACATCGCATATCCGCAAAAGACAGCCAATAATAGATAAAATCGTAGCACCCCTTCATTTACGATAAACAAGAGGAGATATAACACACTCGCTTGCAGCAGCCAAAACAATAACTCCAGTCCATATTTCCATATTATGCTTGACGTCCACAATCGTTCCACCCGTTTAAACGTATAATAACTAGCGCCTAAATAAACGCCAGCTATTATCATCGAAATAATGGTAATAAATTGTGTGCTTAATGTCATTTGAAGAGCTTGCTAAATAGACCTTTAGCCTTCTCCCCATGTTGCTCGTCCAAATAGGATAGCTCATATATCTTCCCTTTGATAGAAACGTGACCAGATTCCACATCAAGATTTTTCATTTGTAGATTTTCTCCGCGAATCACGAGGTAACCCATCACTGTTTGCAGAAGAAATTCTTCACTATCAAAACTATCCACTTCTTTTACACCATCTATCTCAAGCAGACGGCGATTTGTCATCTTCACATGGTGTTCCATTTGTTGTTGTGCTGGCATCGTTTTTTTATCATAGTAATTCATCTATTCTTCCCTCCCTTTTATCCATCATTAATATATGAATAAAAGGACAAGTTTAGAACGTTATTAGTTGATGTACTTTTCGTTTTTAATAGTATATAAATTGCTCGCTTCGTCTTTTTTGACTGTTTCTTTTAATTGCTCAATTTGGATTGTTAATAGTTTCTGACCAAACTGAATCTTCATTTCATCACCAACTGCTACATTTGTTGAAGCTTTGGCGATATTACCATTAATCTCGATTCTACCTTGATCTGCAATTTCCTTAGCTAATGTTCGTCGCTTAATTAAACGCGACACTTTTAAAAACTTATCCAATCGCATACTAATACCTTCCTCTACATTATCATTATTTTTCTAACGCTTTTGCTTCTTCCCAAAAAACATCTAATTCTTCAAGGGTAAAAGAATCCCACGATTTCTGACTTTCCTTTACTTTTGTCTCAACAAATTGAAAACGATCTATAAATTTATGATTTGTTCGCATTAATGCAATTTCTGGATTAATTTTATAATATCTCCCCAAGTTCATCATTGCAAATAGTATATCTCCAAATTCTAGCTCCTGCGCATCAAACTGCTCATTTTTCCTAGCAGCCTTGAACTCTTCTAATTCTTCATAGATCTTCTCCCAGATTGGCTCTGACTCACTCCAATCAAACCCTACTTTCGCAGCTGTCTTTTGAATGTCCACCGCTAATAAGCTTTGCGGTAATCCTTTTGTTACGTGTGCTAACAGACTTTCTTGTTCTTCGCCTTTTTCCTCTTGTTTGATATCATCCCAAAGTTTTTTGACGTCTTGCTCATCTGTTGCATCTTTATCTCCAAAAACATGAGGATGTCTGCGAATCATTTTCTCCGTAATACTAGAGATAATATCATCAATGGTGAAATATCCTTCTTCTTCTCCTATTTGACTGTGCAACATCACCTGCAAGAGAACATCACCTAGTTCTTCTACTATTGCCTCATCATCTTCTCTATCTATCGCATCAACCACTTCATACGCTTCTTCAATGATATATTGTCTCAACGTCTCATGTGTTTGCTTCTGATCCCATGGGCAACCGCCTGGTGCTCTCAATGTAGCTATCACTTCTTTTAGACGATGGAATTGATGACTCAACGCTTCTTTGGCAATCGGTGGTATGTAAACACTTGTTAAATTACTAAGCTCCATCTGCTGATCTAATTCTACTAACGAAATCTCTTGAATGGACTCCGCCTCACTACCAACAGCTTCTACAATATATACAGGATGTTCTGCCGGTAAATCTTCTAATAATGCTAGTTTCACTTCTGATGCTATAAATGCATCATAAACCTGACAAAATACTAAGTGCTGCTCATATTGCAAATGATGGCGTTGGAAAGATGTAGCATCAACAAATTGAAAACCTTCAATTGGATCTATTTTTAATGCGGAAAATAAATCATCTAAAAAGCTTTGTCCTCCAACAATCTCAACTTCCACTTCCTTACGGTTAATTAAGAGCTGCACAGTTTGTTCTGCTAGCATCGGATGCCCAGGAACAGCATAGGTAATTCTACCGTTAGCCTTCGCTTTCTCTACTAATACTTCCGTAATTTCTCGATAAACAGCATCAAATTGATCATGCTTTTCATAGATAGCATCAAATGATTGAAACGATACACCCTCACCTTCTAATGTTTGGATAACTGGATGTTCTAGCGTTCTTACATAACATAGCACATCAGCATTTGTAAGCTTGCGATATATTCCTAATGGCAGCTGATTGATATCTCCACCACCAAGTCCGATAATTTCAATGAAAGGCTTCATTGTCGTCCCTTCTTTCCTTTTTTTAATATTGGTTGCCATTCTTCTTTAGTTAAAACGCGCCACTTCACAACGACTAAAGCATAGACGATTAATCCGACAACGACACTTCCAATCACAAAAACCAGTAAGACGAAACGATTGTCGAATGCAAAGAAATAGAGCGCGATTTTTTTCATGATTACTAATACACTAGCCATCATAGCACTCGCTAGTAACAGTTTGAACCAAGGCATTACGAAAAGGGAATATCCTTGTAACTGTTGTCTTAATAACAAATAATATAGCAGTGCAATAACGAAAACGGTTATAACCGTAGCTATTGCTGCACCTTTAATCCCTGCTAAAGGAATCAATACACCATTCAAAAACATTTTTAACCACAGACCACCGAAGATAATGTAGGCTGTCCACCTCATATAGCCAAAACCTTGTAAAGTAGAGGCCATTGTTACGGCTAATGATGTGAATAATAAAGAAATAGTAACCATTCGTAAACTATCTGTACCTAATTGATTTTGAAAGAGCAGTTGATTCACTTCTGGAAATAACGTAATCAATCCTACCGTTGCACCAAGTGAGAGAATTAAACAGTACTTCATCGTTAATCGTAGCTTTGCTAGTGTATCTTCTCGATTAGATTGCCAATTTAACTTCGTCACAGCTGGCACCAATGCTAGCGCAAGTGATGAGCCTACAACCGTAACTAATTGCAATAATGGTTGACCTCGATCAAATATTCCCTTTAATGTAGTAGCCTCTGTTACGTTCATGCCAAATTTCACAAGGCCCGGAACCATTGTAAAAGCATCAGCAAGCTGCATTAATAACAACAACATATGGTTCAAGCTTATAACGATACCTGCTAATACAATACTCGAAAAGAGCTTACCACTCCCCTTCTGTTGAACAGAAGTATTCTGACTCCAATAACGCTTTTTCCTAGCAAACATATAAAGAAAAAGGAATGATGCTGTTAACGCTACTATACTAGCTATCATTGCACCATCTGCTATTTGATAAACACCTAAATGCCCACTAAAAATGAAAACTGCCGTCACAATAATGATAGCGGCGCGCAGGAGCTGCTCTATCATTTGTGAATATGCAGTTGGCTCCATCCATTCATCCGCTTGCGTTACCCCTCGAAGCAGTGCCACAAAAGGAACAAATAAAAAGACCCAAGATATATGCTTAAGCGGGATAATAAGCTGGTTATCTCCCATCCAATTTGCTAAAACCGGACTGAAAAAGAACAACCCCAAAAAGAGTAGAGCAGAAAATAGCATCATTACTGCTAGCATCTTTCCATATATATACCGGTTATGTTTAAACTCCCGATGCTCTGCTAAAAAGCGTGATATCGCAGCAGGAAACCCATATAAAGCAAGCATAAAAGCAATTCCTATAATCGGATATACTTGCTGATAAATATAAAAACCGATATCACCGGTTAAATTTTGTAATGGTATCCGGTAAAAAGCACTAATGACCTTGCTTAATATTCCCGCTACCAAAAGTGCCAATGCACCCTTATAAACATGCTTTTGCTGTCTTTCACTCGTCATAATCATTATCCTTCATCATCTAAATTCCTAGTCATTATAACATAGACACACACTTTCCTCTTATTATTTAAAGTCTGCAACTACATACCCTCTATGAGCTTTTTTTAGCTGTATAAAAGCGAGAGTTTTCGTCGATTCATATTAGCTATTCGATGAAATGCGCTCACTCATTCTCTTCAAGTGTAGTAGATAACTTATCGCTACGTCAGAATACTCCGCTTTCCACAGGCACAGCCTCAACTAACTTTGCCAAGAAGAACACTTGGCAAAGTGGATTTTCGGCTTGTGCTATTCCTGTAGGAGTCTCCGTATTCTGCCTTCGCTAGATTTACACGTCTGATGTTTGAGAGAAAACAACAAAGGGTTTATGTCCATAGAACACGATGGTCGCATTTGCTAAGGATAGAGATATCCGTGCCACATATGTTCCTACTCGGGAGATGATTTTAACATGTTTTCACTCGCAAACAGTAGAACGCATCATATAGCGGAGACAAAACACGGAGACTCTTGCGGGAACAGTACGAGCTGAAGATCCATTTTTATGAAGTGATCTTCTTCATAAAAATTAGCTGAAGCCGTACCCGCAGAAAGCGTAGTGTTTTGTCGGAGCTTATCCCAGCACTCATCATCAGTAGAATGGAAGAAAGCCCACCTCTCCACGTGAGACTATCGCTTTTATACAGCAAAATTGGTTAACGAAAGAAAAACACGCGCTTCGTTGGGAAACGCGTGTTTTCTTAATTACTGGTTAATTTGGAAGATGTCTCGATCTTCTTTGTTCACTTCGCCAGTTTTATTCAATTGAATCGATTGACCTTCTGCTAGGTTTGTAAAGATAACTGGTGTTACAGTAGATGGCGCATTATTCTTCACAAAGTCAAGGTCTACTTCCATCATTGCTTGTCCTTGCTTCACTTCTTGACCTTCTTCTACTTTCGCTGTGAAGCCTTCACCTTTTAAGTTTACCGTATCAATACCAATATGAAGTAAAATCTCTGTACCGTTCTCTGCTTCAATACCAATCGCATGTTTTGTTGGGAAAATATTTATGATTTTACCGTTAACAGGTGAAACAATTGTTCCATCTATCGGCTTGATTGCAAATCCATCACCCATCATTTTTTGCGAGAATACTTGGTCTGGCACTTCAGATAGTGGCATTACTTCCCCTTGCATTGGGCTTACGAACTCTAAATCTCCTGATACACTTGCATCTGTTGCTGACTCATTGTTTTCTTCTACAACTTTGGTTGGTGTATTACCATCCATAATATCTTGCATCTGTCCTCTAATCGTGTCTGATACAGGACCATAAATTGCTTGAACGTTGTTACCGACTTCCATAACTCCGGAAGCACCTAATTGTTTTAGACGTTCTTTATTGACTTGTTCTTTGTCTGCAACACTAACACGCAGACGAGTAATACAAGCATCAAGGTTTGTAATATTTTCTTTACCACCCATAGCTTCTAAAATTTCGTATGGACGGTCATCTACTTCACCGTCTTCTTCACCAGCATCTTTCGCTGCATCTTCACGACCAGGAGTTGCTAAGTTGAACTTCTGAATTGCAAAACGGAATCCGAAGTAGTAAATAACAGCAAGAACTAAACCGATGATAATAACCCACCACCAGTCAGTACGGTTAGGCATGATACCGAACAAGAGGAAGTCGATAAAACCTCCTGAGAATGTCATACCAATTTTCACATCCAGTAAATACATCGCCATAAATGATAGCCCTGCAAATACTGTATGAATCGCGAATAAGAGTGGTGCGACGAATAAGAATGAGAATTCTAAAGGCTCTGTAATACCCGTCAAGAAAGAAGTTAATGCTGCAGAGAACATAATACCTCCGATAACTTTCTTTCTCTCAGGTCTTGCTGTATGATAAATTGCTAGCGCTGCTGCTGGGAGGCCGAACATCATGAATGGGAATTTACCAACCATGAAGCTACCCGCAGTAAAATCAACACCATCTCTTAATTGCTGGAAGAAGATAGCTTGGTCCCCACGAACAATTTCTCCAGCTGTACTTGTATAACTACCAAACTCAAACCAGAATGGTGAATAGAAAATATGGTGTAAACCAAATGGAATTAACGCACGTTCAATGATACCAAAGATTAATGTTGAGAATGTGCGATTTGTTTCTAGCATAAAGTGTGACACAGCGTTTAAACCATCTTGTGCAAACGGCCATACCACATACATCACCATACCTAAGATTAGGGATGAAAATGCTGTAATAATTGGCACGAAACGTTTACCTGCGAAAAATCCTAAAAACTGTGGCAATTCGATATTATAAAATCGATTATACAGGGCGGCGGCGAGTATCCCGACGATAATACCACCGAATACACCGGTTCCTAAAGTAGGAATACCAAGAATATTCTCATATGCAGCTTGCTCTGTCATTTCTACTGTAATATTTCCGAATACACCCATCGTTACGTTCATAATTAAGTAACCAATAATTGCTGCTAAACCAGCAACTCCATCACCTTTTGCTAAACCGATTGCAACACCGACCGCAAAGAGTAATGGCAAGTTGTCAAAGACGATTCCGCCTGCTTCATTCATTACTTCTAAGACTTTTTGTACCGCGGGATTTCCAAACCACGGGAATCGCTCTACCCAATCGTCTTGGGCGAAACTTGAACCAAACGCTAATAGAATACCAGCAGCAGGAAGTAATGCTACAGGTAACATTAGTGCTTTCCCTACTTTTTGTAAGGTTCCAAATATCTTGGACATAATCTGTTTCCTCCTTGTTGTTAACAACATAGACAAGTAAATAGCAATAAAAAAAAGCATGAGCAAAAGGTATTTTAAGGAAAGTAGAGAAGATACACTTCTCCCCTATCTTTTCCGAAATTAACCTTTTTACTCATGCCTGATCGAATCAGTAACACGTTTATGATTGCGTTAATCGTTGCAAGTGAATCGTTAAATATAAAACTTCCGATTCATCTACTTGTATATTCATTTGTTGTTGCATTATTTTAATCAATTTCCAAGCCAGATTATAGCATAGTGGATAACTATTTTTCAATACTTTAGCTAAATTTGTTTGATCCCCTACTTGCTCACCTTGATAAACCCTTTCAATCGCACGGTGAAGATGTTGTATCAGACGGTGATAATTAATATTATCCTGCTCTAATTTTAATTGGAGATTTTCCTCAATCACGCTTACCAGCTTTGAAATAAGTCGATGATGACGGTTCATATCATGAATTGTTTTGTTCGTGACCGCGCTATGAATATGTAGCGCGATAAATCCTACTTCCCCTTTTGGAAATAGTACCCCTATTTTTTCTTGAATAACAGCTACAACCTCTTCGGCAACTTGATATTCCTTCGGGTACAATGTTTCAATCTCAAACAAAAACGGATTAGAAAATTGAACATTTTGGTGTGCACGGTTAATTGCAAATGATAAATGGTCTGTTAACGCAACATGAATATGCTCATGCAATGTTTCATTCATTCGTTTCTCAATAAGCAACATGATTTCGTGCAGAGCATCCATTACTTCTGGGTCAATGTAAGAAACGAGTTGCTTATACTGTGCCTGTTCTTGTTCATCTCTTAACAGAAAGGTTTTTTCTGCCTGCTCCAGAGGTACAATATCTCCTTTTTTCTTACTGAAACCGATTCCTTTTCCGATTAAAATAACTTCTTTATGTAACGAATGACTTGCGATGATCACATTATTATTTAGCGCTTTCTTCACGATCATTTGTTCATCCATACAATCCACCTCACTTTCCCACCTTAACACAATACACTATTTTACTAAATATCGTCAAAGATATAGTAATGCAATTTATGCCATAGGCTTTTCGTGCTATAATTAACAGAAATTAACTTACTATCCATCAGAAAAGAGGGTGCATGATGAATTTTTCAAAGTACATAAAGGAGTTTCAACCGCTGATCAATATAATCGTGCTCATAGCGGCTACCTATATAATCGTTTATGGAATGACCCTTTCCATTGATCTCCTTGCACAATTAGCGGAAAGCATGTATGCTGTTGGGCATCAATTAGGTGTATTTCTCAAGGATATTTTCAACTAGGGGATTTATATGAATGTTCAAAAGTTAATCTTATGCTTAGATTGCTCGTCAATCCTAACCATCATTACAAACAACTAAAGAATGAATAGTAAAAAGCCAGTTATTTCACCCATTGAATAACTGGCTTTTATTATTATTCCATCTGTTTAGCAAGAAAAACGGCAGCAGTTTGGGCTGCTTTTTGCTCAGCTTCGCCAAAATCTTTCTTGTCTCTCGTAAACAAGATCATGCAACCGATTGGATCACCACCTGCAACAATTGGTTGTAGTAAGTATGCCTCTAACTCTTCTTCTTTATTTTCAATCACTTCGAAGGTAGTCTTACTTGTCTCCAATACCGCATCACGATTATCCATTAATTGATCAACTTGTTTAGAGATATGCTTACCATGGTAATCTTTCTTTGATTCTCCTGATACAGCGATAATTTCATCTCTATCACTAATAAGTACAGATAAACCTAAAGAATCGAATAATGCCTCCGCGTATTCTGTAGCAAAATCACCCAGCTCACTAATTGGTGAATATTTCTTTAAGATAACTTCCCCATCACGATCAACAAAAATCTCAAGTGGATCTCCCTCGCGAATTCGTAATGTTCTACGAATTTCCTTCGGAATAACTACCCTACCTAAATCATCAATACGACGTACAATTCCGGTTGCCTTCATATTAGTCATTAACCTCACTTTCTAAAATTAAACAACACGCATAAATCTTTCTTTGTCTGAAATAATTATGCTGTAAGGTTAGTATGATTAAATAGTTGGGAAACTATACCTTTATCTATCATAATTTCTTGATCAAGCGATAGAAGTTCGTTGCATATCGCTTAACGTCTGGATGAATTCAGCTAAAATATCATATCGTTTTACTAATTGGTCTTTGTTAAAACGGAATACAACCTTCAATTTACGATTTTCTGTACCTAATTGTATAAGTCGTCCGTATTGATTAGCGAATTCAAATAATTTAGCTCCATCTAATTCCTGACTTCGCGCTTCCTCTACAATAACTTCTATTTGTGATTTTCGTTCAGATATCGTTTCAATTCGTTCTTTTTTAGACATCATCTTCAGTGTAGATACATGGAATAAGTTACTTACTTCTTCTGGATAGTCCCCGAAACGATCAATCAATTCATCACGCAAGTCGTGAATATCCTCTTGGGAGTAAATACTTTGGAATCGTTTATACATATCAATTTTCTGCTTCTCATCTGGAATATAAGTATCCGGAATATATGCATCAATCTTAATATCTAACTCTACTTCAAATGGTTGTATTTCCTCCACAGCTTTTCCTTGTTTCTTCGCTTCTACTGCTTCATTTAACATTTGTGAATACATATCAAATCCGACAGAATCAATAAAGCCGTGCTGCTGAGCACCTAGTATGTTTCCAGCACCTCGGATAGACAAATCACGCATTGCAATTTTGAAACCAGATCCTAATTCCGTAAATTCCTTTATTGCTTGTAATCTTTTCTCTGATACCTCGGTTAAGATCTTATCTTGCTGGTACGTAAAATAAGCATATGCAACACGATTGGAACGTCCTACCCGACCACGCAATTGATAAAGCTGACTCAATCCCATCCGATCTGCGTCATACACAATTAATGTATTAACATTTGGAATATCTACACCTGTTTCAATAATTGTCGTACTTACTAATACATCTGCTTCCCCTTCTAAAAAGGAGAACATCACATTTTCTAATTCAGACTCATTCATTTGTCCGTGAGCAAATGTCACCCGCGCATCTTCCACTAATGCTTGAATATCTTGTGCGACCTTCTCAATCGATTCTACCCGATTATATAAAAAGAACACTTGGCCACCTCTAGATAACTCCCGTTCAATTGCTTCCCTCACTAAAGGTGCATTATATTCCATAACGTACGTTTGGATTGGAAAACGATTTTCTGGTGGTGTTTCAATAACGGATAAATCACGAACCCCAAGCATCGACATATGCAATGTTCTTGGAATTGGCGTAGCTGTTAATGTTAGTACATCGACATTTGATTTAAGCTGTTTAATTTTTTCCTTATGTTTTACACCGAAACGTTGCTCTTCATCAACAATTAATAGTCCTAAATCTTTATAGACAACATCTTTAGATAATAATCGATGTGTACCAATTACGATATCGACTGTGCCCGCTTTTAAACCTTTCAATGTTTCTGTTTGTTGTTTTCTCGTTCTAAAACGGCTCATTAATCCTATATTGATAGGATACTCTTGAAATCTTTCGATAACTGTTTCATAATGCTGTTGCGCTAAGATAGTTGTTGGCACTAAAATAGCAACTTGTTTACCATCTGCAATTGCTTTAAAGGCTGCACGTATTGCTACTTCTGTTTTCCCGTAACCTACATCTCCACAGAGCAAACGATCCATCGGGCGTTCTTTTTCCATATCTTTTTTTATTTCTTCTATACAACGGAGCTGATCGTCCGTCTCCTGATACGGAAAGGCTGCTTCAAATTCCCGTTGCATCTCTGTATCTGGTGAAAAAGCGTATCCTTTTGCCGCTTCTCGTTCTGCATATAATTTCATTAGGTCATCTGCAATGTCTTCCACTTTCGATTGAACTTTACTTTTGACTTTTTTCCAATCGTTGCCGCCTAACTTATATAATTTTGGTTCCTTTCCTTCTGAACCAACATATTTTTGCACCAAATCAATTTGATCAATTGGCACAAACAGCTTATCGTCACCAGAATATTTAATGAGCATAAAATCTTTATGCAAACCACTTACTTCTAGTGTCTCAATTCCAATATATCGCCCAATACCATGATTAGTATGCACGACATAATCGCCTACTTGTAATTCTTGATAGCTTTTAATTCGTTCTGCATTGGAAATCTTCTGCTTTCGTTTCTTTCTTGGTGCTTTTTGTTTAAATAATTCATTTTCCGTAATGACGGCAAGTTTGTGCATTGGTAGTTCAAAACCAGCACTAATATTTCCTGTTGTGATGACCGGCTGTTTGATTGGTAAAACTGGGATTTTTTCACTTATAACAGGGCTCATTTGATAATCTTCAAGTACAGATTGAATCTTCTCCACTCTACTTTCATTCGGTGCGAAAATAATAACCGAGAAGTCATTTTTTTGCCAACGTTCCATTTCATTTTGCAACAAGTTCATTTGTCCATGAAACTGTTGCATCGCTCGAGAGGACACGCTAACAATATTAGCTGGATTGGTATTCGGAATGTGACGTAGAAAGACAGATAAATATAATTTCTGTCCGCTCATATTATTCCATACATGTTGCCAATCAAACGATAGCTTAATGTCTCTAACAGCCTTACTTCTTTCTAAATTATCCTTCAACCATTCTTGCTCTTCCGTATCTAAATGGGCCGCGGTTTCTTGAATTCTACTCATTTCGTCTAAAACAAGCAAACCATCCTCTGGTAGATAATCTAGTAAACTATAGTTATCCTCATAGAAAAAGGATGCATACTTCCTCATCTCTTGGAAACGCTCGCATTGGTTTAGACGGTCTATGTCCGCAGTAATCGTTTCCGTCAACACTTGTTGATCTGCAGTATTTTTCATCTTTTTTAACGTATCACTTAATGATTGCTCTAAACGTTGCGATGCTGCTACCATATCACTGTCTTGCAGTAATAGTTCTGATGCTGGCGTAATCACTACTTGTTCTTGCTTATCTAATGATCGTTGTGATTCAGCATCATAATAACGAATAGAATCAACTTCATCATCAAACAGCTCAATTCGAAGTGGTTGTTCTTCTGTAATCGGAAAGACATCTAAAATTCCACCACGTAAACTAAATTCTCCTGGACTTGATGCCATATCTTGTCTAACATAACCCATCTCCACTAAATATTCTAATGTTTGATCGATATTAATTACTTGATCACGCGCAAAATAAAGCTGGTATTTTTTCCAGTATGACACAGGTGGTAGCATTCGCTTAAGTGCTGCAATAGGTGCAATTAAAATGGCATTCTCATTATTCAGCCAACCAGTCAGAGAGGTAATACGTTGACTTAATAGTTCTGGACTAGCAGTTGCTAATTCAGATGCAAGCAGTTCATTCACAGGGTACAAATAAACATGCTCTTCATCCATAAACTCTGTCATATCTTCATATAATTGCTGTGCTTGTGTTAATTGGTGTGTAACCACCAATGTTTTTTTCTTTGTGGACTCCTGAACGATTGTAGTAAAAATACTTCTAGACGCACCAGATAATCCCGAGACCACTTGTTCCTTTAAGCCTGACTCAATGCCACCAATAACCGAGTGGACATCATCACGGCTTGTTAAATATTGTTTCATCTCATGCATAAAATGTTCCCCCTAAACACCTTCAAACTAATATATGTTCATTCTGTTAAACCATGCAAAAATGCTTTGGTGAACATACCAAAGCTTATTTCTAAAACATACAAGATTTCCCTCAGCGTATATACTGAGGGTAAGTATTGTCCTACATAATTTTCAATTGATCATTGAATAAAATGATCTAATTCATGATATTGTGGATGTTGTTCTAATAATTGCTCACAATTTTCACAAATTGCATGAAGCGTTACTGTTCGATCTGGTTGATAATGCATAAGCTTATTTTTTTCTTCCATTGTTAGCATATTCCAACCAAGCTTCTCTAAGTCCAACATTTGTGGTTTAAGTCGACCTATTTCTACTCCACAATGTCTACACTTATATAATAAAGTCATCATCTATGCCTCCTTCACCAGAAAGCTTTCGTTTAATCATTAGTGTGCCCGGTAAAAGTTTTAACTATACTTGATGATGACTTTTTCATTTACGATATTAATTAAATTCATTCATTACTTTTGGAAATGGTTGTTTGATCCATGATTCCATGGCGTCTGCCGCCCGTTCAATTGATTCATTTAGTATTTCTTGTTCGTCTTTATCAAATTTACCTAAAACATAATCTATTACGGTAATGGGACTTGTTGGTCTCCCAATACCAAAGCGTACTCTATTAAATTGCTTTGTACCTAATTGATCGATACAAGAACGAACACCATTATGACCACCATGTCCACCTGTTTGTCGTAATCTCACTTTGCCTAATGGTAAATCTAAATCATCATATATAACTGTTACATCTTCAGGCTGAAGATTATAAAAATCCATCAATGGTCTGAGCGATTCACCTGACAAGTTCATATATGTCTGTGGTTCTAGCAAAATCACTTTTTCACCTTCCACATTTTCCATTGCGAAATGACCTTTGAATTTACTCTTATTTAATGTCCAACCATTGCGTTCCAAAAGTTTATCGATCACCATAAAACCTACATTATGTCTTGTTTGTGCATATTTTGTTCCTGGGTTTCCTAAACCTACAATACATTTCATCGTATCATGTCTTCCTTTAACTATTTTTTTCTTCCTTATAGTTTAACACAAATAAAGAACAACCTTAACTTTGATGAATGACCGAACATTTATTCTTTTCAGTCCTTCGGGCATTCATCTCGCTTATGAGCGACTCTAGCTTTAGTCTATTCACTCTTTCGGGCTTTCATAGTGAAAAGACGCAACTAGTAACAGTTGCGTCTTTATGTTTATCATGGATAAACATCCTGATAACTTTTTTTATCTCGTTATTCTTTATTCTTTTGGTTGATCACTTCTGGCTCACTTTGTTCCTCATCAGTTGGTGTTTCCTCTGGTTCTGCACTAGGAACTAGAATAGAAACAATCGTAGTTGCTTCATCTTCCAGGATTTCATAGCCCTTACCATCTTTCAAATCAGAAACAGAAATACTATCTCCAACACTTAATTTGGAAACATCTATCGTTATTTGTTCTGGGATGTCATTTGGTTTTGCTCTAACGGACAATTCATACAATGGTTGTTGTAGAACACCGCCTTCTTTCACGCCGACAGCTTCACCTTCTAAAGAAATAGGGACTTGTACATCCATCTCTTCTTTCATGTTCACTGCATAGAAGTCAGCATGCACGAGTTCATCTTTCAATGGATCTGTTTGATATTCGTGCAGTATAACATCGACAGTTTCACCATCTATCTGCAAGGAGATAATTGCATTTTTTCCTTCATCTCGAAGTGTCTTCACTAACTCCAGGCTGTTAACTGCCACGGTTTTTGGTTCCACTTGATAGCCGTAAATAATGCTTGGTACTTCACCTGATTGTCTTAATGCCTTGGTGTAAGAACTTTGTAAATTCTCTCGTTTTTGTGCATCTAATGTTACTGCCACTATAATCACCCTCCATAGAAATATAACGAATATATAATATATTTCCCTTCTAGAAGATGAGTTAAACCTATTTTTATAGAAAAATTAGTCAAATAGAATACTTACTGACTGACGCTCATGTACACGAATGATTGCCTCACTAATAAGAGGCGCTACAGACAATTGCGTAATTTTATCAATTTGTTTCTCTTCTTGTAATGGAATACTATTTGTCACGACCAATTCTTTAATTACAGAATTATCGATTCGTTCAATAGCAGGTCCTGATAATACTGGGTGTGTACAGCACGCATATACTTCTGTGGCACCATTTTCGATTAGAGCATTTGCACCTAATGTAATCGTACCAGCAGTATCAATAATATCATCAATTAGAATAGCCGTTTTACCTTCAATATTACCTACAATATTCATAACTTCTGCCACATTCGGACGTGGTCTACGTTTATCAATAATAGCGATTGGCGCTTTTAGTCGGTCCGCTAATTGACGAGCACGTGTTACACCACCATGGTCAGGTGACACAACAACAATATCATTCAAATCCTTCTTACTCCAATAGCTTGATAAAATAGGAACCCCTACTAATTGATCTACAGGAATATCGAAGAATCCTTGAATTTGTGGAGCATGCAAATCTAATGTAATTACTCTAGTCGCTCCAGCAGTTTGTAATAAGTCAGACACTAGCTTAGCCGTAATTGGCTCACGTGCACGTGCTTTACGATCTTGTCTTGCATAACCATAATATGGCATTACGATGTTAATGGAATTTGCTGACGCTCTCTTTAATGCATCAATCATAATTAATAACTCCATAATATGTTGGTTACCAGGCTCACAAGTAGACTGTACAACATATACATCGCAACCACGAATACTTTCTTCAATATTTATTTGGATCTCACCATCGCTAAATTTTGTTACCGAGCTTTTACCTAACTCCACCCCAATATTTGCTGCAATTTCTGCTGCCAAATCCGGGTTTGAGCTTAATGTAAATACTTTTAAGGATGAATCCTTATAGGACATTTGTATACCCTCCATGTGATCTAATTGTTATTTATATTTTTTTGCATATTCCTCTTTGTTCACTTGTTTTGCTCGGCCAATTGATAATGCATCTGCTGGCACATCTTCATGTATGGTCGAACCTGCTGCAACGAGTGCGCCTTTACCAATCGTAACTGGCGCAATTAAATTAGCATTGCATCCGATAAAAGCATCATCTTCTATCGTTGTCTTATACTTATTCTTCCCGTCATAATTAACGGTAATCGTCCCACAGCCAACATTTACGCCACTTCCTACTTCTGCGTCGCCGATGTAGCTTAAATGTGAAACCTTACTGTTATTATCTATCTTAGATTTTTTAATTTCAACAAAATTACCTACCTTTACATCATCGCCAAGTGATGCCTCAGGGCGAATATGGGCAAATGGACCAATTTGAACTCGTTTGCCGATGTAACTAGATGTTGCGACACTATGACGTATAACAGTATTAGCACCTACATGACAATCTGTTAACTCTGTATGTGGGCCAATAACTGCCTCATCTTCAATTGTTGTTTTCCCCTTTAATACACTACCAGGCTCAATGACTACATCAGTTCCGATTGTAACATCCACTCCAATATAAGTATTAGTAGGATCAATAATCGTAACGCCATTTCTCATATGCTGTTCATTAACTCGATTTTTCATAAAAATTTCAGCTTGAGATAAAGCAACACGATCGTTTACACCAATTGTTTCTGAGAAGTTATCTGTTTGATAAGCAGCTACTGTTTTACCTTCTGTTTGAGCAATTTCGATAACGTCTGGTAAATAATACTCCCCTTGTACATTGTCATTAGATACTTTCTTCAATGCTTCGAATAACCATTCATTATCAAAGCAATATGTACCTGTATTAATTTCCTGCACCGCTAGTTCTTCTTTTGTTGCATCTTTTTGTTCGACGATTTTACTCACTTGACCGTCTTGATTACGAATAATTCGTCCGTATCCTGTTGGGTTTTCCGCATGTGCTGTTAGAATGGTAACTGCTGCACTTGTATTCTCATGCTCATCTAATACTGATTGTATGGTATCTTTAGTTAATAACGGTGTATCACCGCAAACGACAATGGTGGTACCTTTCTTATCTGCTAAATATTTTTCCGCTTGCTGTACAGCATGTCCTGTTCCTAGCTGCTCTTCTTGGATAACAAATTCACAACTATCTCCTAATTGGTCCTGTACCTTTTCCGCCCCAAAACCGACAACTGTAGTAATATTAGCTAGGTTCAAACTTTTTAATTGATCCACTACATGTTGTACCATCGGTTTCCCTAGTACAGGGTGAAGTACTTTATATAATTTTGACTTCATTCTTGTTCCTTTACCAGCAGCTAAAACAATTGCATAGCGATTTGACAAGATATTCCCTCCGTCCCGATTTACTCTTCAATTATTTATATATAAGATATTCTAAAATTGAACATTAATATCCCAATTATGAATATAAACGAAAAACAGGCTATTTTCAATAAAGATCGCCTAATTATCATAACTTTTCGTCGTCTAAAAGCGATAGTCTCACGTTGAGGTGGGCTTTCTTCCATTCTACTGATGATGAGTGTTAGCAAAGCACTACGCGTTCCTAGGGTACAGCTTCAGCTAATTTTCATGAAGAAGACCACTTCACGAAAACGGATCTTCAGCTCGTACTGTTCCCTCAGGAGTCTCCGTGTTTTGTCTCCGTTATACGCGTTCTGATATTTGTAAGCGGTCCGTGCTTGAATAGATGTTGCACTTGTGCCCCGAGGGTGAACGCGGAGTATTCTGACGTAGCGATAAGAGAGCCACTAACCATCAAGCAGAATGAGTGAGCGCATTTTATGGAATAACTAACATGGGTCACCGTCCACTATCGCTTTTAGACTGTGTATGTTAGGTATTTTAAAATCGCGGGGAATTGATTGGTTATTTTTTGGAGTAAATGGAGACATTGTTCAAAACAAAAAGCCTAATCAAATGATTAGACTTTTTCACACATTTTACGAAGCACCTGCTTCTTCATATTCTACTTCCGTTTCCTCTTCTCCAGCACGGTGATACTCTTCTAAAACAGCATCTTGAATTTTAGATCTTGTACCAGAGTTAATCGGGTGTGCAATATCTCTAAATTCACCATCCGGTGTACGTTTAGAAGGCATTGCAACAAACATCCCATTGTTACCATCAATCACTCGAATATCATGCACCACAAATTCATGATCTAATGTAATGGATGCGATAGCTCGCATTCTTCCATCGGTATTCACGCGGCGTAATCTTACGTCAGTTACTTCCACTATGTTTCACCACCTTTTCCCTATTTAAGAACTTATTATCTTAATTCAACAAATCTTTCTAAATTCCTGCTTAATTTATAAAAAAATTTATCCTTTTAAGAAAATATTCCTATAGGTAGGTGGTATTCGACACTATTCGTAATTGTTAGACATTTAGTTTTTATTTAATTGAAATAATTTCCTTTGATAACTTCGATTTCCTTACTGCTAGAATCTACATTTTTAATTTGGACTAAGGAAATATAATCATCTACTACACGATCTTCTTCTTCATCTTCCGCTTCCGCTAATACACCGATTGCTTTAACGTTCGCATCAAATTCCTTTAACAAGCTCTTCATTCCATTTATCGTACCGCCTGCTTTCATGAAGTCATCAATGATACACACATTTTCTCCAGGCTGCAAGCTACGTTTGGACAATACCATCGTCTGAATTTTTTTCGAAGAACCTGAAACATAATTAATGCTCACTGTTGATCCCTCTGTTACCTTCGGGTCACGACGAACAATAACCACTGGAACATTCAAGAAGGAAGCTACAGCATATGCTAATGGAATACCTTTTGTCGCTACCGTTACAATTGAATCAATATTCAAATCAGCAAAACGAGAGGCAAACAGTCTACCGATATCTCTAATAGTGCCTGGCGTTCCTAAAATATCACTCATAAATAGATATCCACCAGGTAAAATACGATCCGGGTCTTCTAATTGCATGCAAAGTTTATCAATAAATGCTTCACTATTACGAAGTGAGACTTTAGGCATATATTTCACACCACCAGCTGCACCTGAAACAGATTCCAAATAGCCAATTCCCTCTGTCTTAAACATACGATTTACTATAGATAAATCCTCACTAATCGACGATTTAGCTGCACCATATGTTTCAGAGAAAAAAGGCAAAGACACTAATTCCATTGGATGTTCTACTAAATAATTGGTCATCGCAATTAAACGATCACTTCTTTTCATTACTACACCTCAAAATCCGAATATTTTGTGGTAAATATATCATTTTATACGTGTTTAATCAAGTTTTTGTTGACTACCTAATAACCGTACGACATATACTTCATCACAAAAACCTCTTAAACTGTTATAAATACGGTCTGCTCTTGTTTCTTGTTGTACTAAAGCAAATACAGTTGGCCCACTTCCACTCATCAAGACCGCATCTGCTCCTGATTGTAACATTTGATTTTTTATTTGTGTTACTTCTGGTTTTTTCGGTAATGTAACGGCTTCTAATACATTTTTCAATCTATGACAAACACCTTGATAATCTCCCTCTTGAATGGCATGTACCATCCCTTCTGTATCAGGATGTTCGATATCGTTAAGTTTCAAAGATTGATACACCGACTGCGTAGAAACTCCTTGCACTGGTTTTGCTAATACCACCCAACATTGAGGTGGTGCTGGTAATTCTGTAATGTTTTCACCTCTTCCTTTGGCAAGAGCTGTTGAATTATACACACAGAAAGAAACATCTGAGCCAATTTCTGCACCTAAAACGGCCAGATCGTCTAACGATATATCCAAATCCCATAACCGGTTCAACCCTCTAAAGGTTGCTGCTGCATCACTACTTCCCCCTGCAAGTCCCGCGGCTACTGGAATTTGTTTATCAATTTTAATCCGGACACCTTGTTTAATTTGATAGCGATCTTTTAATAACTTTGCCGCTCGATAAGCTAAATTTCGTTCATCATTAGGGACAAAACGATTATCGGACGCTATCTCTATTTTATCTTCTTCCAACAAAAAGAATTCAAGTCGATCTGCTAAATCAACTGTAGTCATAACCATCTCTACTTCATGATATTGATCTGGTCGTTTATAAAGCACATCTAATGTTAAATTAATTTTAGCTGGCGCTTTTTCAATAATATACAAAGTCATTCACCTACTGACAGTTTTTCTTTATGTAAAGATACCATAAAAACAAAGTAAAGCGCAAAAGGACAAAGTCTTAGACTTTGTCCTTTCTTAAACTTTCCTCTGCCATTTGCACTGCTCTTTTCACCATATTACCTGCATCACGCGCGGTAATACCGCCCCAATCATCTTTCTCCACTTTGTCGTAAAAACCTAATTCTTTAGCAAGCTCTTCTTTGAATTGATCAGACATCAGTCCTCGTCTTCTACTCACGGAAGATACTCCCTTTCTGTCGTGTTTTACGACAATCATATGTTATGGAGTCTTGCCAAAATGATTCGAGGAAATAAAAGGTCCATTTAGCATAAAAAAAAGCAGCAAACTTTGTTTACTGCTCTCCTGATACCGCTTCTAAATCCTCTGTAAAATTCAATTCAACTGTTTCAGTAAGAATATCTGCATAACTATATGATACACGTTCAAATGCATTCTCATCCTGATCTAGTTCAACGATAAACACAGAAGGATATGTTTCTGCTAATGTTCCACAACGTTCAATTGTTTTCTTTCTTCCACCATTTGCTTTGATCCGTAGACGCTTGCCGACATTTCCATCTAAACCTTGTTTGATTTCAACCAATGTTTTAGCCAATACAATCCACCTCACTACAAATATTATACTACACACTCGTCCAACAGTCAATTAAAAATATTCCATTATAACAATATTGTTTAAAAACTGTCAATAAAAAAATTGGAAGTCATGCAATTATCTTTCCTTTTTATATAAAAATTATGTATATAAAAAAGAAAACCCCATAAACTTTAGGAGTTTTCCATCATTTCCAGATAAAAATAATTTGCTAATGTTGCAAATTCTTCTATGTTTAGTGACTCACCACGTCTCGTACCATCAATGTCTGTTTGTTCGAAACCTACTTCAATTTCCTCTTTGGACAGTTTATCTGAAAAGTGACGAGACAAATTATTACGTAAGGTTTTACGTCTTTGTTGGAAGCTTGCCTGTACTAATCGGAAGAAGAAATCTTCATCTTCTACATGTACTGGTGGCGTATCACGCTTTTCTAGATGTAATACAGCAGAATCAACTCTTGGTTGTGGCATAAATACGGTTTTCGGTACAATCATTTTCACTTGTGCTTCCGTGTAATATTGAATCGCTATAGATAATGACCCGTATTCTTTTGTATTTTCGTGCGCAGCCATTCTCTCTGCTACTTCCTTCTGAATCATCACCGTAATACTATTAATAGGTAATTTAGCCATTAATAGCTGCATTAAAATTGGTGTCGTAATGTAATATGGCAAGTTAGCTACTACTTTCACAGGCTTACCATCTTGAAAGTGGTTATCCCATACTTCTTCAAAATTGGCTTTTAAAATATCTTGGTTAATAATCGACACATTCTCATACGCTTGTAATGTATCATCCAATATCGGAAGTAATCGACCATCTATCTCAAAGGCGACTACCTTATTTGCTGCAATTGCTAATTGTTCTGTCAAAGCACCAATACCTGGTCCAACCTCAATGGCATTCATCTCTTCTGTAATACCAGCACTATCAATAATGTTTCGTAAAATATTAACATCAATTAAAAAATTCTGACCTAAGCTTTTCTTAAATGAAAAACCATACTTCTCTAAAATTTCCTTCGTTCGCTTTGGTGTGGCTATCGCCTTCTGTTCAGTCATGCGCTTCCTCCTGCATAATTTGTTTCATCACTGCTTCAAATTCCTCGACAGATATGTTAAACATCTGCAACCTCTTTAAGAGTTGCTTGCCATTAATATGGCCAATTCGAAGTCGTTGTCCCAGTTTCTTTCTTCTCTCCTTCGAGCCAGGTCCACCAATTAATCCGAAATGGAGAAGATCCGACTTCGTAATATCCGATTCTCCGGTCTCTGTTAACTCATATACTTGCTCAAGCGCCCTACGAAGTACTTCTGAGGACGCATGCTCAATCCCTAAGCTTTTATGTTGCTTGCTCCCCGGAACAGCCTCTTCCCTCGTTAGAAAGGCATGCTTACATCCAGGAATATATTGATCAATTATTTGTCTAATTCGCTGACCAGGGTAATCCGGGTCGGTAAAAACAATTACGCCTCGTTTATTTTTAGCATGTGCTATTTGCTCTAATATATCTTTATTAATGGCAGAACCATTTGTTTCTATTGTATCCACATCTAACGCTTGTTTTAGCTTCGCTGTGTCGTCTTTTCCTTCCACTACGATAATTTCTTTCACCTTCAAAAAGGCTCCTCCATTCTTCCTTTAACTTTTCTTATTTTAACACAAGAGAAGTATCTATGTCCGCCTTTAGGGAAACTAGCAAGTAACTCCCATTATCAACCTGCTTCACACATAAAAACAGGAGGTGTTGAACATATACACACTCTTTATGCAGTCTAAAAGCGAGAGCTTGCATCGCTTCATGGTAGCTACTCGATGAAATGCGCTCACTCATTCTACTTCTAGTGAGTGGCAGGCAAGCGCTACGTCAGAATACTCCGCTTTCCACAGGCATGGCTTCAACTAACTTTTTCAACAAGAGCGGTTGAAAAAGTGGATTTTCAGCTCATGCTATCCCTGTAGGAGTCTCCATATTCTGCCTTCGCTTTGGCTATACTCTCAATTGTATAAAAGAGGAATACTTAGATTTTATGTCCTTTGACTAAGCGCATTTCTTTCGGAAATGAATCATTGTATTTCCACTCACAAACAACAGAACGCATCACATAGCGGAGATAAAACACGGAGACTCTTGCGGGAACAGTACGAGCTGAAGATCCACTTTGTGAAGTGTTTTTCTTCACAAAGTTAGCTGAAGCCGTACCCGCAGAAAGCGTAGTGTTTTGTCGGAGCTTATGCCAACACTCATCATCAATAGAATGGAAGAAAGTCTTGCCCACAAGAGACTCTCGCTTTTAGACAATAAAAAAGGCTGCATGCACAATCGTTTGATCGTACATGTAGCCCTTGATGCTCATTATTCAATAATTTTAACTTGGACGGTTTTCGTACCATAGTTTTGCGCTTTTTGCTGTGATGACATGTGTAAATCAATTTTATTGCCTTTGATATTACCACCTGTATCTCTAGCAATAGCATAACCATAGCCTTCGACCCAAACTTTTGAACCTAATGGAATCACACTTGGATCTACTGCAACAACACCTTCTGGATTGTTTTTCAAATCATAACCGGTAGCTGTTAATCCTCTACCATCACATGATGCACAATCCCAATTATAGGCTGTTGCTTTCATGTAAAGTGTTTTTCCTTCTTTTTCTTCGCTTCCACGTGATACCGTTTCTGTTTTTGGTTCAGACTTCGCCGTATTATTGGTATTAGAAGACTTTGATGATTGTTCGTTAGATGCTGCTGGAGTAGCTGTTTGTTTTGGTTGCTCTACCTTCGTACCTACTGCAACAACTTTTTCTTGGCTCTCCTTTTTCACTTCTTCCTCAATCAATTCACGAGATACTTCTTCTCCGTTCTCTAATACTACTTCATAATGCTTTTCAATTAAGCCTGATTCACCTTCAGATACAACTTCTTCTGTTCCTTTTTCCAAGGAATCATCATTCTTTTTAACTACACTATAATCTTGCTCTTCTTCTACAACGTCTGTTATTTTTTCTACTCGTGTAATGTTGATACTCGTATCTTCTTTCACTTTTGTAGATTTTTTAGGTTTGACACGGTCTAGCTTAGCTAATTTCACATCATGATCTGCTAATAGCTCTTTTACCGTACCGCCTGTAGTCCAGATTTTCTCTTTCTCCCCTGCATCGTTGATTGTTACCTGAAAAGCTTTTTCAATATCGATTTCCAGGTTATCCTTGATTTCCGTACTGTCAGCTAAAGACATGTGATCATGCTTTTTCATTTCGATGTCTTGTTCTTGTAGAAAATCTCCAACTGTATCACTTGTTGTATAATATGTTTGGTCGTCTCCATCTATACTTACTACTACTTCTTTTGCAATTGTATGCTCGATTGTTATATCTCTATTTACGAGTTCGTTTACTTCATGTGAGAGTTCATCGTGTTCTCCCACCTCAATTGCAAGTTCATTAAGAACATCTCCAACAGTCTTCGCATGTGTGCGAACCGTCATCGTTTCACCTTCTTGAACAACCGTAACTTCTGTTTTAGATAATTCATAAAATGATATACTGATAAATGCAATAAACACAAACAAAGAAAGTGCGTAAACGAAGTCCTTGTTATTCAAGATGTGACTAATCTTTAGACGTTTCATGAACTTTTCCCTCCTTTTACTCGCCGTTGTATTATATAAAGTTACTTTTTACGTGTCAAACGAGTTTTCATTGAATTAAAAACAGTGCATCCCTTGATTATCAAGGGGTGCACTGTTTCATTCCTTAAAATATTTCAAATAGGTTACATTACCGTAACAATAACTGAAAATTATGGTTAAACGCCCAAATCTAGTGTGTTATACCAAAAAGTCTCTTCGCATTTTCCGTTGTTTGTTTACCGATTTCTTCATAGCTCGTTTCCCGTAAGTCTGCGATTTTTTCTGCTACCAATTTTACATATGCTGGTTCATTTCTTTTACCTCTATTTGGATGTGGCGCAAGAAATGGACAATCTGTTTCAATTAACAAACGATCTTTTGGTACATATTTGGCTACTTCTTTCGGCAATGAAGCATTTTTAAATGTTACAGGACCACCTAATGAAATATAGAAATTCATTTTTAAACATGCATCGACATAATCAACTGAATCATTGTAGCAATGCATAATACCGCCTACTTCTTCTGCATTTTCCTCTTGCAGTATTTGAATAATATCTTCTGTTGCCTCACGATTATGAATAATGATTGGTAGCTTGACCTTTTTCGCTAACTGAATTTGTTGACGGAATACTTCTTTCTGAACCTCTTTTGGTGATTTGTCCCAATGATAGTCTAATCCCATTTCACCAATAGCTACTACCTTGGGATGTGCAGATAACTCTTCAATCCATGCTAGTTCCTTATCAGTCATATCAATCGCATCAACTGGATGCCATCCTACCGCCGCATAAATATGGTCATATTGTTCTGCCATATCAATTGCTTTCGGAATAGTCTCATGATCAAACCCAACGATCACCATATTTTCAATACCAGCTTCTTTAGCTCGCTGTAACACCTCTTCGCGATCCTCATCAAACTGCGATACATTCAAATGTACATGTGTATCAAACAACATACTCTCTTCCTCCTAAAAAATAGACAATCATTCTATCCTAATTATCTTACGACTATCATACTCGGTAGTGTATTGCTTCCTGCCCTTTTGTTTATCCATATATGCCAATCTTCAAAACGCAAGGGGGCAATCAAAAAGTAACCTATATTCTAACGTTTTTTACTTAAACAAAAAGTATACACCCGCTTTCGTGTGTATACTTTTCTGCCTAATTATTTTACGACCGAACCGTTTGGTAGATCTGACTCTACTGTGGCAAGTGATAATTTACCGTCTTCGTCTTCACCAGATAGAATCATTCCTTCTGATAATTGGCCGCGAAGTTTAACTGGTTTTAGGTTCGCTACACAGATAACTTTCTTCCCTACTAATTCTTCAGGTTTATAATACTGTGCAATTCCTGATATTACTTGTCGTTTTTCGCTACCTAAATCTAATTGAATTTGCAGCAATTTGTCTGCTTTTTTCATTTTTTCTGCATGTGTTACTTCTGCGACACGTAGGTCTAGTTTCATAAAGTCATCATAGACTACTTCTTCTTTCTTGTCGTCCTGTACTTCTTTTTTCGGCTTCTCTGGCTCTGGTGCTTTCATCATCGCTTTAATTGTCTCGACTTCTTTTTCGACATCTAATCGAGGGAACATTGGGTCTTTTTTGACTACCTTCGTTCCAGCTTCTACTACACCGAAGTCTAATAAGCTTTCCCATGTATGAAGTGATTCTTTATCATCTACACCAAGCTGCTCGAAAATTCGTTTTGGTGTTTGTGTTAAGAATGGACGTAATAGCACGGCAATTCGACGTAAACTATCTACTAAATGCGCCATTACATTACCAAGACGTTCCTTTTCACTTTCATCCTTTGCTAAAACCCATGGCGCTGTTTCATCAATATATTTGTTTGTTCGACTAACATATTTCCAAATTTGTGTTAGTGCAACAGAAAAGCCCATTTCATCTAGAGCTTCCTCTACTTTCGCTACTGTTTCTTTCGCCATGCTCTCTAATTCCTCATCAAAGGAAGATTCAGATACACGGAATGTAGGAATTTCACCATCAAAATATTTGTTAATCATTGCTACTGTACGATTTAATAAGTTACCTAAATCATTCGCAAGATCATAATTAGTACGGTCAACAAACCCTTCTGGTGTAAAGACACCATCAGAACCAAATGGCACTTCACGTAACAAGTAATAGCGCACTGCATCCAATCCATAGCGATCAATTAAGTCAACCGGATTTACTACATTACCTTTTGATTTCGACATTTTTCCATCTTTCATTAAAATCCAACCATGCGCAAATACTTTTTTCGGTAATGGTAAATCAAGCGCCATTAACATAATTGGCCAATAAATTGTATGGAAACGGACAATCTCCTTACTCATTAAATGGACATCTGCAGGCCAATATTTTTGATATAAGCTATCATCGTCTGTACCATAACCTAAAGATGTAATGTAATTACTTAACGCATCAATCCAAACATAGATAACATGCTTCGGATCTCCAGGTACTTTAATACCCCAGTCAAACGTAGTACGAGATACAGCCAAATCTTCTAAACCTGGTTTAATAAAGTTATTAATCATTTCATTTTTACGACTTTCAGGCTGAATAAACTCTGGGTTCTCCTCATAAAATGCAAGTAAACGATCCACATACTTACTCATTCTAAAGAAATATGATTCTTCTTTCACATCTTCAACTGGTCCACCACAATCAGGACAATGTCCATCCACTAATTGGCGCTCTGTAAAGAACGATTCACAAGAAGTACAATATTTACCTTCATATTCATCTAAGTAAATATCTCCTTGCTCTAATAAACGAGCAAATATTTTTTCGACAACTTCTTTATGTCGATCCTCTGTTGTACGAATAAAATCACTATAAGAGATATCTAGTTTTCCCCATAAATCTTTAATCCCACTTACAATGTCATCTACATATGCTTGTGGTGTCACACCAGCTTCTTTTGCCTTTTTTTGAATCTTTTGTCCATGCTCATCTGTTCCTGTTAAATAGCGAACATCATAACCTCCTAAACGCTTATAACGCGCCATTGCATCCCCTGCAACAGTACTATATGCATGACCGATGTGTAAATTACCACTTGGATAATAGATCGGTGTTGTTATATAAAAAGTCTTCTTTTGTTCTATCATATCAGGTACCCTCCTTATTTCTTTCTCCATCTACATAAACAGTCTGCCTTTATTGTAGCGATTTTTCGTACATATTTCCATTATAAAGTAAGATGTCAAACATCGGCCTTTATAACTACCTAATACAAACATTGTTGCCGATAAAATTATCCTTAAACTTGCAATTTTATAAGCTATAAACTTAATTTTAAAAGGAGAATTTTTTTGTTAAAATGAGTAAATTATGTTTGACAGTTATGGCAACTAATGGTATTATAACGCTATAGATGTCGAATATTGCCGAATTTAATTATCAAAAGGGGAGATTTATAATGAAATCTACAGGTATTGTAAGAAAGGTAGACGAACTAGGACGTGTTGTAATTCCAATCGAATTACGTCGTACATTAGGTATTGAGGAAAAAGATGCGCTTGAAATTTATGTCGATGATGAGCGAATTATCTTGCAAAAATATAAACCAAACATGACTTGTCAAATTACAGGTGATATTTCAGACGATAACTTAGCATTAGCAGGTGGGAAACTAATCCTTAGTCCTGAAGGTGCTAAAATGCTAATTGATGAAATTCAAGGTAAATTAGATAAATAATTAGTCAATAGCTCTGATACTTAGAAGAGCTATATATAAGAAAAAACCCTGTTTCTAACAAACGAAACAGGGCTTTTCTTATTCTGTATGATAGGCACTATATACTTCACGCTTAGGTATATGGCGCTCCTTAGCTACTAGCTTAATTGCTTCTTTACTAGAAACATCCTCTAATTCCATTATTTTTTCGACATGCTCTTTCAAGGAGAGGTCTGACAACCAGCTTTGCTCTTCTTCCTCTTTTCTTCCTTCTACCACAATACAACATTCACCTTTTATTGGATGTTCTTCTAGCCAATCCGCTACTTCTGGCAATGTTCCTCTTATATATTCTTCATATCTTTTCGTAATCTCTCTTGCGATAGCTACTTGTCTATCACCAAAGGATTCTGCTAACCATTTAATTGTTTCCTCCATACGATAAGGGGATTCATATAAAATAAACGTTGTCTCCATTGATTTTAGTAATGTCAATGCATTGTCTCGATCCTTTTTCTTACGCGGTAAAAAACCGTAGAAATAAAAATGGTCTGTCGGTAAGCCTGATCCAACTAATGCCGATAATACTGCATTCGCCCCCGGCAGAACAACAACAGGAAGATCTGCTTGGATCGCTGCTTGGATCACTTCATAACCAGGATCCGAAATACCTGGCATTCCTGCATCACTGACTAAAGCCAATGTTTGACCATCATGGAGAAGCTGCAAGATCTGTTCTTCCCTAGCAGCCTTATTATGTTCATGATAACTAATCATTTTTTTCTTTAGTTCAAAATGATGCAATAGCTTCCCCGTGTTTCGCGTATCTTCAGCTAAGACGACATCCGCTTCTTCTAAAATACGCAAAGCACGAAACGTCATATCTTCTAAATTGCCAATTGGGGTTGGAACGACATATAATGTGCCTTTGTCTTCATTTGTTTGGTAACTCTTTTGAATTTGCATCTACGTCATATCCTTCCATTTGCTGTTCTTTAATCCAACATTCTTTTTCTTTGCGTGTCAGCTTTTTAATGCTCGCTTCTAACTGCAATGCTTCTGACTTTGTCTGACACTGTTGTTGATATTGCAGTTGCAATGGTCCTCTACCTCTTGTATACTTGGCACCTTTCCCTTGTTCATGCATCTTTAAGCGTCTTTCGACATTTGTTGTATAGCCAGTATATAATGTATTGTCTTTGCACTTTACTATATAAACGTAATGATTACTCTTTTCTTCCATATAAAATACCTTCTAACTCTGTGGTATAGTTTCCTTCTTCATCAAAACTATATAATGGTGGAAGCATCTTAAGATCTGGATTACCATCTCTCATTCCTTCTATTAATAAAATGTTTGCTTCCTTCCCTTTCTTAGGATAAACAAAGCGCACTCGTTTCGGCTCAATTTTATATTGTCTAAATAACGTAACAATATCGACAAACCGTGAAGGTCTGTGCACCATTGCTACTTTCCCACCTGATTTTACGAGCTTACTACATGATTGTATCACATCTTCTAATGTGCAATAAATTTCATGTCTAGCAATCGTTAAGTACTCATTATAATTATGATGGTTTTTATTTTCTGTTTGAAAATACGGAGGATTAACAGTTACTAAATCAAATTTATTATTTTTAAAATGATCTGGCATATCTTTTAAATCACCATGAATCATATCAACTCGTTCATTTAGCTGATTAAGTGCAATACTACGGCAGCCCATATCATATAATCTTTCTTGAATCTCTACTCCTGTAATAGGTACCTTCGATCTTCTTGATAATAATAATGGAATAACCGCATTACCTGTACAAAGGTCTAGTATCTTACCTTTCGTTCTCGGCACCGTCGCAAAGTCTGACAGTAATACCGCATCGATTGAAAAAGCGAACTTCGTTGGACTTTGAATAATTTGCATCGATCGATCCGCCAACAAATCATCGATTCGCTCATCTTCTTTTAATTCCATTTATCTTACTCCTTCTGTTCCACAAATCCATGCAAACAGTCGATTGTTTACATCTGTATTGCTCATTCATCCTGTAAAGCTCATCTAATAAAGCACCGTGATAAACCAAAAGCTGACATGTTATTATGCCAGCCTTGGTTTGAGCTATTTTGTTTTGTTTAAAAACATCATACAGAACAGACAGTCTCCTTCTTGCCTTGGGCTTCCGAAGTGTACGTTGCAAATATGAAAGCCTTCTTCGTATAGCCTTGCTAAATTATCATAGCCTTCTCCAATTTCTGCATCGTTATTATCCGTATCATGATCTTGATCATGATCAGGTTCATTATCCAATCGTTGGCGAAGGTGATGATTTTCCATCTCTAATCGATGGTTTTCCTCTAGCATTTCACCAAACTGCTGTTTCAAATCACCTAATTGTTGATACAATTGACCAATTTGCTCTTCCATATCAGAAACTTGTTCAAATAGTTCTTTTTTCTTCACGCACTTCCACCCCATTATTCCGTTGCCTGGGTATTGATAACTCCTTCTTCAATCAATTCATCTAATGTATACTCAATCATTCGTTCTTTCTCTGGAATTTCCACTTGAATAAGGCGCTCCAGGATATTCAGTCCAACTACCTTACCACGGCCATATGCTGTTGTAATCTCTTCACCAATGTCAGGTAATTCTTTTTTCGCTGTTTCATAATCGTCATTTTCATATTTCAAACAACACATTAATCTACCACAAAGACCAGATATCTTAGTTGGATTTAAGGAAAGGTTTTGATCTTTTGCCATTTTAATTGATACTGGCTCAAAATCACCTAAGAACGTAGAACAACAAAGCATTCGACCACAAGGACCAATTCCACCTAATAGCTTCGCTTCATCTCGTACGCCAATTTGTCGCAGTTCAATTCGTGTTTTAAATACGGACGCAAGGTCTTTAACTAAATTACGAAAGTCGACTCTACCATCAGCTGTAAAGTAAAAAATAACTTTATTGCGATCAAATGTATATTCCACATCGACTAAATTCATGTCTAGTTTATGCTCTTTGATTTTAGTCACACATGTTTTATAGGCATCATCTGCAATTTCTTTATTTTCTACGACAATCAATTTATCCTTATCCGTCGCAATACGAATGACCTTCTTCAATGGAAGCACGACATCTTCCTCGTCCACATGTTTGTTACCAACTACAACCTTACCAAATTCTACTCCCCTGACAGTCTCGACAATACAATAGTCATCTGTACTTATCTTTAACTCATCTGGATCAAAATAATATATTTTACCCGCCTTTTTGAAGCGGACACCGATAACTTCTACCACGAATAATTCACCTCTGTATTTGAAGTGTTAATTGCTCCATTACTAATTGTGGGTGCACATTTTGTTCTAACTTACGCTTCGCTTCCATAATATTCTGTAAAATAACCGTACTATGGTTTAAAGACCAATACATTGCAGCTGTTTCGATCTTACTATAATGATTAGTAAATACGATAGCTGAAGACTCCTCTAGATGATAATTCACAATATCTCTATACCATAGTAATAATAAATCAAGGCCTTCTTGAAGCTGTAAGCGTTCTTTAAAATGTGGCATCCACTGTGTATGCACAAATATTGGCACTTCAGCTTGATTATGTTGAAGCATGTCAATTAATTGTACCACTAATTTTCGTGACTGTGCAAACCAAGTATCCCCGCTTTTTTCAATTGCCTCTGTTACATTGTTCGTAATTTGTGTCATTAGACGTGCATTTGCTTCCGTTAATCCTTCTTCTTGCAGTCTTTCTTCTAATTGCTTAGGGTTCAATGGTTGAAAAGCAAGCAATTGACATCTTGAACGAATTGTAGACAATATTGCCTGACTATTTTCCGTTAATAAAATTGCCGTCGTTTGCTGGCTCGGCTCTTCTAAAAATTTTAACAATCGATTAGAAGCATTATCTGTCATTTTTTCCGCTTGCTCAATGATGTATACTTTTTTATTCGATTCTAAACCTGTATAGGTGAATTCTTTTTGCAAATGTAAAATTTGCTCTTTCTTAATACTTGCTCCATCAGGTGTAATAATATGTAAATCAGGATGATTCCCACTTTTTATTCGTCGACAATCACTGCACTGATGACAAGGGTCAACAGTTGTCCGTTCTTTGCAAAAAATACTCATCGCAAACAGCTGTGCAAGCTCATATTTGCCTGTTCCTTTATCACCATGAAATAAATAAGCATGGGATATTCTTGATTTCTTAATACTGTTCATTACCATCTTGCTTACGATTGGCTGTTTATCTAGCATGTTCGCCCATACAGTATCCATTGGCGCCTCCTACCTTCTTCTTTATTTAAAATAAGAGGATCGATTAGTATATCTAGCTAATCTACCCTCTTATTTTCTTCATTACGTATATAAGTTAACAAGAAGCCCTTTAATCTCTCCAATTAAATCTAAAATCTGAATAGAATTTTTCTCCTGATCCATCACAAACTCTGTTAACTCTACAAGCTTATCATCTACTTCTTCCACAATCGTTAGTCTTCGGTTATCTCCATCTAGCATAAAGCTGTGTGATTGCTTTAACGTCATACCATAATCAACAGCTTCCTTCACAAAACGTTTAACCATTCTTTTGTATTTAGCAAGATCCTTAAATGACCTAAACCGAGCGATTTTTTGACCTTGTGCCGTCAATTCGCTCATTAGCTTTTGCAATTCGGTTTGCTGTAATTGCGTAGACTGCTGCTTCACCATTGAGTCAAATCGTTGTGAAGGTTGTCTTGCCTGTTGCTCCTTCTTATTCAGTGCTTCCAGTTGTGTTCGCATGTCTTGAGTAATTTTCATAAGATAAAATCCTACCTTTTAATATTGATGGAATTGATCGACAGGTACAACGAATACTGTAGCCCCACCAACCTCAACATTAATTGGACGTGGAATATAAGAGTCAGCATTCCCACCCATAGGAGAAACAGGTGAAACTAACTGCTCACGTTTACTACAATTATCTCGAATAATCTCTAATGCCTCATCAACATATTTATCTTCACAGCCTATCATCAGCGTCGTATTACCTTCCTTTAGGAATCCACCAGTAGATGACAATTTTGTCGTTTTAAACTGTTGTTCCCCTAATGCATCAATTAATCGACTACTATCCTTATCCTGTATTACCGCCATAATTAATTTCACCATCGTCGCCTCCTTATAGATTTTACTTATAAATATTCTTTTATTTTCCTATATGCTTGTTCTTCTACTTCTATTATATCAAAGTTTGCTTCAATTCTCTTCATACGGTTAGGAAATTTATCAAGTAATTGCTGATATGCTTCATATACTTGCTCATGGAATGCTAATGATTCCAAATCTAGCCTATTTTGTTCTCTATCAGCATTTTTATTGATTCTTTTTAATCCTTCTTCAGGCTTTATATCAAAAAATAATGTCAGATCTGGCATTTGTTCACCGATTGCAAATTGATTAATTTGAAATACTTCCTCTACACCTAATCCACGGGCAGCACCTTGATATGCAAGACTACTATCAATAAAACGATCACATAATACAATCTTACCTTCAGCAAGTGCTGGTTGTACTTTCTCTATTAAGTGTTGTCTTCTTGCAGCTGCATACAATAATGCCTCTGTTCTTGCGTCCATCATCGTGTTATGCTTAGCTAATATAATGTTACGTATATTTTCTGCAATCGGGATACCACCTGGCTCCCTTGTCTGAATAACTTGATATCCTTCGTCTGTTAAGCGCTGTGCTAATCGATGTAATATCGTTGTTTTTCCTGCACCCTCGCCACCTTCAAATGTAATAAACACGCTCATTCTCCTTCTTGTACATCATGTGTAAATATATAAACCACTTTCCCTATTACTAGGTTGGAAATTAATTTGTTGTGTAAATGAATAAGTGATTTGCTCTACTATTGCCTTACTAATTCGTTCACCTTTAGCGATAAAAGGGATACCTGGTGGATAAGGAATAATTGCCTCTGCAGCTACTTTACCAATAGCATCTTCCCACTTACACCACTTTGTTTGCTTCATTTGCATATCAGCATACGATAAAGCTAATGGGGTAACCTGTTCGTTAAAATAAAGCTTTTTATCTTCTATTGTACCACTGTCTACAGCAAATTTTAATGAATCTTTTATTCTTATTAATTTTTCCTCTAATAAACTAAGCTCAACAGTTGGTTCTAATCCAAAAACAAATAAGATATGTGTATCTGTTATTAATTCTGGATAGAGTTTTTCCTTTTCAAACAATTGCTTTACCGCCTTACATTGATAACCTCGCTGTATCCGTAAAGATAATTTTAATGGATCTGCATTTTCTTCAACAATCCATGCTTCACTTTCTTGAAAACAAGCACGTATGCTATTCACGTATTGAAATAACCTATTACTTTTTTCTTCTGTATATGTCGCTAAATAATAACGTGCCAAGTCTAAACTGGCCATAATCGGATAAGATGGACTACTCGACTGAAGCATTTGCAAATAATTGCTTAAACGTTGCTGATTGATTCTATCTGTCTGTATATGGAGATACGCAGCCATCGTTAAGGCAGGTGCCATCTTATGTGCAGACTGCACTACAATATCAGCTCCTAACTGTACTGCTGAAGGTATATCTATGTATGGTAGCGAAAAATGACAGCCATGTGCTTCATCTACTAACACCGGAATATCCTCTGCATGTGCAGATTCAATCACTTCTTTTAATGGGTATACTTCCCCAAAGTAATCAGGGTAAGTAAGAATAACAGCTTTAATAGATTGATACTCTTTTATCGCTTTCTTCACTATCTCTACAGATGGTGCTGTATATCTTTCTGTAATATGGTTATACAGAGGGGGTAAAAAAATTGGCTGAACACCAGCTAGCTCCATTCCATGTAAAATAGATTTATGGCAGTTTCTTTGTACAAGTACTTTGTCACCTGGATTACACGTAGCTAAAATCATCGCCAAATTTCCAGCTGTACTACCATTTACTAAGAAATACGTATGTATCGAGCCAAACCATTCTGCAGCTAAAGTCTGTGCCTCTTCAATCACTCCCTCAGGTGCATGCAAATCATCTAATCCACCCAATTCTGTTAAATCCATTGCTAATAATGACTGAAAATCTTCTCTAGCTTCTGTTACAAATACTTGGCCATTTTTATGACCTGGTACATGAAACGAATTATTTTTATTATTTTTAAAATCCTTTATAGCTTGATATAGCGGAAATTGCTTGTGCTTGTTATTCATATAAAAACCTTCCATCCTCATGATAACTCTTATTCTTATTATAAAACTATCCTTCTTATGAAAGCTATTATTTAGATGATTATAAAAAAGGAATCACATCATTGTGACCCCTTTAAACAGTATAAGAAGATTTATTAATGGCTTTCATTTTGTCTATATAGTATTCATAGTTTTCATCATTAGGTTTAGTAGAAACTATTTTTTGTTCACACTCTTGGCAAATAAACATTTGATAAACAAATATACCCTCTCGCTTCTGCTCATCACAAACTCCACAATAATGTGATTGATATTTTTTAGACATTTGCCACACCTCCATTAGATATTAGATAGTATAGCCAATCTATTAAATAATATACACAGAATCATAGTTTTTTATTTGACAATTTCGAATTTTTTCACGTGAAACATTTTTATTTTTTATAAGCAACCACTTGTATCCGACAATAATCAGCTAACCATTGGCCATTTTGATACAACATCGGCCGTAATTTATCCTCTACACGTTTCATCAATTGGCCTCTTTCTTCTTCATCTAAATGAGCTAGCATTTCTATCGCAAACATTTGCATCCAATTTCGTAATCCTCCATCTCCTTCTAACGGAGTTGGTCTAGTGAAAAACCTAGCGTAATGAACAGTAAACCCTATTTCCTCCATCAATGAAGTATACTTCCCTATACTAGGGAAATACCATGGTTCACGTAAAGAATCATATGTCGGAAATAACTCTTGGTATGACACTTGAATAGCATTTCTTATATTTAGTACATTATCTTTCCCACCAAATTCTGTGACAAATCTTCCACCCACTTTTAAACTCTCATAAAACCGCTCTAATGCTTTTCTTGGTTTTATCACCCAATGTAATGTTGCATTAGAAAACACTGCATCAAACTCTTGAGAAAAGTCCATATCATATACATCCATCGTTTGAAAAGGAAGGTTAGCATACTTATTCTTCGCTTTTTCTATCATGTTAGCTGAACGATCTATTCCTATAACATTCGCTCCAGTATCCTTTATCTCTTTCGCAAGATCCCCTGTACCACATCCTACATCAATTATTTTCTCTCCTTCTTTTGGAGAAAGTAACTCCATCATCCCCATTCCTAATGCTGAAACAAACTTATGCCTTTCATCATATAAAGCAGAAGACCAAAGATCCATAAAATTCCTCCCTAGTTTTCATTCATTATACACTTTTTTCAGGAAAAATATATTCATTTAAGCCTGCAGTTTCACTAATCGGCAATGCTTCTTTATCGAAGGACGATTCGTGAAGTCACCTAATTTCTAGATCAACAGTTCTAGACAAATACTCAAATTTTATAAAAAAAAAAACTTCTTAGTCCTAAAACTAAGAAGCTTTTCATTTGCCTGGCAACGTCCTACTCTCGCAGGGGCGTAAGCCCCAACTACCATGGGCGCTGGAGAGCTTAACTACTGTGTTCGGCATGGGAACAGGTGTGACCTCTCCGCTATCGCCACCAGACTATATGATGTTAGGAATATACCCTAAA
>NZ_JAWZSR010000013.1:0-50794 GCF_033949965.1 Gracilibacillus pellucidus | reverse complement strand
TTATATCTTGCCTATTCTAATGCACTTAATGTAGTTGAAGGGTTAGTTCTTGTACTTGCTGATTATTACCAGTTTGACATTAATGTAATTTTGTTTAAAAAATTACATTCTCATTTAACTAATCATTCTTAAACTCAATTTTAGACTTGCAAAGTAGGAAGCAAAAGAAGAGATAGTGGGTATTTCAAAATATATTTTGAATACCCACTTTTTATTTTCATAAAAGACATTGTAAAAATGTATTTAAGCTAACTGGTGCGAAAGTTCAATAAGGCGGTCATTTAAACGATTGTCTTTTTTTCTAAGAAATGTTTTTTGAATATTATGGTATTATGAAGAAGGGAACGTTAAAATACGTATATTTAGCAATCTGGAAGAGACTATTAGCATTCATACGTAATAAACTAAAAAAAAGACTTAGTGGCAGAAACTTTAAAATAGAAAAGGGAGTTTTATTATGACAAATAGGTCAACTAATGGAAGAATAGACTCTGCTTCAAGAGTGATTCTGGCATCACCACAAACCATCTCAGGCATTCTTGAATCCAGAATCGTTAGTTTTATGGCTTCCACCTAAAGGAATGTCGGGTCATATTGACATGTTTGAGCCTCGAAAAGGTGGAAATTATAGTATGACCCTCACGTACGAATTAGACCATTCAACCCCTGGAAAGACTTCGGAAAACACTGATGTTTCCCAAGGGATGTTTTTGGAGTTGGTTCCAGACAAGAAAATTGTACTATCAGTAAAATTCGATTCGAATCATCCTGCATTTTCAGGCGAGATGATACAGACGTGGTACTTAGAAGCCGTTTCAGAAGGCACAAAGGGCACTATCGTTTGTGAAAACGTACCTGAAGGAGTAAGAAAGGCGGATCATGACGAGGGGTTAATCTCCACACTGGAGAATCTAGCTACCTTTACAGAATGACAAACTATAAAAATCATTTTTAGTATCTTTATAAATAACATAGACCTTAAGCAAAGGGCACGATAGTTGAATAAACGTCGCTTTTCTTGTTCAACTATAGGGTGTGTTAGTTCAATTACACAGTTTATATTTAAGATGAAGAAACTGGAGAACGAATAAGATTTACCAAAACTGTACGACTGAAAACTATGTCCAAACGAGCAATTAATAAAGCTATTACAGATTCCGAGATAGAAACTGCCAATAAAGAGAATATAGAAAAAGGAGATAATATTACTTTTGGTAATTTTGTAGATAGATGGCTAAACAATTATGTTCGTGTAGATCTGTCTGTTAAATCAAAAGACGATTATCTATACCTCTTAAATAATGGTATATTAGACGAATTCAAAAACCATAAATTATTCAAAATGAAAACATTTCACATTGTTGAAAAGCTGAAAGAATGGAAAGAACAAAGTGAGCATATGGCATTAGCTAAGTATGTTGTTCTCAAAAGCATTTTTGCTAAAGCTATTGAGTGGAGAGTTATCAGTGATAATCCTATGAATGGTATGAAGCCTCCAAAAGTAAAAAAGAAGGAGAAGAAACTGAGATTTTACGATGGACAACAACTACAGAATCTTTTTGAAATACTAGATCACGTAAATGAGAAGCATAAGATACAAATTAAATTGGCAGCTTTGGTTGGTTTACGAATGGGAGAAATAGGCGGAATTCGACTAGAGTGTATAAACTTTAAAAACAATACCATTCTTATTGATAGATCCCTGCATTTTGATACAGAAAAGAAAAAACTTACACTAGGACCACCTAAGAACAAAATACCTCGTACAGTAAACGTGCCAGACTCGTTTATGAAAGAAGTAAAAAGTTATGTAAAAAAACAAAAGAAACTTCGAGTCGAAATGGGAAGTGCTTGGAAGCCAATGGTCGATGACGAAGGAAATATTATTAATTTTCTTTTCACGAAAGAGGATGGATATCCACAACATCCACGATCTGCAGGAGCTGCTTGGGTAAGGATTATTGAGAAATACGACCTCCCTAAAATAACTTTCCATGAGTTACGACACTCTTATGCGTCTTTCATGTTGAGTAAAGGGGTTAATTTCAAAATTCTCCAAGAACAATTAGGGCATAGCGATATCAGCATCACTATGAATATTTATAGCCATTTAACTGAAACAGACAAATCAAAAGCTAGTGACTTGTTCAATGAAATACTCTAATCTGGTCACTTTTTGGTCACTTATTAACACCAGAGCACTTATAAACATTGATATACTAGCACCTTACTATCACTGTAGCACTATTATCTAGATAAATCATGTCGTAACTCCTCTGTTTTTCAATTAACATTGGCATAGCTTATGATATTTTGCTGTATTTAAAAATAGTTATGCCTGTCTATACAGTAGAAAAGATATCCCTTTGTCAAAACAGGAATATCTTCTCTCTTTACTATTCATACGCAATATCTAATGCAGATAACAATTCATCGATTCCAACCATATCATCATCACTAATCTGATTAACAACATCTTCTAAAGACGACTGTTGCTCTTGCTCATCTATTGGGTCCACTTTCTCATCAGGAGGAAACTTTCCATCTATTACCGATATTGATGCTTTCACTTGCAATGGTTGCACCCTGCCTTCTGCGGCAGTTGACAGATGACTATCCTCCCCTGTTTGAAATGACAGATATAAAACTACTCCCCAAAGGCTAACAGTTAACGCAGACAGTGCGACTACAATCCACTTCATATCTATTTAACATCCTTTATCATGACTAATTAGCCATTTGCTGTAAAGCTTTATCCATTTCTTCAATTTTAGCCATAGCATTTGCATCTACTTGTTCTAATGCTTGCACAGCCGTTTCTAATGCTGATTCATATTTGTGGTTTCTAAACAATTTCTCCGCTTCTGCTAACTGTGCAGCAAGCTGTGGTTGTGAACTGCGGTATCTATTCCCATACTGAATTGCTAACTCAACTAAACGTGCTTGATCAAGTAATAAATTTGTTTGTTCAACGAAATGATCGACAGATTTTGCTGCTTCTGTGATACTATGTTGTACTTTCCCCATATCTAATGGTGATCTCTCTAAATAACCCAATACCACTTCACATTTTTCTGTTGACTCTTCTAATGAATTGATAATGAATGATGGTACTCCAGGTATATTACTCTTTTGCAATTTCTTCTCGGTATAAATCAATTGTTTCTTCAATTCAGCAATTTTTTCTTTTGCTTCTAGTTCGTCTTTTCTTAAATCTTTTACTTGTAATTGAAAATCTTCCTGTGCTTTCTCCAACTTACTTACTTCTTCTGAGAAGATCTCTAATTTTTCTTTAATATCTAAATGATTTGCCTTACGTCCTTCATAATCTTCTTCAATGTTTTTAAATTGATTTACTGTCTTATCTAACCATTTCTCTATACTTAACAATAATTCTAAATCTGTTTCTTCTAAATAATATGTTTTTTGTAGTTCCTTCATTTCCTCTGAAGCACTCTCAATTTGCTCCTTAACTGTTTGTAATCGTTGCTTCTCATTCGGAAAATGACTTTCAACGATTGACTTGGATGTTGCCTCTTTCTCTAACAACTGAAACATTTCATTAAGACGGTCTTCCATTTGAACAAGTGATTCCTCAATAGATTGTATTTCACCATTATCCAGCTCTTTCATTGCGGCTTTTAGCATGTTTTCATACTGTTTTAATTCTTTGTCAAATCCAAACTGCTGAACCCGATAGCCATCCTCTTCCATTTCGGCCATCCCTCTAACTAATTCCTTCATTTGTTCAGGAATATGTTGCTTACATTTGCGATAGAGCTCTGGAAAGGCACTAATACGATCATTTATTTTCTCGACTTCTTGTTTTAACTCTTCGATCAAACCTTGTGCTTCAATATAATTTCCCTCTTCTGTTAAAGAGGAATATTCAGATAGTCTCTTTTCTTGCTTCGTTAATTCAGATTCAAAAATGTTTTCTGCTTTACCAAATTGTGTTCGGTTATGTAATAAATATTTCTTCAACTCTTTTAATTTTGGCTCTAATTCTTCTATTTCATTACGCACATATTTTTCAGAATTCAACAAATGATCCAATTCTTTATACATGGTTTCAATATTATTTTCAATTTTTTGTAGTGCTTTGTCTACTTGTTGTAGGTCTTTTTTAGCTGTTTTAATGCGGAATTTATCTGCTGATTCTTCTGCATCTAATAAGTATTCTTCCAAATCAGGAAGTTCCTTTGTCAGGATATAGTCCCAATTGTCTTTCCATCCTTCAAATTTTTCTAGTGTTTCCCCTGATAAATTTAGTTTTTTTACTTTTGCTAATTCAGCAGTCACATTTCGATTCATAATGTCCATTTTCCAAGCTTCTAGCTGATCGACATTATCATAGACCTTCTTCCTAAAGATTAACCCGACAATAAGTAGTGCGATAATAATAAGAATTCCGCCGATCACGAATTCCAACATAAGTAATCCTCCTTCATAGCAACCGATAAACTTGTATATGTATATAATTTCTCCCTATTTTTAAACGACTTTATTATTACTAGTTATGATACCATGTTTCTACACCATTTTGCTAAGATTTTTACTATTTTTGAATATTTTTATCGAAATCTGTTTATTTCTATAAATATTACTGTATAGCATTCATTATTTCATTACATTCTATCTGATAAGTTGGTTAATTTGTCACTTTTTATAATCTATTGTATGATAAATAAAATTAACACTGTGTTTACTTGAAAAAGGAGCGGGGAACTATGTTCGAAACAAAAGAATATAAAGGAACAAAAGAGAAAAATTATCCAATCGTTATCAAACAATTAGATGCTTTATTATATGATGAGCCTGATGTGATCGCTAATTTATCAAACGCATCAGCTTTATTAAACCAATTTTTAGATGAAGTGAATTGGGTTGGTTTCTATCTTTGGAAAGAAGATGAATTAGTGCTTGGTCCATTCCAGGGATTACCTGCATGTGTTCGCATCAAGAGTGGCAAAGGGGTTTGTGGTACAGCTGTTGCTGAGAATAAAACACAATTAGTAGCAGATGTTCACCAATTCCCTGGTCACATCGCTTGTGATGCAGCTAGTCAATCCGAAATTGTTGTCCCAATTTTAAAAGACGGCGAAATCTTTGGTGTACTTGACATCGATAGCCCTATTAAAAACCGATTTGATGAAACAGATCAAAAATATTTAGAAGAATTCGTGAAAACACTAGAAAAATATTTATAGAATAAACAGATACTGTTGACATTAGCAGCTTTGCATCATATAATGGACTTTGTGTAAAAAAGGTAGCCTATGTGAACCGCCGGCTGACCATTCTGTTCCTTATCTAAATAAGGTGTATCGAGTAACTCTCTGCTACTAGGGCGAGGATACATGAAAACAAAATGGCTGTCAGGAGAGGGACGCACTGTCTTATTTTATGCAAAATTCATATATAAAGGAGAAGATGCACAATGGCTCGCTATACAGGATCTGTATGGAAAAAGTCTCGTCGTCTTGGTATCTCATTAACAGGTACTGGTAAGGAGTTAGACAAACGCCCTTACGCACCAGGTCAACACGGACCTAATCAACGTCGTAAACTATCTGAATATGGTTTACAATTACAAGAAAAACAAAAATTACGTTTCATGTACGGAGTGAACGAACGTCAATTCCGTAAACTATTTGATCGTGCTGCTAAGATCAAAGGTATCCACGGTGAAAACTTCATGATTCTTCTTGAATCTCGTTTAGACAACCTTGTTTACCGTCTAGGTCTTGCTAGAACTCGTCGTCAAGCACGTCAGTTAGTAAACCACGGTCATATTACTGTTGATGGAAGCCGTGTAGATATTCCATCTTACCAATTAAAACCTGGTCAAGTTATCGGTGTTCGTGAAAAATCTCAAAAGCTTGATATTATTGCCGAAGCTGTAGAGGCTAACACTTTCACACCAGAATACGTAACTTTCGACGCAGACAAATTAGAAGGTACTTTCACTCGCTTACCAGAGCGTTCTGAATTACCAGCTGAAATTAACGAAGCGCTAATCGTTGAGTTCTACTCTCGTTAATTTTAGAGAATATTTTTTAACAGTATTAGAAACCCTAGAAACCTTGTTTATCAAGTTTTCTAGGGTTTTTTGTTCATTTATCTATTTACAGTAAATTTGCGGTAGTTTAATACATAGCCCAGATCCATGAAAAGAAACTGTTTATGAAGCTCTTTGAAAACCATTATGTACAATAGCGACGAATTCATGATTACTCAAACGTTAAAATATCTAGAAAAAATTCAAACTTATCTTAACACATCTCCTGTTCTTGTACTGTAATTTAAAAATCGACTTACCAATTCGGTATCTTTTTTTATCAATACCACTTCATCATGTATAGCTAATTGACTAGGTGAAATAAATTGTTTCAGCAGGAGTTTATTTCGTTGTTTTACTTTAAAAGATGCTCTTTGATAATTTAGCAGATGAGCAATCTCAATCGTGCATCGCTTATAACTCTGTGTTACTTCAATATAATTGTACAGTACAGTAAAGTTAATTCATACATTGTATCAGGTATAAGTTCTCTGGATCACACAGATCGAAAGTTTCAATTTTCACAGGATAATCAAGCTCCAACACTTTTTGTTCGCTTTTCATTATATCGAGAGTATTATCTACACTTACTATCTCTTGTCTATTCTAAAACCCTCTTCACTATGTAACCCCGCATGAAGCTCTATATCTGCAGCAATATAATAATAGGTTAATTCATCACCTTCCTTTCGTCTATGTTTAATGCTACAATATATTGTATATAAATTCCATTCATCCAATTAATGTAATAAAAGGAGCATACATATGGAACGTTATTTCATTAAATCAGGGCTATATGGCTTTTTGTTCGGATTAGCTATCTCTATCTTGTTTGTCAGTTATACGCAAGTAAATCCGCTCGGCAACGGAGTTTCTATCATAAGTTCCTTGCCAGCAGACGAGTATATGATCACTATTTTACGTGGTGGAATAATCGGCATGTTTATCGGTCTCCTTACTGGATGGCGACTGTTTACGAAAAACAAAGATGAGCAGAAAAAGAAAACGTATTATCTTCCAATATTTTTTGTTTCTTTTGTTACTGCAAGCATTTTCATTATCTTTCTTTAGTAGTTAACAACAAGCCCCTTCCCGCTTTAACTGAAGGATATAATATAGTAATTATCGTCCGTATATCCTCTTTTGTTACAACTCGAACCGTAGATTACGGACGTTTCTCCCATGATATCCCCCTCTTCCTACAACCTTTCCCTAATCACTTTCTTCATAAATCTATTCAGGTTTTGATTCATTTTCATCCGCTCCATAAAAGAAAAACCTTCTGTAAACAAAACGAATTCTACTTGTCGACCTTGATGATCTTCTGCATATAATGCATTGTTTAAAACAAAGGCAGTAGAGCCTCCTTTTCCACCAAGTTGTGCATATTGCTGTTTGTTCACCTTATTCTCCATTGGCCATTCCATGATATTACGAAGGATACTTGCACCTTTCGGTAATGTAGCCTCATCATTAGAAATAGCATGCATCACTTTTGCATAGTCTTTCACTGTCGCATTCGGTAATCTATCAGACCATATTTTTTGCAAATTCAGCGGTATTATCTTCCAATTATCTTTCAAAGAAGAATCACCTTGTTTCAATTGGTGATGAACGGACCACGTAATCCCTCGATATTCTTCCATATCCATCGCTTGAAGCTTTTCTTTCACTTGCAAGGAACTTAATTCACTTTGATGTTTTTCTACATATGATGGAACTAGTAAAGCTGACACTAAAGGATATACAGGGTCATGATCTTTTAAAGCTAAATCTGCTATTACTTGATTAATAGAATCTGCTCCTAATTTATCTATCAAAAATTCCGTATTAGCATTGGAGCTATATTTGATCATCCCTTTTGTTATAGCATGTAATGTTACTTCATTATTGGATAGATTACCTGATGTCTTCATCTCTTTTAACCAAGCTGGATGCGCTCCTCCATCGGTATTTGGAATATAAAACTTCTCTAATTCTGCTATATTCACACGTTCATTACGAGCAAGCTTTCCTTCTACTACTTGATTCGTGTAAGCAATCGCTATCAATATTTTTACGACACTTGCAAGCGGCCGCTTTACCTCACTTCTAGCACTCATTACTTCTTTTCCATTTACGCAAATAATCAATGATACTAATTCTGGGTACTTATCGATATATCGTTGCACGTAATCTGGATCATCATAACTTAAAGACAGAATAACGATTATTATTCCAATATAAAGGCAAAACACAAATAGAGAGACGTCTAAAATTGCTATCATCCATATAGCTAGTAGAACAGCAACAGTCACAATAACTGCCCGTTTCATCTGCCAACTAGTTCTATTCTGCTTTAAAAATAAAGGTAGTACGGATAAAAAAATGATAAAAATAGCAATAAACCATAAGTAAAAAGGCATTTACTTTAATCCTTTCTTTTCTCGAATCAATTATTATTTAGTTAGACTATTTACGTGTTAATGTTTCTTCGAATATTGAGAACGGTTACTACTAATCCGTATTGTATCATAAAAAGAATAATATGGTAACGAAATTCCGCCCCACAATTTTTAAATGATAAAAGTCTGATACGTTGAATAAAAAGTTAAAACAGCCTAAACAAAAAATCTAGGCTGTTTCATATATATATTATATTTACACCGTCTGAGCACTTGATGGAAAATAACGATTCTTCAACCTTGTAGAAACCAATTCGAGAATAATCGCAATAATTAAGATTGCATATGTGATAAATCCTACTTCTCGTAAGTCGAAGTAAAAACCAGATGCCATAAACAATTCGAATCCAATTCCACCTGCACCTGCTGCAGCTCCCATTGCAACTGCTACAGAAAAATTGATTTCAAATCGTAAAAATGTCCAGGATAATAAATATGTAAATGTCGATGGTAATACCCCTTTTACCACAATATGCCACCATTTAGAGCCTGTTGCTCTTAGTGCCTCAATAATTCCTGGATCTATCTCCTCAAACGATTCGGAAAAAGCCTTTACTAAATAAGCTACAGAGTGAAATAACATCCCTAAAACAGCTGCCTCGCTTCCAAGACCTGCCGCTATTGCAAAAATCAATACCCATAATACAGTCGGAACAGCTCTAATTAATGCTACAACTACTCGAACAGAGCGTGACAACCAAGGCTTTGATAAATTTTCCGCTGCCATTAACGCAAGGAAGAATGCAATAATCGCACCTAATATTGTCGCTAGTACACCTAAACCTAACGTAATCCCCACTTGATAAAAGGCTTCCCCCCAGCTAAAGTGGTTTAACGTTGGCTCAAGAAACATCACTTTTAAGTTATGAAATGTTCCAGTAATTGCTCTTTCTAAATTTAAACCTGTATAATCAAAAAAGAAAAACGCTAATATCGTTAAAATACCTAAAATCCATATCGTCCAGTTCACTACTTTATCAATTTTATTACCTGACTTAATATTGATCTTTCCATTTTTCTTACGCTTAACTAGTGCTGTATTCAATTCTTTCGCCATTTCCATTACAAGATCACTCTCCGTATTTTATTAGAAGCTAATTCAATAAGGATAACCGTAATGATAATTGTTAATGTTATCAGTGCAACAAGATTATAATTCATTGTTTTATAGTATAAATCAAACATATAACCAATACCTGTCCCTGTTAATATACCAACAAGTGTAGCACTACGAATGTTTGTCTCAATCATAAATAGGATCCAACTTAACATCTGTGGTAAACTTTGCGGAAGCACGGCCTTACTAATCATATGAAAATAAGTAGCACCAGTCGCTGTAAGTGCCTCAACCGAGCTTTGATTTGCTTCGTCTACCGACTCAATAAATGCCCTTGTCAAGAAACCAACCGTTCCAACAAACAACGCTAAAAAGCCTGTTAACGAATTTTGACCAAATGATATTAATAGAATAAGTGACCATGCGACAACCGGTATATTCCTAGAAAACGAGGCAATTAATCTTGCAATCGCACTGAAAAAATTATTAACCTTCGTTGTTTTTGATCCCATTATTGCTAGAAATAACGAAACGACAGCAGCCAATGTAGTAGCAGCAATCGACATAAAGACTGTTTCACCTAATTTATCAAGTATTTGCGGTAGTTTTTCTAATGATTCCATAGAAACAATTAGATTCGAAAGTATCCACTCAAACGCTTTCGGTATCGTTTTTACACTATCTATAAAATGAAAATTTGTAATTGCGGCAGATAAATACGTAATAATAATGATCACAATAAAAAAGAATGTCGTTTGCCATCTGTTCTTGCGCATTTGCTTCTCATTCATCCTACTATCTTCTCCTTACACCGTAATTAATTCCCTTGATTCAATGCCATAAATATTCTCAATCTGCTCATTATATAGAAATTGACTAGCACCATCAAAAACTACTTCACCTTTTCTAAGTCCTATTATTCTACTTGCATACTCTTTGGCTACTTCTACTTGATGCAGATTGACAATACAGGTAATTCCCATTTCAGAACTAATAGACTGTAAATAATCCATTATTACTTTTGAAGAATTGGGATCTAATGAAGCAATTGGTTCATCACAAAGAATTAATTTTGGCTCTTGAATAAGTGCGCGACAAATACCTACACGTTGCTGTTGTCCACCACTCAATTGATCACAACGTTTATACGCATGTTCAGCAATACCTAGCTTCTCTAGTAAGTGAAATGCTTGCTCTTTTTCTTTCTCGGTAAACATGCCTAAAACACCTTGTAATGTTGACTTATACCCAAAGCGACCATGAAGCACATTTTCAATAACTGTTAATCGTGGAACAAGATTATAATGTTGAAAGATCATTCCAATATTTGTACGCAATTTGCGTAATTCTTTCTTTTTCATAGAGGCTACATCTAATCCATCAAACAATACCTTTCCTTCATTAATATCTACTAATCGATTAATACAACGAAGCAACGTAGATTTACCTGCACCAGATGGGCCAATTACAGATACAAACTCGCCAGATTTTATTTCAAAATTAATGTCGTTTAATACTTTTGTCTCTCCATCATAAAACTTACTTAAGCCTTCTACGTTAAGCAGTGACATGAAAAAAACTCCTTTTTTCATTTATTTGAAAATAGGGAGTATGCATTATTCACGCATACCCCTCACAGCATTTATTACGGACACTGTCTTCCTGATAAGTTTCGCTAACAATCAGTGGGAGTTAAAACTCCCACTGATTGAAGTCTCCATTTATTCAATTAGACCTTAATTTTGTGAAAGTTCACGGATTGGATTGAACCACTCATCTTCAACTGGAACAAATCTTTCCTCACCTGATTTACTAAATAGTCCTGATGCATCTGAATCACTAGGAACAAAAACATCCTCATTATTGGCCATTTCATCAGAAGCAAACGCTTCTTGAATCACTTCATAATTTTCTTCCCCTAATACATCCATATTCGCAACAAAAGGTGCATTAAGTACTGGTGTTACGCTCATTAATGTAAATTCTTCCCCGGGAACTGTATTAAAAGGTTCCTCTGCATCATCTTTTACACGATACACACTTCCAACTGTATTCTCTTCACCTTCTGCTATCTCAACATAATTATCAACACAAGAATCACAGAACGCTGCTACATCCGCACTATCATTTAATAAATTAACAGCTGAGCCCTGATGTGATCCCCCAAATAAAACTTGTGAAAATAGTGGACCGTCTTCCATCAAATCTTCTTCTGTTAAATCTTTATCCGAAAAATAATCTAAAATGGTTGATGATGGAACGACAAAGCCAGATGTTGAACTATTTGAAACAAATGAGAATCGCTTATCTTCTATCGTATCTAGAGAAAACTCACCATTGTCTTTGAAGTCGTCTGCCTCATCTACTTTTACTGCTAACCAACTATGGTACATAGCATCATCTAATGTACCAGATGAACCTGTCGATACAACTATTGGTTTAATTGCATCATTTTGTTCATTAGCTTCGATATATCCTTGTGCACCCATAAAGGCTAATGCTGCATTATTATTCACAATCGTTTCAATCGCAATCGCATAATCTGTTGTTAAGTGATGCTCTACTTCCTTTCCTGTCGCTTCAGCAATTTGCTCGCCAATTGCATCACGTGCAGTTTTTAAATCATTCCCCGACTCATTTGGATACCAGACGATATCAATTACATCACCTGCTCCACCTTCTTGTCCTTGTGCATCATCAGATGAACAAGCTGCTAAACCGAATAAAGCCACTGCAAACACTAATACTGCCATCCATTTCTTTTGCATCATAATTCCCCCATGATCAATTTAATTTAGCCATGCAGTTGTCTCTAAGAAGCTAGTCATATTAAACCACAAAAAATAGTATAAATGGTTAAATTTACATTTTATTTACATTATTTTAAGATAATTCACATTATTAAAACATAAGGCTTACACTGTTACAACTTGAACCTTAAAGTCGATATTTTATGGATGATTGTTTATGCATCCACTTAAGTTATGTATTTACTTCTTAATGCTAACGCAAAAAAATCCTTCTAATAAGTCATCAGCTTATTAGAAGGATCCCTCCATTACTTATTATCTTTTTTTTCGTCTTGTGCGCCCCACCATGAAATATTTTTTAGACCTTTAACATTTTTATAATGGAACACTGGATCTTTCCCTTGTTTTCGCTGTCCCACATAATCTTGCAAGACATCTAGAGCGATTTTACCTAGTAATAATATCGCAACTAAGTTTACTACAGCCATTAGCGCCATAAATAAGTCTGCCATGTCCCAAACAAGTTGGATCGATGCCATTGAGCCGAACATGACCATCGCTAAAACCGCTAAACGATAAATCGTTAACCAAATACCTTTTGGACTTAAGAAGCTAACGTTCGTTTCACCATAATAGTAGTTCCCAACTACAGAACTGAAGGCAAAGAAGAAAATTGTAATGGCTAAGAAAATCGATGCCCATTCACCTACTTGTGAACTTAAAGCTACCTGCGTTAACTGAATTCCATCCTCTGGTGCATTCATCACATTATCATACAAAATCACAATGAATGCTGTTAGACTACAAATGACAATCGTATCGAAAAAGACTGCCAACGATTGTACAAGTCCTTGTTTAACTGGGTGGTTGACACCTGCTGTTGCCGCAGCATTTGGTGCGCTACCCATACCACCTTCATTAGAGAAAAGCCCGCGGCGGATACCATACATCATTGCTGCACCAGCTCCACCACCAAACACTTCTTCTAATCCAAATGCGCTGTTAATAATTAACATAAACACATGTGGTATTTCCGTAATATTAATAATCACGACATAGAATGCAACAAGCATATAAATGATTGCCATGATAGGAACAATTACTCCAGCAACATTTGCAATACGTTTAATACCACCGAAAATAACTAAGCCAGCTAACACAACAAGTACTATGCCCGTCCATACTTTATCGATGTGAAAAGCTTCCTCCACAGCAGCAGAAATCGTATTTGCTTGTACGGCATTAAAAATAAATCCAAATGTAATAGTAATGAGAATCGAGAACAAGATACCCATCCATTTTTGCCCTAAAGCTTTCTCCATGTAATAAGCTGGTCCACCTCTGAAACCATCCTTATCTGGTACTTTATATACTTGGGCTAGTGTACTTTCAATAAATGCTGACGCCATCCCGATAAAGGCAATAATCCACATCCAGAAAACTGCACCTGGTCCACCAATCGCAACAGCTAAAGCTACACCAGCTAAGTTCCCTGTTCCAACTCGTGATGCGATCGTTATACTAAACGCTTGGAAAGCATTGGTTCCTCTTTTTCCACTTTGATCTGTAGCTTCTTCCGTTATTACTTTAAACATATCACCGAACAAACGGAACTGGACAAATCTTGAGCGAAGGGTAAAATACAGACCCGCACCGATAAGTAAATAAATCAGCACATAATCCCATAAAACCGAATTACCCCATTCAACTATTTTAGAAGCAATAAGTTCAATAGTTTCCAAATTGTCACTCCTCTCATATAAAAACTATCCTTCAAAAATATAAATATAATATATTTTTAGGCAAAAAACAAGTAGAGCCTTCATCCAATTTATGGACAAAGGCTGTAAACAGTAATATACCTAGCTTTTCAAGCTGGCTTATTTTTTATCCTAGTGAAAGCTTTCGCTATCCCGACTAATTGTAGTTTCACTTTACCTTGAGACTGTATGCTCCGCCATTAATCTGCTTGCAATCCTGTCAGTAAATTCAATGGTTGTTTTCGGAACAATCGATTTTAATACATTATTAATAACTGGTGCCATCATTCCACCAGCTGCAATTTGGAGGTAACCGGTAATATTTGTTACCTCTTTCCCATCTCTCTCTGCTAAGAAATATCCGTCACCTTTCACGTTCTCCCCAATGCCAGTTAAATCAAATGTTACACTATTTGGTTCCAACCATTCTTTAATCTGCACTTTTAGACCAATTGTCTTTTGAATCTTCCCTACATCCCCTTTGAAGTGCCATGTCGATTGACGTTCATCAATAATGTCGTGTTTGATATAACCAGGTACTAAAGGTGCCCACCTATTCATATCACTTACAAACTCCCATACATACTCAATCGGCAAATTTACTTTAACAAAATGTGTACCATTCGGCATAAATACAATCCCTCCTAAGTAAATAAAGTGAGACTTATCAGGAAGTTAATGTCCTTTTTTCTCCCACTTTGCCTCCTTGTTTTCACTGGAAGCTGAAAGTCAGAGGTATTCGGGCATTTCCACTGTGATAAAATCTCTTCCACCAATTTCTTGCAAGAAAATAATTGTGAAAAAGGTATATTCTAGCCGCGTCAGTTATACACTACCAATAGCTTCAAGCTAAACGGAGGATACAACTATGTATAAAAAACAAGAACGGTGGTTAATTTTTTTAGCTTTTTTCGTTGCTTTGGTCATTGGTTTATCTTTACTAAGACGTATCTTTATAGGATGAGAGGTAATAATTGATGGAAAGTGAACAAGCAGTCTTTTACAGTAGGTTGTTAACAGAATTAACTTTATCATTCCATATTATTTATGCAACAATCGGTGTAGGTATTCCATTTCTTATTTTTTTAGCCCAATGGTTAGGGATTAAAAAACAGGATGAACATTACATCCTATTAGCAAGAAGGTGGACAAGAGGCTTTATTATAACCGTCGCTGTTGGGGTTGTGACAGGTACTGCGATTGGACTACAACTTAATCTATTATGGCCTACATTCATGGAATTAGCTGGGCATGTTATTGCTTTGCCACTATTTATGGAAACATTCGCATTTTTCTTCGAAGCAATCTTTTTAGGCATCTATTTGTATACATGGGATAGATTTCGTGATCAACGGAAACATATGCTTTTATTACTCCCAGTAGCAATAGGAGCTTCCTTCTCCGCCATTTTTATCACGATGGTCAATGCGTTTATGAATGCGCCACAAGGGTTTGAATTAATGAATGGTGAGTTTATTAATGTTGAACCACTTGTTGCTATGTTCAATCCAGCCATGCCGACAAAAGTTGCACATGTCGTTGCTACCGCATATATGACCTCTGCTTTCGTGTTAGCAGCTATTGCAGCATTTCGTATGATTAAAGGCTCTAATCACGTTTATCATAAAAAAGCGTTACTATTCACCTTAAAGGTAGGGCTCGTATTTTCGATTGCCGCTGCTGTTATCGGTGACTTCGCTGGCAAATATTTAGCAGAATATCAACCGGAAAAATTAGCAGCAATGGAATGGCACTTTGAAACAGAAGAACAAGCTTCGTTAACCTTGTTCGGTTTTTTAGCAAATGGAGATGAAATTAGATTTTCTATTGAGGTTCCTTATGCATTAAGTATTCTTGCACATGGAAACCCAAATTCAGAGGTAATCGGTTTAGATCAATTTCCTGAAGATGAAGTTCCTCCACTTTATATCCATTATTTGTTTAATATTATGGTATTCGTCGGACTTTTTGCCACACTTATTGCTCTATGCTATGTTGTTGGAAATGCATTAAAAAGAAAGTTCGTAGCCAGAAAATCCTTCCTATGGCTAATTGTGAGTACAGGACCATTAACCATTATCGCCATCGAAGCAGGCTGGTGGTTAGCAGAAGTCGGCAGGCAACCATGGATATTAAGAGGTTTTTTACGAACAGAACATGCTGCCACAACAAGTAATCAAGTAGATCTCATGCTGTACCTCTTCATTGGGTTATACACTGTACTAGGAATTGCTAGTGTCATTGTGCTAACACGCATGTTTAAAAATAATCCAGTAGAAAAAGAGCTACTAGATCATGAACGGAATGGACGGTGATTGCTATGACATATGAAATAATTGGTATTAGCGTACTATGGCTCTTCTTGTTTGGTTATATCATTGTTGCCTCGATTGATTTTGGAGCAGGTTTTTTTCATGCCTATAGTGTATTAACGAATAAACAACATATCATTAGCAAAATTGTCAGGCGGTACTTATCGCCTGTATGGGAAGTTACCAATGTGTTTCTTGTCTTTTTCTTCGTCGGAATCGTTGGTTTCTTTCCTAGTACCGCTTATTTCTATGGTACTGTTTTGTTAGTTCCTGCAAGTCTTGCAACAGTTTTACTTGCGATACGTGGTGCATACTATGCTTTTACGACTTATGGTAAATTAAAAAGCAATGTTTGGACATACTTATATGGCTTTTCTGGATTATTAATTCCTGCTTCTCTCTCTATTGTCTTAACGATTTCAGAAGGCGGCTTTATTGAAAGACAGAATGATGCGCTTCTATTACAATACCAAACATTATTCACAAGCCCATTAACATGGAGTATTGTTGTATTAAGCTTGACTTCTGTCCTATATATATCCGCTGTATTTCTTACTTGGTATGCAAACAAAGCAAAAGATAAAGCAGCAACAGAGCTATTACGGAAGTACGCATTAATTTGGGCAATGCCAGCTATCATTACCGCATCAGGCATCATCTTCGAGCTTAGAACACATAACCCTACTCACTTCAATAGAATGTTCGATTTATGGTGGATGTTTGCTGTGTCTGGTGTTTTATTTATAGCCACCGTTTATTTAATATGGCGCAAGAAATCATATGGGCTTGCCTTCTTTTTGCTTACAGGACAGTTCTTTATCGCGTTTTATGCATACGGCGTTTCTCATTACCCGTATTTGCTTTATCCGTATTTAACAATAGATGAAGGTTTTACAAGTGAAGGAATGGCACTCGCTCTAATTATCGCCTTTATAGCCGGACTATGCTTATTAATACCATCTCTTTGGTTGTTACTTCGACTATTCTTATTTAATAAAGACTATGTGGAAGGCAAAATGAAATAAGCGAATCCACTCTTTCGTTAAAGAGGTTTCACCTAAAAATTAATGTAAGGAGAGACTATTCCATGGATGAATTTATCTATTTTTATGCCCCATTCATTGTGCTCATTATAAGTATTATGTTTACCTTTTGGTTTGTTACAAAGGATACGAAAATTGATCAATAACTAGAAGTCTAAGTACCCTACACGAAGTGAACATGAAATGTAACAAAAAAGGAACACTACTGAGGCAAACTCCCCTTTTAAGTGTTCCTTTTTTCTTACTGTTTATTTTGTGAAGCGAATTAAGAAGTATTTCTTTTTCCCTCTTCGAATAATCGTAAATTTGTCTTCAATACGGTCTGCTTCTGTTAATTGGTGTGTTAATTCTTGGTTTCTTACACCGTTAATATAGATAGCGCCACTGTTAATGTCTTCTCGTGCTTGACGTTTAGAAGAAGAGATTTTCGCTTCTACTAGTAAATCAATTAACGCTATTTCTTTGTTTTCTACTGTAACGGATGGTACATCTTTGAAGCCTTGCTCAATTTCCGCTGCATTTAAGCTAGATAATTCACCACTGAATAATGCTGCTGTAATTTTCTCTGCTTGTTGTAATGCTTCTTCTCCATGTACAAGTTTTGTCATTTCTTCTGCCAAACGTTTATGTGGCACACGTTTTTCAGGTGCTTCTTGCAATTCTTTTTCTAAGCTTTTAATCTCTTCAAAGTCCATAAATGTAAAGAATTTAATGAAGTGAATCACGTCACGGTCATCTGTATTGATCCAAAATTGGTAGAATTCATATGGTGTCGTTTTCTCTGGATCTAACCAAACAGCTCCACCAGCTGTCTTACCGAATTTTGTACCATCACTTTTCGTAATCAATGGTACAGTAAGTCCAAATACGTCTGCTTCTGTTTCTTCATTATCAAATCGTTTTCGACGAATTAATTCCATCCCCGCAGTAATGTTACCCCATTGGTCACTACCACCAATTTGAAGCGTACAGTTTTCTTTTTCGTATAAGTTCAAGAAATCGAAAGATTGTAGCATCATGTACGTAAATTCCGTAAATGATAAACCATTCTCCAGTCTTGTTTCCACTGAATCTTTTGCTAGCATGTAATTGATCGTAAAGTGCTTACCAGTATCACGTAAAAAGTCAATTAATGATAGGTCACCAAGCCATTCATGGTTATTACGAGCTACAGCACTATTTTCACCTTGGTCAAAATTTAAAATACTTGCTAATTGTTGTTTAATACTTTCACTATAGCCTTTGACAACATCATGACTATTTAATGATCTTTCTGTTGAGCGCCCACTTGGATCACCAATCAAACCAGTCCCACCACCAATTAAGGCAATTGGACGATGACCTGCTTTTTGAAATCTTTTTAACATTAAAATGGGTAATAAATGGCCAATGTGTAAACTATCCGCAGTCGGGTCAAAGCCACAGTATAATGTAACCAAATTCTCATCAAGATGTTTTCTTAACTCTTCTTCATTTGTTGTCTGCTGAATCAGACCTCGTTTAGCTAAATCGTCTAAAATATGCATATTACTGCCACTCCTTTTCGCTTTCATCAATAGTTTTAAACAATAAAAAAACTCCTCCCTCATAAAAGGGACGAGATTATTCCGTGGTACCACCCTTGTTGCAATTCAAAGAGAACTGCCACTTAAGGAAATAACGATGCATACAGGCACCGTCTTCATTCATCATGAAGAAACTCCGGAACGTAATTCATAGCTAGATTATTTACGAGCTTTCACCAACCGCTCGCTCTCTAGAAAAGGGAATCTGCTATTACTTCAAACCATCATCGTACTATCACTGTTTAATTGTTATATCATTAATAGCATATTCTGAATCGAAATGCAATGGTTTTAATAAAAAGATAATGATTTGACGATTATGTTATAATGTCTAGTGGAATAATTGGGAGGTTTTCTAATGAATTGGAAAGATTTTCTGAAAAAAATACAGAAGTCTATTAGTAATAGTTGGCAAAGAAAAAACATACAGCGTTCATCTAGAATCAGCTATCATATAATTTGGAACGTCATTTTATTCTTCATTACCATCGGAATAATAGGATTGTTCTTCACAGCAGGTATCGGTGCAGGATATTTTGCCTCACTAGTAGATGAAGAAAATGTGCAAACAGAAGAAGAAATGGTTAATGCAGTCTATAACTATGATTCAACCACAGAATTGTATTTCGCTAATGACGAGTTTCTTTCTGACGTCCGCTCTGACTTACAGCGTGATGAGACACAACTTAAAAATATTAGTGAGTATGTACAAAATGCAGTTATTGCAACAGAAGATCAATACTTTGAAACACACAACGGTATTGTGCCAAAAGCAATACTTCGAGCTGTCTTCCAGGAAATGACGAACTCCTCGACAAAAACTGGTGGAAGTACACTAACACAACAAATTATTAAAAATCAAATTTTAACAAACGAAGTATCATTCGAACGAAAAGCAAAAGAAATGGTGCTTGCCATGCGATTGGAGCATTTCTTTGACAAAGAACAAATTTTAGAAGCATATTTAAATATTGTCCCATTCGGACGTAATGCTGCTGGAGAAAATATCGCAGGAGTTCAAACAGCGGCGCAAGGAATATTCGGAGTAAATGCCGATGAATTAAATTTAGCACAAGCAGCTTTCATCGGGGGATTACCTCAGAGTCCTTCTTATTACACTCCTTTTCAAAATAGTGGCGGCTTAAAAAATGAGGAAGGACTCCAGCCTGGTTTAACTCGAATGAAAACTGTCTTAAACAGAATGTATGAGGCAGGATATATTAGCCAAGATGAATACAACGAAGCAATGGATTATGATATTGTTGCTGATTTCAAAGAAGCAGAGGAATCTGTTTATAAGAAATACCCATTTTTGGTAAATGAAGTGCAAAAAAACGCAGTTGCCGTTTTAGCCAAGCTACTAGCTGAACAAGATGGGTATTCCGAAGAAGATTTAGTAAAAGATGAAGAGTTAAATGAGCAATATCATATAACAGCTGAGCGAGAAATCAGTAGTAATGGTTACCGAATCCATTCAACGATTGATAAAGATATTTATGATGTTTTCCAAAAGATTACTCGTGAATACAACAATTATGGAAGTGACAAGCTGGCAAGAAACAATGCAAATCAACCAATCATGGTAGAAAATCCAGAAACTGGAGAAGAAGAGCAACTCGTTCAACCCGTACAAGTTGGTAGCGTCTTGATTGAAAATAATACGGGTCGAATTATTAGTTTTGTCGGCGGTCGTGATTATGATATAGCCGAAGCGAATCATGCTACATCTGTCCCCAGACCAAATGGTAGTACGATGAAACCTCTTGCTGCATATGGACCTGCCATGGAATTAGGTAAAGTTCAGCCTGGCTCTGTTCTACCAGACGTTGCGCAAAATTTTCGAGGCTACAATCGACCACCAACAAACTATTCGGGTGTCTATTATGGACTTGTGACAGCGAGAGAAGCACTTTACAAATCACATAATATTTCCGCGTTGTCAGTCTATAACAGTATTATTGATCAGGACCCTGCTGAGCAATTTCTAACAAAAATGGGATTTGACTCATTAACAGAAGGTGACCACGTAAACTTATCCTTAACACTAGGTGCTACTAAAAACGGTGTTACTGTTGAAGAAAATACCAATGCTTATGCAACCTTTGGGAACAATGGAAGCTTTGTTGATGGTTATATGATTGATAAGATTGAAACAAAAGATGGCGAGGTTATCTATCAACACGAGAGTGAACCAGTCGAAGTATTTAGTCCACAAACTAGTTACTTAATGATCGATATGATGCGTGATGTTTTATCACGTGGTACCGGTACAGCTGCCAGATCTAGCTTATCTAATCCTGGTGTAGATTGGGCAGGCAAAACGGGTACTTCCAATGACTATAAAGACACATGGTTTGTAGCAACAAATCCTAATGTCACACTCGGAAGCTGGATGGGGTATGATTATAACCAAAGTCTCGATGATGGTTATAGTAATCGAAACAATGTATATTGGGCAAAACTTGTTAATGCAGCAACCGAAATAAATCCTGAATTAATGGCACCATCTAATAGATTTGAACGACCAAATGGTATTGTCTCCAGATCTTATTGTGCCGTGTCTGGCCTACTTCCTTCAGATGAATGTAGTAAAGCTGGGTTAGTCGAATCAGATATTTTCAATGCGAATTTTGTACCATCGAAAAAAGACTATAGTTTAATTCAAGATAAATATGCAACAATTGATGGAGATGTTGTATTAGCGAATGATGATACACCAGAGGAATTTATCGATGGTGACGGCTTTACATTTAATCCTGAGTGGTTAAAAGATATGGGCTATGACAAGTTATCAAATATGAAGCAGCTAACTGCTAGAAAATCTGGTCCATGGCAAGATATTCAATATCCGACAGACGACACGCAAGTAGAAAAAGGAAAAACACCTAGTGCACCTAGTTCCTTAAAAATTGACAGTAAGAAATTAACGTGGAAAACAGCTAGCGGTGACAACATTATCGGTTATCGAATTTATCGAGCAAGTGATCCTGAGGATGATAACTTTAAACGAGTTGGTTCTACTACAGATACAGACTTTTCTATACCAAGTAACGATGCCGTCTATCATGTAACAGCAGTGGACTTCTTTGGACAAGAATCGAAGCCAAGTAAAGTGATCGAAAACGGTGACTTCTCTGACGATGAGGAAGAGGATGAAGAAAAGGAAGAGAAGAAGAACAAGAAAGAAAAGCAAGAAAGTAAAGAGAAAGAAGAGAAAACTGAAAGCAATGAAGATAGTGAAGCTGATGTAGATACGAATGATGAAGAAGAAGTTCAAGAGGCTGATGACCGCCAAGAAAATGCTGAGGATGATTCCGATTCAGATGCTGAGGAAAACGAAGATAGTGAAGATTAAATAAAGAAAAGCACTTTCCTGTGATGGGAAGTGCTTTTTCTTATGAAGTATGGCTTCAATCAATTGCTTTTTACATATATTTACATCACGTGATACAAAAAACGGTGCTATGTCATGGACATATTACACCGCTTATAAGAACAATATTGCTGTTTAATCATCAGATGCATCAAGAATAACGATTTCTACACGACGATTTTCACTCCAACCCGATGGATTGTTATTAGAAGCAGCTGGTCTTGTATCACCAAATCCTGTCGCAATAAATCTATCATTATCAAGGTTATCATTATTTTCAAGAAAATAGCGAATCACACTACTTGCTCGCGCTCCAGACAACTCCCAATTAGATGGATAACGATAGCTAGAAATAGGGCGATTATCTGTATGACCTTCTACACGAACTTCATTCGGAATATCAGCCAATAAGGCATTTACTTTATTTAAAAAAGGTTTTGCTGGGTCAAGAATTTCTGCTTCACCTGTTTCAAACAAGACACTCTCCTGCAAGACAAGCACAACTCCCTGATCACTTCTTGTCGCAGAAATAACATCATTTAAGTTATGTTCTTCTAAATAATTCTCGACTTCAGATAATAGCAAATCTAACTCATCTTGATCCGGAATTCCATCTACTGTATCACTTACATCATCCTGTTCATCGACAGCAGTCGTATCTTCAGATTTATCATCATCTTCTTCCTCTTTTAAAATCTCCATATTTTCCGTTGGATGTTGTTCCTCAATGATAGATGGCATGGCATCAAATATTGTTTCGCTACGAAAAGCCTCTGCAATAGCTTTGAATTTCACTGCATCAATTTGAGACATTGAAAACAATAATACAAAAAATACTAAAATCAATGTCACTAAATCAGAATAAGTGACCATCCATTTCGGAGCCCCTTTTGGCACTGAACGTCTTTTCTTACGCTTCATTGAAAGATTCCTCCGTCACGTTCTCCGCTTCTTCTTCCTCTTCTACTTTACGTTGTTTTTCTTTCTCAGATAAAAATGCACTTAATTTCTCTTTTAAAATTCTCGGGTTTTGACCAGATTGTACTCCGATAACCCCTTCGATAATGATTTGTTTCATAAATACTTCTTCATTTGTCTTTGTTTCAAGCTTACCTGCCATTGGTGTAAAGAATAGATTAGCTAACACTGATCCATAAAATGTCGTTAACAAAGCAACCGCCATACTAGGACCAAGTGTTGAAGGATCATCTAAATTTTGCAACATTAAGATTAAACCAATTAACGTCCCGACCATCCCCCAAGCAGGAGCATATTCAGCAGCTTTTTCGATGATTAACCTACCACGATAATGACGCTCTTCCATCGCGTCTACCTCAGCATTCATTATATCGTTAATAACTTCCGGCTCAATACCATCAATAGCTAATAGAATACCTTTCTTGATATAGGGATCTTCTACTTCCTCTAATTCATTTTCTAATGCAAGCAAGCCTTCACGTCTAGCACGGTCAGATAAACGTTCAAATAGAGCTATTAACTCCGGTAAGTTTTGCTCATTTCGCTTAAATGATTCTTTCAAAACATTTCCGGTTACTTTAATCTGTTGAATATTAAAATTTACAAGAAGTGCTGCTGCTAGACCTCCAAGCACAATAAATATGGAGGATAGTTGCAAAAACGCCACAAAACCTCCACTTCCATCAGCACTAACAATCCCGAAGATAATCATAAAGAAACCGACAGTAATGCCAATTGGAGTAAATAAATCTCTTTTATTCATACGTATTCTCTCCCCAGTAAAAACTCAAATAATTAATAAAACTAGGATGCGATCACACACCCTAGTTTTATTATCGTCAGTTATATTATTTTGTTGAGTTTCTTTTCATAATTTGATGAGGTAAAATAACATTTTGTTCTTCAACTGTTTCTTTATTCATAAATTTCGTTAATAAACGCATTGCTACCGCACCGATATCATACATAGGTTGGACAACTGTTGATAAAGTTGGTCGTACCATTGTTGATAGTTTTGTATTATCAAACCCAATAACCTCTACATCTTCTGGTACACGAAGTCCATTATCTTGTAGCCCATGAATTACACCAAGTGCTAATTCATCTGAAGCAGAGAAAATAGCTTTAGGGAAATCTTTTAATTCCATTACTTGTTTTGCAGCTTCCACACCTGACTCATAGGATAAACCTGCTTTAATTACAAAGTCTTCGTTAATTTCTTGGTTTGCTTCTTTAAGCGCTTTAGCGTATCCCGCATATTTTCTTTCATTAACAGCAGAATTTGTTTCTTCCGTAACGAAAACAGGGTGTTTTGTACCATTTTCGATTAGGATACTAGTTGCCTCATACGCTGCTTGTTCATAATCAATATTTACTGATGGGATTGTTTCACTTGAATCAATTGTTGCTGCTAAAGCTACTGGTACTGGTGAAGTTTTCAATTGTTGAACGTGTTCTTCACTTATTTCTGCTCCCATATAAATTAATCCATCCACTTGCTTTTCATACATTGTATTAATTAAGCGTAACTCTTTTTCTTTATTTTGATCAGAGTTGCTTAAAATAATATTATATTTATACATAGTGGCAATATCGTCGATACCTCTTGCTAACTCAGAGAAGAAAATATTGGAAATATCTGGAATAATAACCCCGACAGTAGTTGTTTTCTTACTCGCAAGTCCACGTGCAACCGCATTTGGACGATAACCTAGTCTTTCAATTGTATTCAATACTTTCTTTCTAGTTGCTGGCTTCACGTTAGGGTTACCATTTACTACCCTTGATACTGTTGCCATAGAGACGTTTGCTTCACGAGCTACGTCATAAATTGTTACGTTCATTCTAATAACCTCCATTATTTTTCACGGTATATTTCCCTTATCATACGCTACAAAGCATCGTTTCGCAAAAATTAACCGATATCTACATTATTTATGTATATCATTGATATTATAACAAATTTCGCGGAAAAATTAACGAAAAAACTTCTATTTTATGAAAATTTTCATTTTGTTTAAGAAAAGCGCTCAGAGCTAGAAATATACTTATATTTTATCCTTTCGAAAAAAAAGAAAACAACACTCCATCGAAATGAATGAAGTGTCGCTTCCCATCATGAATTATTTGTTTAATAATTCTTTCATAAAGTTATTAAATGTTGGAATATCCATTTGCTGTGCTGCATCTGATAATGCTACGGCAGGATCTGGGTGCACCTCTGCCATAACACCATCCGCACCAATTGCTAGGGCCGCTTTCGCTGCAGGTAATAATAAATCTCTTCTACCAGTTGAGTGGGTAACATCTACCATTACAGGTAAGTGTGTTTCCTGTTTCAAGATTGGTACGGCCGTAATATCTAATGTATTACGTGTTGCTGTTTCATATGTTCTAATACCACGTTCACATAAAATGATTTGTCCATTACCTTTAGAATTAATATATTCAGCTGCGTTAATAAAATCAGAAACAGTAGCAGACATACCACGTTTTAATAATACTGGTTTATTCGTTTCACCAGCAGCTTTTAATAATTCAAAGTTTTGCATGTTACGTGCACCAATTTGAATAACATCGATATAGTTAACTGCTTCTTCAATATGTGCAGGATTTACAATTTCACTAACGACTGCTAAACCATACTCTTCCGAAACTTTCTTCAAGATTTCCAAACCTTCAAAACCTAAACCTTGGAAGTCATATGGAGATGTTCTTGGTTTAAATGCTCCACCACGAATTAAATTCAAGCCTTGAGATTTAATAGCTGATGCTACTTCCGCTACTTGCTCATAACTTTCAACTGCACATGGGCCAAAAATAAAGTGTTGGTTACCATCACCAAATTTCTCACCATTTATCTCAATTACTGTATCTTCAGGTTTTTTCTTTCGGGATACTAGTAACGCTTTACTATGATCATCCTCTTGTAATTCTAAACCTGCTTTAAAAATTTCTTTGAACAAATGTACAATTGTTGAATTTTCAAATGGGCCATTATTATGCTTCGTAATTAAGTTTAGCATGTCACGCTCACGAACTGGATCATAACTACGATTAGCACCTTGTTTCTCTTTTACCTGACCAGTCTCTTGAACTAGTTCAGCACGTTTGTTGATTAATTCTAGTATCTCTAGATTAACCTGGTCAAGCTTTTCACGAAGCTGATCCAATTGCTCATTGCTCATTATAAATCCCCCTAATCCTATTTTAAATTCTAGAAAAATGTTATACTTTCTTATAGAATTATCGATAATTATAGCTAAAAAAAAGCAACTTGTCACCCTTAAAAAAGATATTTATTGATTATTTATTATTTTTTAGTGCAGAAAGGAAAAAAACATAATGAATGAGCAAATGTTCGCATTAGATATTGGAACGAGATCTGTAGTAGGTCTATTAATGGAAAAAACAAATGAGCAATATCAACTAATCGATTACCATGTGATAGAGCATGGTGAACGTTCCATGCTAGATGGCCAAATACATGATGTCGTCTCTGTAGCGAAAGTTATAGAACAAGTTAAACATCATTTAGAAAAGAAGCATGATGTACAGCTAGATAAGGTTTGTGTTGCAGCTGCTGGGCGAGCCTTAAAAACGAAACGAGTTACCGTGCATAAAGAGATTATGAAACAACCATTAATGAATGACGAAGATGTCCTTTTCTTAGAATTAGAAGCTGTGCAAAAAGCACAATATCAATTAGCCTCAGGCAATGAAGAGGCAAACTATCACTATTATTGTGTCGGATATTCTGTTATTCATTACTCATTAGATGGGGAAGAAATAGGTTCATTAATTGATCAGCAAGGCGATATGGCTGAAGTAGAGATAATTGCTACTTTTTTACCAAAAGTAGTTGTTGAATCATTACTCTCTGCACTTAACCGATCTGATTTACAATTAGAAGCATTAACACTGGAACCAATTGCAGCTATTCATGTATTAATTCCACCATCAATGAGACGCTTAAATGTGGCATTAGTAGACATTGGCGCAGGTACTAGTGATATTGCCTTAACATCAGAAGGAACCGTCACAGCGTATGGAATGGTACCCAGAGCAGGTGATGAAATTACGGAGGCCATTAGTGACCAATACTTATTAGATTTTAATGAAGCAGAAGATTTCAAAAAGGAAATTACTTTACATAAACAGGCTACCGTATCTGATATTCTTGGATTTGAACAGCAAATAAGTTATGAAGAACTGGTCGAACACATTTCACCAGCAGTCGATCAATTGGCTAATTCAATTTCAGAAGAAATTATTACATTAAATGGAACAGCCCCTAAGGCAGTGATGTTAGTTGGTGGCGGCAGTCAAACGCCCGAACTCTCTGAAAAACTTGCATTGAAGCTCCAACTTCCAACAAACAGGGTTGCTATTAGAGGTGTCGATGCAATTCAGCTATTATCAAAAGATGATAATCTACCGATCGGACCTGAATTTATTACACCTATCGGCATTGCAATCGCAGCGAAACAAAATCCTGTTCACTATATTAGCGTGACTGTTAACGGACAGGTTATTCGTTTATTTGAAATGAAAGCTTTAACCGTTGCAGACTGTCTACTTGCAGCAGGCATGAATATTAAGAAACTATACGGTAAACCAGGCATGGCAGCTATCGTTGAATATAATGGGAAACAAATAACTTTACCAGGCGGATTTGGTACAGCACCTAAAATTGTTTTAAATGGTGAGGTCTCTACTATTGATGACGTTATACAAGATGGGGACGTCCTTATCATCGAGCAAGGAACAAACGGTGAGGATGCACAAATTAGTTTAGAAGAGTTTATTGGTGACACGAGTTTAATAACTGTTTATTATAACCAACAACCTTATCAAACAAAACCTAAGGTACTAGTAAATAATAAGACAGTGTTAGCTACTTACCAACTACAAGATGGGGACATCATTACATACACCGGAAAAGTGACATTAGAAGATTTCTTACAGGAACAGAAAATATCTGAGCAAGTATACGTACCCTTCACTATCTGGTTAGATGATAATAAAACGATCCTGGATGAGTATAGTAAAATATTACTTCATAACGGTAATAAAGCTTCATTAGATGGTGAGCTTAAAAACGGTGATAAATTGGAATATCAACAACAGGACAAGCCAACAGCACAACATTTATTAGAGAAATTAGCATTACATTATGAAAAACGACTTACTATCCTGTATAATCAAAAGCCGTTAACATTATCAAAAGAATTGATCAAGCTATACCGTAATGGTGAGTTAGTTTCCTTAACCGATTCAATTAATGATCAGGATAAACTTCAAATGATAAAACAAAAAGAAGAACCTTTTATTTTCCAAGACATCTTTCGCTTTATCTCACTAGATCTCTCGCAAGCTAATGGAAAAGTGGAGCTGACTAGAAATGATCATCCTGCAACATTCTTTGAAGAATTACAACCAAATGACCATATTGAAATCCATTTAGAGCATAACTAGTATGAAAAAGTTCCGCTCTAAGTTCTCGGACAATTAGAGCTAGCCTTATTCATTCTCCACTTATAAAAAAACCCGTTTCTTTTATCATCAGAAACGGGTTTTTGTGAAGTTTTAAGCGTTTGTGCTGTCTTCTTCCTCGACTGCCTTCGCTGCTTCTTCAATTGCTTGGGCAACTTCTTCTGCAGCCTTTTCAGGGTCGATATCTTTATTAATTTTATCTTGAATTGTAGCACTTGTTTCTTTTAATTTATTCGTTAAATCATAGGATTTTTCTGTTACCACTTGACCTAATTGTTGAGATTGTTCTTTCGCATATTTTGTCCATTCGTTACCTTTTTCGTATGCAACATCTTTCCATTCATTTGCACGGTCTTTTACATAGTGTGCACCTTGATTCAAATCACTTCTTAGTTCTTTACCTGACTTAGGAGCAAAAATTAATGCTAAAGACGCACCTACAATTCCCCCAATTAATGAGCCGATTAAAAAGTCTTTACTATTAATATTTTGCCCGTTATCATTTTGATTTTCGTATGTCATTTCTCAGTCCTCCTAGTAAATTTTCTTATTTATTTTTATTTCTTTTAAACATTTCCAATACTACCGTTGTCCACTTAATCGCCTCAGCAGTTGTTTCTTTGTTTTCATCTGCAATCTTATTAACTGATTGTGAGACAGTACGGATAGAGTTACTAAAGGTTTTGACACTATCACCAATATTTTTCACACCGTCTACTACAGTATTTAGTTTTGTTGTCTTTTCATTAATATCTTCTGCAAGCTTATTGGTTTTATTAAGTAATGCAGTCGTTTCTACTGTAATACCTTCCATCTGTTTTTCTAATCCTTCTAGAGTATCTGCGACATGTGACATGGTACGCCTTGTTTCCACTAGAACTTTTACTAAAAAGAAAACTAATACAGCAAAGGCAACTGCTGCAATGATTGCTGCAAGGTATAAAAGAATTTCCATTCGAGTCGACACTCCTTTATTATGTACTACAAAAATTTATCTGATAATTATGGTATACCCTATACTCCATATTCTAAACAAGATATTGACAAAATGCACGTGAAAAGAGAAGAATTTTCAGAAAAGTAGTAGCTATCACTTTATTCTTCATTAAACTAATGAGCCCAAACACAAATCCGAACATCATTATCTGTAGACTTATCGCTTCGGCAAAACACTTTTTCTTAGTGCAATAGAAATCTATGTGTTTTGCCTACGCTAAGCCAGATTGTTCGGACACGCTATACTAATTATTTAGTTATATAGCCTTTCATATGACCTAATGAAGGTGGTCATACTTATTGCATAATTATTTCGTATGCTTCTTGGTATTTTTGAATATCTCCAGCACCCATAAATACTAACACACTTTCTGGGTGATTCTCTAATACTTGAATGTTTTCAAGCGTTAGTAGCTGGCTATTATCAATAAGTTGTTTCAAGTCATCAATCGATAAATTCGCTTGTGACTCCCTTGCAGAACCAAAAATATCACATAAATAGACAGAATCAGCTTCTGACAATGCTTCACTAAACTCATTCATGAATGTGCTTGTTCTGGAATACGTATGTGGTTGAAAAATTGCAACAACCTCTTTGTTTGTATATTTCTTACGAGCTGCTTCAATCGTTGCAGCGACCTCTTTTGGATGGTGCGCATAATCATCAATTAACACTTGTTTACCGATTGTCTTCTCCGAAAATCTTCTTTTAACCCCTTTAAAAGATACAATTTCTTTAATTTGGTCTGCTGTAAAATCTTCATAATGACAAATCGTAATAACAGCAAGTGCATTTAAGATATTATGAGTACCATATGATGTAATTTGAAATGTATCGTAAAAATTATTACGAACAAACACATCAAATGTTGTACCATTTTCATCTTCATAAATATTTTTTGCACAAAAATCATTACTCTCATTTAGTCCATAATAAAGTACTGGGACTTTTGCTTGAATGGATTGTAAATACTCATCATCACCACAAGCTACAATACCTTTTTTCACATTGTCCGCCATTTCCTGAAATGATGAAAAGACATCTTCAACATCTTTAAAATAATCAGGGTGATCAAAGTCAATGTTAGTCATAATGGCATAATCAGGCTGATACGCTAAAAAGTGACGTCGATATTCACAAGCTTCAAAAGCAAAATATTTGCTTTCTTCTGCTCCCTTACCAGTTCCATCACCAATTAAATAAGAAATCGGGGATGCATGATCAAGTACGTGTGCCAATAATCCTGTCGTTGATGTCTTACCATGTGCACCGGTTACGGCAATACTTGTATATTGGTTAAGCCATTTTCCTAAGAAATCATGATAACGATAGAAAGGTAAACCTAACTCTTTCGCTTTTTTGATTTCTTCATGGTCATCCTTAAAGGCATTACCTGCAATAATCGTTAAACCTTCTTTAATATTATCCGCAGAAAACGGTAAAACCGGGATATTCTTATTTTCTAGCGCATCTTGTGTAAATATATGTTTCTCAATATCAGAACCCTGTACTTGTTTACCAGAGTCTGCAAGTATCTGTGCCAAAGCACTCATTCCTGTTCCTTTAATACCAATAAAATGGTAAATTTCCATAAAAAAGAACCTCCAAAATCAATGATAAAAATGTATTACGGTATTTATCGCCCATAATATCTCCCAAACTCTTGTCATAAGAGAAGGAGCAATCGACTAGTTAATCAAGTATACTAATTTAAACACCCAAATATAGGTGGTCTTTTGTTTTTACTAATAGGCATTTTTTCTATGCATGAATAATTTTATAACACAAATAATAATGTTCTAACAAAATAAAGGATGTGTCAACCCCTTTATTACTTTTAGGTAAAAAGCACATTATTTATGCCATTATATACACAAACATCACGAAATGTTATTCTCTAGTATTAAAAAATCCTTAATACATGTTGATAAACACTAACCTTTTGATATGATATCTTGCTTACTTGCAAGCACTTCTCTCTGTTTACTTCCATTTTGTCCAGAAATAATACCATTATCCTCCATCATATCAATTAATCTCGCTGCACGATTGTAACCAATCTTGAATCGACGCTGTAATAATGAAGCACTTGCTCCGTTATAATCAAACACAAAATCAACCGCTTCTTGATATAATTCATCTGCTTCTTCACTCGATGTCACTTGCTGAATTAATTGCTCCTGCTCAAACAAATAATTAGGACTAGCAGTTTGCTTCACATAATTAGTAATGCGCTCTATTTCATCATCTGAAACGAAAGCACCTTGAATACGTTTCGTTTCACCAGAACCATTTTCCACAAATAGCATATCACCTTTACCTAATAATTTCTCTGCACCATTCGTATCTAAAATCGTTCTTGAGTCAACTTGTGATGATACACTAAAAGCAATTCTAGTTGGGATGTTTGCTTTAATTAAACCTGTAATAACATCAACAGACGGTCTTTGAGTAGCTATAAGCAAGTGTATGCCACATGCCCTTGCTTTTTGGGCAATTCTACAAATAGCATCCTCTACATCTTGTGGCGATGTCATCATCAAGTCGGCCAACTCATCAATTACAATGACAATGTAAGGCATATGATCATCCTGACGATTTTGCTTGTTCATTTTTTCATTATAGCGGTTAATGTCACGTGCGCCTTCTTTTACAAACTTAGCATACCTATCTTCCATTTCTTGCACAGCCCATTTTAATGCCGCAGTGGCTGCTTTCACATCAGTAATAACTGGTGATACTAAGTGTGGAATATCATTATAAGGGGTTAATTCAACCATTTTCGGGTCAATTAACAGAAATTTCACTTCATCATAATTAGCTTTATACAATAGACTAATTAAGATCGTATTAATACAAACACTTTTCCCAGATCCTGTTGCCCCAGCAATTAGTCCATGCGGCATCTTCTTCAAATCTGTCACAACAGACTCACCTTCTATATCTGATCCTAGCGCAACACTAAGTGGTGATTCATTATCCTGAAAGCTACTACTCTCAAGCGTCTGTTGTAAAAAGACTGGTTCAGAATCTAGATTAGGAACTTCAATACCAATCGTGTTTTTTCCAGGTATTGGTGCTTCGATTCGAACATCTTTAGCAGCTAAATTCAACTTTATATCATCACTTAAATTTTTTATTTTACTAACCTTCACACCTGGCTCTGGTTGAATCTCAAATCTTGTAACTGAAGGTCCTTGCGTTTTGTCTACTACTTTTGCTTTTATATTAAAATAACGTAAAGTTGTTTGTAATTTTTCCGCTTGTTCATTTATCCAATCTTCATGATTATGCTCCGTTTGTACAACATCATTAAGTAAATGGATTGGAACAGATCGCTGAGGCTGTTTAGGTTGTTCCACTTTATTTAGTGTTTTTGGTTCATCTTTTTCATTTTCAACATAGTTGCGTTTCTCATTAACTACATGTTGTCCTTTCTCCACCTGAGCTGATTGCTTCTTAAATTGTTTCCATTTATCACGTGGTGTCATCATTACATTCAACGGTTTTGTTTTTCCTGTACGCTCTTGTTTCACTTGTTTTCTCTCTGAAACAACTTTTGATACTTCTACTTTCGTGCTAGAAGGTGATTTTTCATCCATATCTGGCGGAAGCTGGCCTGTCATAATATCTTCTTCCTGTTTAGGTTCCTCCTCTTTCACTTGAGGAGTAGTTGTTGGTAGTTGCTCTTGTTTTTGTTTAGGTTTACGTTTCACGGTTACATTGTCTAACGAAACATGTTTGTCACGATCTTCTACCCTATTACTCTTTTCTTCTACTTTAGGAATTGATCGTTTACGGAATCCATGTACTGGCGATGGTATATCTCTTGCTTTAAATGGCTCCCGATTCGTTTCAATGGTTTGCTTCTCCACCGGTTCTTCAGGCTCATTCACTTGTTCTTCTTGGTAGACTGGTTTTCTTTTTATAATTGTATCAACCTTGTTTGTTTTCGGATATTGATATGCGATTTTCGTTTCTAATGATTTATGCTGAGATCTATTTGGCGGTTTAATGGTTTCTTTTGATTCACTTTCCTCATCAAATAGATGTTCCCATTTCTTTTTAATATTTTTCCACATCGTACGTTCACACTCACTTCCTCATTTATCACGTTGCTAATCGTCCGATTTCAAAGGTGCTGTATTCTAAAGGCTTGTTCAGACGCTAACACCTTGATATGTTTGTCACGACACAAACCACCTATTTAAAACAATCCAATAGCAGGCGGAACGTTCGGATCCATCTCATTGTTATGTACGATTATTTCATCAGCTTTCCATTCCTTATTCTATCATGAAAAAGCATTATGTAATAGATACAAATTTCACGCCATTCAAAAGTCCTATTTTAGAATAAATCAAAGGCAAGAAAAAACCTCTGTCCGAAGACAAAGGTTCTAGAATTGGAACTCAGTACCTACTGCAGTCTCAGCAGGTAATACATAAATTCCTTTTTCTTTTGGGGCGTTTGGTAAACCTAGTTCCTTTTGTGAACAAATCATCCCGTGTGAAGCTACACCTCTTAATTTTGTTGGTTTGATTTCCATACCACTTGGCATAACCGCTCCAACTTTTGCAACGACAACCTTTTGGTCCTTGTCCACATTTGGTGCACCACAAACAATTTGTAATTGTTCATCACCAACATCTACTTGACAAACACGTAATTTGTCAGCATTCTCGTGTGGCTGAATATCACTTACATAACCTACAACAAATTTTGGTGTTAAATCTAGATCTAAAGAATCAGTTAATTGGTTTTGCGCAAATACTGATTTCATGGTATCTAACATTTGCTCTGTTAATTTAATCTTACCTGTTGGCAATTCAGAAAAGTAGTTAGATGCATGGAAAATATTATAGCCTACAAGTTCATTAGACGCTTCGTCCAATATTTTCACAACATCTCCATATGATTCATGCTTCACTTTTTCACTATTTTTGATCGGGAATAATAAAACATCGCCAATACCTTTTTCGTTGTAGTATACAAACATCTTTTCTTTTTCCTCTCTTATTCTTTTGGTTTATTTTTTGCTAAAATAAAGATAGGCTCTAAATGCTTATCTTCATATATGAATGGTAATGATGTGATTGGTACACGACCTTCAGCAAAAAACTTCATCGTCATCTGTGCCATAATATCATAACCAGTTTCATTTTTCATATCTGCCACAATTAATACGTCTTGGTGCGGCACCGCAACGACAACCTCACCAACGGCATTTGCCTTCATTTCTTCTAGAAATGCTTCATTTAATATTCGACTTGCATCATAGCCATCTTGAGGAGCTATAAAATAAAAATCATTACCGGCTACCGTATCTTTACGAGGGGAAACAGGTAAAGATCGAATATTAAATAATGAAATTTCCTTCAAACGATCTATGGACCAACCTTGTTCTTCTAGCATTTTTTCGTCAATTAGCTGATAGGTTGTACCTAAATCGAGTGCATAGTAAACATTCGTTTCTGCAGTATGCTTCGTATAAACTAAGCGTGTACCTGCTTTAGTTTTCTTAGGAAACGAGGTTGCACGTATCACAGGAAAAATACTTTTCTCTTGTCCTTCTAATTGATGTTCTTCACGCATCATATTTAAAGATTCACTTATATGAAACTGTAGCTCTTCTAATGCAATATCGCCTCTTCTTTCATGTTTAGCAATAACATTGGGGATATTTATCGTGACACCCTGTTTCGTATCTTTCCATTCAATACGATACGTATCTTCATCCCTATTAAAAGAAACGCGCCACTCTTCATTTGTAAATAATTCATCTAGTTTTCTTTTCATTTTTATGGAAGTCATTTTCATTATATCCATCCTCCTCTTGCGGAAGAAAACGCTAATTCGTATTGTAACATTTTTTCTATCAATTGGACAATAAGCAACACTTACGACAACATATTTAACACTGTCTAAAAGCGAGAGCTTCACGCGGAGTTAGGCTTTCTTCCGTTCTGTTGATGATGAGCAGTAACAGACCACTCCAGCAAAACACTACGCGTTCCTAGGGTACTGCTTCAGCTAACTTTTCAACCGCTCTTGTTGAAAAGTTAGTTGAAGACAAGCCCGTGCATAGAAAACACTATGAAAGCGGTCTGTGCTTGAATAGATGTTGAACTTGTGCCCCGAGGGTGAAAGCGGAGTATTCTGACGTAGCGATTGCCTACCACTCACTAGAAGTAATAGAGGTGAGCGCATTTCATGAAGTAGCTAACATGTATCAGTACGGACTATCGCTTTTGGACAGTATAGGTGAAAGTGTAATAATAGGGGGATACTTGTGTGACAGGTTCATGCTTCCTTGTAGCCAATTAAAATCCGAACTCCTGGAGTTTCATTAGTACTATCGCATAATGTTCACTCAAAAGTTCGGATACTTATGTTATTTGCTTTTTTATTTACGCTCGCCAGCTTACGCTAAGCCTTCAATAAAGTTTTCAATTTCTTCTTGTGTTTTTCTATCTTTACTTACGAAGCGGCCAAGTTCATTTCCATTTTCATAAGCTAAAAAGCTTGGAATACCGAAAATGTCATTGTTAATACAAATATCGATAAATTCATCTCTATCAACATAAACAAATTGATACTCACTATATTTATTTTCAATTTCAGGTAATACCGGTTCAATCACACGGCAATCTGGACACCAATCTGCTGAGAAAAGAAAGATCACTTTTTCTTCATTTTTCAACTGCTCAAATTCTTGTTCTGATTGTAATGTTTTCATCTTATATTCCTCCACTTTCTTCATATTCTAAGGAGATAGCTATATCCATCATATCTTGTATGTTTTCAGTCAATTCATCTCTATTACTTAAGGTCGTAACCTTCACACCACCTACACCAATTTGGATCTCAAACTGATCAGCTTGCTCGACAATATATATATACCCGAATCGGTCTTGATTTTCAAATGATGTTAACCATTCGTCATCATTCGCTTCTCTAGCTATCTCATAGTTCACTTTGCTTTTTGCTGATTCAAGTGAATTGTAAAATACAATATACACTTTATCTGCTTTTGTCAACAATATATTACTGTTGGACTGATCGTCTATCTCAAATCCTTCCGGTATATACAAGGATAAACTATCTAGTTTCTCATTTGGTTGTTTTGCATTCTGCTGAAATTGCTGTTCAGCCTCTTCTATTGCTCCTGACAGGACTTCTTCGATCGGTGGCTTTTTTGTATAAATACTTATTACTATAACAAAAATAGCTAATAAGCTTATAACAACCCAACCGCTTTTCTCCATTTTCATATCGATCCTCCTGATAACATAGTGCTAATTATCCTTTATTAGTATAATACTCCTTTAGGAAGAATGCATGTATTTCGCTCGGAATGTAACGATTTTTGTAGAATAGATGGAATCATTCAAAAAGTGAACCCAGATAAGATTACGAATAGATAAAAAACTTGGCGTTCACAAAAGAATGCCAAGTTTTTTATTAAGAATGTTTTCTAAAATAACTTAATTGGCCTGCTAATAGTTCTACAACATGTGCAAACATTGTTTGTCGTGAAATGTACGTATCAGTAAAAATTCCAATAGCTCCTTGATGATGACGGATATCGTTAATTTGGGTCCATTCACGCATTACGTCACCGAGTTCACGTTTGGCTAATTGTTGCGCTACTTCATCTGGTAAAGGAATTCTAGCACCACTAGCAACAAACAATTGCTCTTCTGGTGTGACAAGCGCACCCCAGTTACACAAATATACTTGCTCACCTAATTGCATCACTCCACCTTCAAGGCCAATCCCATAGCTGTTATTTTCTAAGTTCCTAGACGATCTTGCTCTGTTAATTGCGCCATGCATCGTTTCATCATCTGACTTTGGTTGAGCAGCTACTTCTGACTCGACGTCTCTCGCCAATACAATCGCATCCGTAAAAGTTTGCTGTACGGCATGTAGTTTTGCTTGATTATGAGAACCAACGATTATCTTCATTTTTACCCGTTTTGGCGAATCTTGTCAACCGTATTTTGGTCTGTGCTCTTCACAAGCTTCACTAACAATTCTTTTGCTGCTTGATAATCATCGACATGAATAATCGATGCATGTGTATGGATATAACGTGAACAAATACCAACAACCGCAGAAGGTACACCGTGATTAGAAAGATGGACACTTCCTGCATCTGTACCACCTTGAGAAATAAAGTATTGATACGGAATATTATTACCTTCTGCCGTATCCAATACGAAGTCTCTAATTCCGTGGTGTGTAATCATTGAGCGGTCGAAGATTCTAAGTAACGCTCCTTTACCAAGCTGACCAAATTCTTGATTATTTCCAGACATATCATTGGCTGGTGAAGCATCTAATGCATAGAAGATATCTGGATTAATCATATTTGCTGCCACTTTTGCTCCACGAAGACCTACTTCTTCTTGAACGGTTGCACCTGAATAAAGCTCATTAGGAAGTGTCTCCCCTTGTAGTTCTTTTAATAACTCAATGGATAAACCACAGCCATAACGATTATCCCATGATTTCGCCAAAATTTTCTTTTCATTTGCCATTGGTGTAAATTCTGAGACAGGAATAATGGATTGACCCGGCTTAATTCCCATACTTAATGCATCTTCACGATCATCTGCGCCAACATCAATTAACATATTCTTCTGTTCCATTGGTTTCGCACGTTCTGCTGGTGTTAAGTTATGTGGAGGTATGGACCCAACAACACCTATAATTTTTCTTTCATCTGTATGTATTTCTACTCGCTGAGATAATAATACTTGTGACCACCAGCCACCTAATGGTTGAAAACGAATCATGCCGTTATCCGTAATTTGTGTTACCATAAACGCCACTTCATCCATATGACCTGCTACAAGCACACGAGGTCCTTGGCCTTTTTTCACACCGAAAACACCACCAAGTCGATCTTGTACAATTTCATCAGCATATTTGTTTAATTCTTGTTTCATAAAATTTCTTACTGCATGTTCATTACCTGGTGCACCAGGTAATTCTGTTAGTGTACGGAAAAGATCTAACGTTTCCTGTTTCATTTATTTTCATCCTTTCTTGAATACCTATTCCACCTTTTCACTATATCATTTTTACCTATTCATCAAAAGCATCTTAGCTTTTCACTTGCTTTTTTTCTAATATTATCCTTAAGATGGAAGTAGTAAATTTTTCTTTAACTTATCAATGGATGGAGTGAAATGATGAAAAAGAAAAATGTATTCATAATTGCAGGTATTGCGTTTGCCCTAGGGTATTTATTAAAACAAACACAAAATGAAAAGCAACGAATCAAACCTGAAAAGGCCTTGAAATCAGTGAAAGATCGTTTAGAAAAGCAGTTTAATGTTAGCGGATCCTGGATTTATATGAAGGCTGAACCATTTAGAAAAAATGGTTTTGAATATGAAGCATATCATGGTGGCATAACCAAACATACCGATGGAAAATATATTCCGTACGAATTTTACATTGACGCATACAGCGGGACAGTAATTGATATGTTTCCACAACATAAAGAACAAATGAATACAGCTCTTTGAAACTACCCCCACTTAACCTCCTTTCAGAATGTTTGAAGTGGGGGATTCTTGGGAACAGAGCGTACTTGTTAGTGTATTTCTTCCCTAACAGCGATTTCTCTTTTTTACCAAGCTATCCCCGTAGGTCCTACGGTTTTATTGATTGTTTAAACCAGAAGTAATGACTCGTAATCCTTCGGCTAGAATATTTTTACTCGCATTGACATCTCGATCATGATGCGTATGACAAGCTGGACAAGTCCATTCCCTTATATCTAGCGACTTCTTACCATCGTGGTGTCCACAAGTAGAACATAGTTGACTGGACGGAAACCATCTACTTATTTTCACGATCGCTTTGCCATACCAAGCAGCTTTGTATGTTAGTTTGGATACGAAGCTTGACCATGATACGTCTGAAATGGACTTCGCTAGTTTATGATTGTGCAACATTCCTTCTGTGTGCAAGTCTTCGATACAGATCACATCGTGGTTTTGGGTGATGTCTGTACTTAACTTGTCCAAGAAGTCATTACGTTGATTCGTTACTTTTTCATACAATCTTGCTACTTTACGTTTTTGTTTCTGATAGTTTTTGGCATCAAGTAGGTTGACTCCGTTATTTTTCGCATGGAGAGCACGTCTGGATAGTTTGCGTTGTTCTCGTTTTAATTTCTTTTCCATTTTAGCGGTGAAGCGATGATTATCCTCTTTTTGACCATCAGAAAAAATCGCAAAGTCTGTGATACCTAAGTCAATTCCGATTGCTGATGCTGTTTTTTCTAATGGTTGTACGTCAGTTTCTGCAAGGATAGAGATGAAATAGTTTCCGCTTGGATTACATCTAATCGTGGCACTTAGTATCTGCCCTTCGACTTCTCGACTTTTGGCAAAGCGAACGAACCCCAACTTAGGTAGTTTGATTTTGTTCTCTTCAATGGAGATATTTCCGTTTGTCTGCTTGGTTGTGTAGGATTGAACAGGATGTTTTTTCGACTTGAATCGTGGCGCTTTATTTTGCTTTTTAAAGAATCTAGAAAAGGCATCTGAGAGGTTTTTCAAAGAGGTTTGAAGGGCAATGCTGTCTACTTCTTTTAACCAGCTTAATTGTTTTTTCAACGGAGGTAATTGAGCAGAACAAGCGTTATACGTCAGTCCTTTTCCTGTTTCTTTGTACGTATCGTTCCATTTTGCTAAAAAATAGTTGAAGACAAAACGAGAACAGCCGATGGTTTTCGCAAGCTGTCTTTTCTGTTCTTTCGTTGGATAGATACGGAATTTGTGGGCTTTTTTAACGAGCATTGCTTTCACCTCTTTCTGTATCACGATGCATCTATTATACCATATTTTGCATGGAGGATAGAGCATTTTAGAGGGGGAAAAGAAAGAGTATAGGCACTTGAATAGCCGTACAATCGAGGTGGCGATTCATCTCCCACCTACTCATTTCTCATTCCTTGAGGCGGGAGTCTTCTCGCCTAGTGATGATAAAGCAAGACTTATCAGAGCGTTAACGTCCGTTTATCCCCCGTCTTCGCTTCCTCGTTTTTACTCGAACCTTGAAGTGGGAATTCTACGGACTCATGTACCCGTGATAAATAAACAAAACCCGAACTCTGTTAACGATGAAACAGGTTCGGGTTTATTGATTCTTTATAACATAACGTTCTATAAATTATTGTGGGAATGTAACTCGGCATCGGTAAATTGGTTGACCTTTTGCGGAGAATTTTTCCTCATATTCCGTCATAACATTAGTAGGATCTTCTGCCGCATGTAAGTCGACATTAATCTCTTCCACTGTACAGCCAAATTGTGAAAAACTAACTACTGAATATTCAAATAATCCTCGATTATCTGTTTTCAATACTAATTCCCCATCAGGTTTTAGTATATGTTTGTATCGTGCCAAAAAGGCTTCGTAAGTCAATCTTCTTTTTTCATGTCTATTCTTTGGCCATGGATCAGAGAAATTCAAATAAATTTGGTCTACTTCATTCTCTTCAAATATGTCCAAAAGGTCTTCTGCATTTTCATTGATCAATGTCACATTAGGTGAGCCCGCTTCTTTTACTTTCTCTACCGCAGACACAATAATGCTTTTCACCACTTCTATCCCTACAAAATGTACTTCAGGATACTGCGCAGCCATCCCTCTAATAAACTGCCCCTTTCCCGTTCCTATTTCAACGTGTAAAGGTTTTTCATCTGTAATTTCTTCTTGCCATTTTCCTTTGTATTCAGCAGCACCTAATTTAACAACATCATCATTTTCCTTCAAATAATCTTCTGCCCAAGGTTTATGTCGTGCTCTCATCTGTTTTGCTCCTTTGAAAGAGTTTTTATATTCATTCGTTTTTCCATATTCTTCATCGTCATACATGAAATTGGCTTTTGCTAATTATCAGCAAAAGCCATCTATATTTATTCTGTATAGTATTGTCTATTTTAGAACATGCTAATAGTAAAGGTGGGAGATAACTTATGGCATTAACTATTAATAACCAGTTAGAGCTACTTCATGATCTTTTAAGTTTACATGCTGAAGAGCAATGTGGTAGTGCTTCAGAGTGTGAACAAATATCCAGACTAATAAAAGTGCTGGGCAATCAACCACAATTTCAACATACTGATCTAGCTCAACTAACTGATGCTATTGATCAATACGGAATAGCTGGAGCTACTTCAACTAATATTGATAACCATATACAAATGCATCAATCAGATATACAGCAATGGTTACAAGTTATTAAAGACTCCAATCGTTAACCTGATGAAGAAGCTGATTTAACTCCATTAAATGAGTGTCGGCTTCTTTTCTTTTCGTTTGCTTCTCCGCAACCACATAAGAAATGATTTCATCAATAATTAAATACCAATGCATTCTTTGCATGAAATATTTACTGTTTTCCATTCCATATTTTTCAAGCCATTGATCCCATTCATGCTTTGGTATATAAGATTGGAGGATCCTACCAATATCCATAGCTGGGTCACCTACACGAGCATTATCCCAATCGATTAAATATAACTCACCATTATCAGATAGCATCCAATTGTGATGGTTTAAATCACAATGACACACTACCTGTTGATCGTAATATACATCTAATAAACGTTTCTCAAGAAATTTAATTGCCTTAAAAATCGTCAGCGATTCTCGTGCTTCTTTACTTCCTAGTACAACTTTCTTCGCTCTTACTAACATTTGATCCGGTGTAATCGTCGTTCTCTCGATTCGTAATAACATATCTAATAGTTCAGAGGAATGGTGTATTTTACTTAGTAATCGTGCTACTTTAGGGTGCTGCATTTCTTCGACATTTAAGGCTTTTCCATCTAACCATTGCTGTGCTGTTACTACATCACCGTTCTCAAGGCGTTTTGTCCATACTAATTTAGGCACAATTCCTTGCGCAGATAAAACAGCCAAAAATGGAGACGAATTTCGTTTTAAAAATAATTTTTTCTGTTCAGATTGGGCAACATAAGCCGCACCAGTTGATCCACCAGCAGGTATAATCGTCCAATCTTCACCTAGAATGTTTTTCACAGCTGTCACCCTCAATTCCTCCTGAAAATCTCTTAACCTCTTTATCTTTAAAAAGGGAATAGTAATAATAGATTAACGCAAAATATGGGGTAATTTCAAGTAAAAATTTAAATTCCGACAAAAAAATATTGTTTTTTGTTAAAACGAGAAAGAATCTCCCGAATCAGCTTGTTTCCATTCTGGCCTTTTAACAGCAATCGATTCACTATGTTTTAGTAATGCTTCTGCAACTTTTAATTGCAAATGTTTAAGTGGAGTAAAGAGCTGTTGTTTTTCTTTTAACCATTCTTCATGCTTATTACTACCTATATACTTTGTATGATACGGCTCTGATTGATAATCAATCACATTCGTACGTGATAAAATAACCTTGTTAATCGGAAATTCTAATTGATATTTTTTTAATACACTTTGAATTACCTTTTCTGTACGTTTCACACTAATTAACGGGTTTAGTATTTTCGATTGAATTTGATTATCTTCTACATACCAAAGTCTTGAATCATTCGGAATAATCACTTGGTTACTCGGCTTTTCTATAAGTGTAATAATTTCAATTCCTAATGGACTAATTAAAATAATATCCCCTTCTAACGGCCCATTCTTTAATTGAAAAACAGGGCGATACATAAGTAAATGTGTGTCTGGTATTCGTTGAAGGAAATACTTAAGCAAGAAATCTCGCTCATATCTCCTATCAATAAAAGACATTTCGTTAATAGTAGTAGATGCCCATTTTAATTGGAAAGGAAATAGTGTATCTAAAAAATAATGTTTTAATTCCTCTTCTGAACTCGGTAAAATATCTACATTTACTTTATCCGCTTCTTCTTCATTTATATTAACTGACTCTACACCTGTACGTTTTTTAAATAAAGAACGCCATTTCGAAAAATTAGTTTGCTTTAGCTCCTCTTCATTTTCCATTGTGAGTTTTAACTCTAGCTGTTCTTCCCAGAGGATCTTTAAACGATCCCAATTTTCTTTTTTTAACCGTGAATATTGACTTGGATAATGAAAAGTATCACGTTGGTAGCGTGATATATAGTTATCTAACTTAATTAATTGAGCCATAGCTGTCACCTCACTTTAATTGATAATGTCGCCATACTTGGTACTTTTGCTGTTTATCCGGATGGATTTCATAAATCACGATACTATTTACGTTTGTAAGGTGTTCACCTGTCGGATAATGAAGGATATCTAGGTCCGTTAGGGGGTGATCACTAGACCACTTTTTGCCCAATGTAATATGTGGCCTAAATGGGCGCTTATCAATCGGTACATACCTTTCAACTATTTGAATAATATCAGCATGCAATTGTATTAACAAAGGTGTCTTCTCCACACCAACCCATAATACACGTGGTTTGTTTGCTAACCCAAATGTTGATAATCCAACTAGTTTTAGTGGAAATGATTGGTTAGTTAACTGTTTTAATTCTTCTCCAATTGTATGTAAAAGAGAAGATTCTACCGCTCCAAAAAAATGCAAGGTAATATGAAAGTCCTCTTCCTCTACCCAATTTTTAAAATGAAAATGATGTTTTATTGCTTGTTGATTATCATATAACCATTTTTTTGTTTTCGCATCTAATTCAATCGCTATAAAATAATGTTTTTGTTTTTGATTCATTTCATTATCCTTTCTTCCATCTTGCAAATGTAACAATTTCATTACGATGAAATCGTTAACGTTAAAAGAAGTTTAAATAATTTGTAAATTCAGAGCAATTTGTAGAAAATATCTAAAATTAAGTGTAAAATATAAGTACATCATGAATATACTTTACCAAGGTTTAACTGAAAACTTTGAAGGAGTGATTTTTTGAGTCAATCAACCACCCGCATGCTAACTCGTGTTAAGGATGTCTACCTGTTTATTAAAGAGAATGGACCAGTAACGACGAGTCAAATAGCAGAAGAGTTTGGCATTACGGATCGCACAGTACAACGAGATTTACATTTGCTAGCATACAATGGACTTGTTAACAGTCCAAATCGGGGACGTTGGAAAATCACAAAGAGAAAAGTAAAGATTTCATAATATAAAGCACGAAAATACATCTTTAGCCAGTATTATAGCAATACTGGCATTTTATTTGTCTTGCAATGACTTCCATTCTTGCTCTGTTAATTCACGATAATCACCAAGTTTCAACTGTTCATCTAATAATAAAGTTCCCATTGACAAACGCTTTAAGTATGTAACTTTATTATTTACTGCTTCAAACATTCTTTTTATTTGGTGAAACTTACCTTCTGTTATCGTTATTTCCACTATCTTATCATCTATAATCTTTAACTTAGCTGGCTTTGTTACATAACCATCATCCAATGTTACTCCTTCTTTAAATCGCTCCACATCACTTTCGGAAACATGCTTTTCCACCTCCGCTAAATATCTTTTATCAACATGTTTTTTAGGTGATAAAAGCTCATGGGCTAATTGACCATCGTTTGTTAATAATAGTAACCCTTCTGTATCCTTATCCAATCGTCCAACAGGAAAAGGTTCTAACACCTTATCCTGTTGTTTGATCAGATCCAAAACAGTCTTCTGTTTATCATCTTCTGTAGCAGAAAGATAACCGGCTGGTTTATGCAACATAATGTATATAAATTCTTGATAAGATATAACTGTATCATCTAATTTTACTTGGTCTACATTTGGGTCAATGTGCATTTCACGTTTTACTGCTATTTGATCATTTACCGTAACACGCTTCTTTTTAATTAACTCTTTCACTTCTTTCCTACTGCCATGACCCATATTAACCAAAAATTTATCTAAACGAATCAGAGACATCTCCCTTCTATCTTCGTATGATTCGATCTAATATAGCGATTCGACGCCCTGTAATCTTTTCAAATAACGTAGAGGCGTACCCAAGGTATAGATAGACACCGCCACCTAAAACAACTCCGATTATCATCATAAGAATAGCATCTGTTCTACTTGTATGAACATCCAAGAATAAACCTAAGACATATTTAACAAGTAGCAAAACAATAGACATTGCTATAGTAAATATCAACATTAACAATGATAACTTATAAAACTTCCGGAAGCTAAAGTTAATCGTTCTTTTAATTTGCCAAAGGTTAAGTAGTACTGCGATACCACTTGCTATAAATGTCACAATGACCGCACCTTTTGCCTCAAACAGTTGAATAAACAATGAATTGAACAATACTTTAATAAGTATTCCTACCGATAAACTTATTAAAGTAAATTTTTGTTTCTCTATCCCTTGTAAAATAGATGAAGTTACTGTAAAGAAAGCAAATGTCAATGCAGCTGGTGCATACCAAGTAAAGACTTCAGCAGTTATATGGAGATCTTGTATCCCAAACAAACTACCATAGATAGAATCCCCGAGGAGAAGTAATCCGAATACAGCTGGTAAAACAAAAAACATAATAATTTGTAACGATTGGTTGATTTGCGCTTTTACTTTCTCCATTTTATTATCATTAAAAGCATTAGTAATCTCAGGAATGAGGGCAAGTGACATCCCCGTCGCGATAGTAACAGGAATAATGATTAATTTATGCCCTTGTGCAGTAAAAGCTGAGTAAGTAATGGCAGATATATCATTTAATCCTATTTTAGCCATTGCGTGACTAAACGTAAATTGATCAATCAATTGATATAAAGGAATTGCAATCCCTACTAAAACAAACGGACCGGAATATCGGAACAATTCTTTTAATAGAATAGAAATTGGTATGTTCACCTTATTTGTCTGTTTTTCGATATTTTCATCTAGATGGCTTTTTCTTTTTTTCCAATAGAAGCCAAGAACGATCCAAGACGCAATCCCACCTATAACAGCAGCAAACGTTGCAAATCCAATAGCTGATGTTCTATCACCTTTCATCACATATAAAATGATAAAAACACCTAAGAGTAAAGCGACAATCCTAACAACCTGCTCAATAACTTGAGAAACGGCTGTAGGCCCCATAGATTTGTTTCCTTGGAAAAAGCCTCGCATTATAGCCATACTCGGAATGATAAGTAAAGCAAAACTAAGTATTTGAATAACATATTTCACTTCTTCAATTGAAATACCTTTCGCATTTTCATCCCAAGACCTAGCTGCAATAAAATCCGCTCCAAAGTACATAACGAGAAAAGCAATAACACCCATAATCAACATTATTATCGAGCCGATCTTTAATATTCTTCTACTCGTGTAATAATCACCTAACAAATTATATTTAGAAACAAATTTTGATACGGCAAGTGGTATTCCTACGGTAGATAGACTTAGTAATATTGTATATGGCGTATAAGCCATCTGATACAGCGACATTCCAGTTGCGCCTACCATGTTCGTAAAAGGAATAACATAAATCATTCCTAAGAATTTTGATAAAAAACTAGCTCCTGTAAGTAGAAGGGTTCCTCGTAAAAAGTTGTTTGAACTTGACATGCTTTCACCTTTATTCTTTAAAATATATAACGTTATTATTTTACCACAGCACTTTGCAGAATGTTATGCATTTCGACAGATAATTTGTGAATTTGAGCAAACTAGGATAAAATTTGACTACAAAGAAATTAGTGCGGAAGGAAGAATGTTAAAGATGATCGATGTAACTATTATAGGTGGAGGACCGGCTGGTCTAATGGCGGCAATTGCTGCAGCAGAACAAGGAGCAAAAACAATGCTGATTGATAAAGGAAATAAACTTGGAAAAAAACTAGCTATTTCCGGCGGTGGTCGCTGTAATGTAACGAACCGATTACCTGCAGATGAAGTAATTAAACATATACCAGGAAATGGCCGCTTTCTTTATAGCGCGTTTTCCATTTTTGATAATTATGATATTATCGACTTTTTTGAAGGTCTTGGTGTGCCACTAAAAGAAGAAGATCATGGAAGAATGTTTCCTGTCAGTGATAAAGCAAGTGACGTTGTCAATGCATTATTAAACAGATTAGACGAGCTACAAGTTATAGTTAAAAAGAATACAGTAGTCCAAGCAATTGACTATAGAGAAGATTCACACCAAGTTATCCTCGAGGGTGAACCAAACATTGCAACAAAGACAATTATTATTGCTGCTGGAGGGAAAGCAGTTCCACATACAGGTTCTACTGGTGACGCTTTTCCGTGGGCAAAGAAAGCTGGACACACAATAACAGAATTATATCCAACTGAAGTACCGATCATTTCAAATGAAGCGTTTATTCGTCAAAAAACATTACAGGGAACGGCATTACGTGATATTGCTTTATCCGTATATGATAATAAAGGGAAAAAAATCATTACCCATCAAATGGATATGCTTTTTACTCATTTTGGTGTATCTGGTCCGGCTGTTTTAAGATGCTCACAATTTATCGTTAAATTGTTCATGCAAGGACAAGAACAAGTAGAATTACAAATTGATACACATCCAAACGAATCATTTGATCAGCTTTTTACAAATGTCGCAAGACTAATCGAGGAAAACCCGAAAAAGTCCTTTAAAAATGTTGCGAAAGGCATTGTACCTGAAAGATATTTAGACTTTTTATTAGACCGAAATGACATTAGCCAAACACTCAAATGTGCAAATATTTCCCGGGAAAAGCTAGAAAGTTTTATCAAAGATCTAAAAGGTTTTTCTTTCCATGTACACGAAAGTCTTCCATTGAAGAAAGCTTTTGTAACAGGCGGAGGTGTGTCAATTAAAGAAGTAGTGCCAAATACAATGCAATCAAAATTAATGCATGGTCTTTATTTTTGTGGAGAAGTGCTAGATATTCATGGATATACAGGCGGATATAATATTACCTCTGCACTAGTTACCGGAAGAGTATCTGGTATGCATGCAGCTTGGGAAAGTCAAAGTTAATTGATATATACACATAACCCCCATTTGATTTGCATAATCAAATGGGGGTCCTTTATTACATATTTTCTTTTAACTTAGATTGATATAATTTTTTCGATAGTAACTGTTGGGCAATTAAAAATAGCCCCCCTACTGCCCAATATAGAGGTAAGGCTGCTGGTGCAGCGAAAGAAACAACACCAATCATTACTGGTGAGATTAATCCAAAAATAGCCATTTGTTTTTGTTGACTTGGCTCCATTCCAATTTGTGATACACGAAACTGAACATAATAAATCAAAGCTGCGATAAACGGCATAATCATATCACTCTGACCAAGATTAAACCAAAGAAAGTTATGCTGAGCAATTTCTGGGGTAGATCTGATTGCATAATAAAAACCGATTAGAATTGGAAATTGGATAATCATCGGCAGACATCCCATAGATGCAATTGGATTAAAATGATGCTTTTGATATAATTCAAGCGTTTCTTGTTGCATTTTTCTTTGTGACTCTGCATCTTTTTTATCTTTATATTTCGCTTGAATAGCTTCCATTTCCGGTTTTATAACCTTCATTTTATCTCTTGTTTCAAAGCTTCTCTTCATTTGCTTAAGCATTAATGGCATTAAAGCTAATCGAACAATTAAGGTCACTACCACAATAGATAGACCATAGTTGTCACCTAGTACAGAAGCAACCACTTTAATGATATGAGAAAATGTTAAAACAAAGTATTTATCAAAAAATCCTGCCGTTTCGGGATCAATTGGTTCACCCGAAGCTGCTTGACAACCAGATAAAAGAAAAATAGCTAAAATACCAAGTCCAATATAACGATATTTTTTAATGAAAGTGAATACAGATTGCATGTTTCTCCTCCTCGTTTAAATACAATTGATTGATTGAACGAGAAGGATTGATTGTCTTCATCATCTGGACTATCTTTGCTTTTCATTTTGTTCGTGAGCCAACTTTGGATACTTATCCACTGCCAAACTATCACCACTTTCTGCTTCAAGTGTTGATAAAAGGAATAATCATGATAGTTAATGATTTTTTCATTGGCTGCTAACTGATATTGGTTCATATGGAACAAGCCGTAAGAACAAATCAATAAAAGGCAAAACGTTAGGTAAATATAGAGTGGGTGCAAACTATAATTCAATTCCCCAATCATTTCTAATAGCATCTGTATTCACCTCCATTTCATTAAAAATTATTAGTCTCTCACTATAATGATACATTTACTTGCAAAAGTCAAAGGATGATGTAAAATACGTAATTGATTACTATTTATTGAATGGGTAGAGCAATTTAAAGCGCTCACAAACTACTAACATTTGTTCACTGAATGATTGGTTGATTGTCAGTAACTCCCTTGCAAAGAACGCTTCATGTACATCTTTCCAATATTGTAAACTACGATCTCCTTCTCCTTCTAAATACGCATGCTCTGATGAGATTTGATCAAAAGGTATCACATCTACTACTGTAGTTTGTACAATAGCGACAGGTTCATCTTGACCGTCTAGGATGATATTATATTGCCCCACCTCAGGAAGCTGATCGTTTTCTGCTTGATACATAGCATAAGCAGAAGCTGTAGCCGTCTTTTTTCCTTCTAACACAAGTTGGGCTAACTCTGTTGCTAGTTCTGGGTTATCACCAAAGGGCCATGCTTCATACGTATCAGAAGTCGTAGTATGTAATTGTTTGAAGTTATTCCAATATTTTTCTATTTTATTCAAATTCATGTTCCCCGCCTCCAAACATTTTCAATTTGTTCATTTGTATATTTATATAGAAAAAGCTTCCTAGTCAAAAGACTGAGAAGCTTTGGTTGCCTGGCAACGTCCTACTCTCGCAGGGGCGTAAGCCCCAACTACCATGGGCGCTGGAGAGCTTAACTACTGTGTTCGGCATGGGAACAGGTGTGACCTCTCCGCTATCGCCACCAGACTATATAAATGTTAGGAATATACCCTAAAAACTAGATAAGAATGTATCAACAAGTTCAAACGTAAAGATATAGTTAAGTCCTCGATCG
>NZ_JAWZSR010000012.1:0-66558 GCF_033949965.1 Gracilibacillus pellucidus | reverse complement strand
TGCCCCGTTGGCAATAGAGGTTTTATATAACATGTGAACACCTACACATAGAAGGACCATTAGACTTATCATTATCAAAAGATATCTAAAGCTCACTCATAGGTTGGGAACTTGTATCATGAATTTACACAATAAAATGGACTTGACTGTAGGAGTAGAATTTCGGTCATTCATCAGCTTATTTTAGGCTGTTATTTTTCGACCGACTATTCTTATAGTTCGTTCAACCATTTGAATAAAGGCTTGATAGTCTGCCTTCATTGGTCTAATGCTTTGACTCTTTCTAGTTGTGCTTGCATTTGTACAGAAAACTTGAACAAAAATGCAAATTGTGTCAAAGTATAAGGTGGCAATGAAATATGTCATGTAGGGGGACCGGTGTTGCTGGTTGAGATTGTATCCGTGAGATGCTGACCCTTAGAACCTGATCTGGTTAGAACCAGCGTAGGGAACATATGAGATAATTGATATCTATATGTGCACACCCTAGGCTTCATGTCTAGGGTGTTTTTTCTTATATGTTCTTTTTAAAACAAGGAAGAGGGGATTATCATGAAGAAATTATTATGGATGGTGGCAGGAATATTGGTACTAATTCTTGCTGCTTGTGGAGGAGAAGACTCCTCGGAAGATTTAGAGAAAGTAACTTTTGTACTAGATTGGACGCCAAATACGAACCATACTGGAATATATGTTGCAGAGGCAAAAGGATACTATGAAGAGGAAGGGTTAGACGTTGATATTGTCATGCCAGGGGAAGCTGGAGCAGATCAAACAGTTGCTGCTGGGCAGGCGCAATTTGGCATAAGCTATCAAGAACAAGTAACAGAAGCTCGTACACAGGATATACCTCTTGTTTCTGTAGCAGCAGTTATTCAACATAATACATCAGGACTTGCTGCACCAGTGGAAAAAGGTATTACTTCTCCGGAAGACTTTGTAGGTAAAACATATGGTGGCTGGGGTGCACCAGTAGAATCCGCTGTCATCGATGCGTTAATGAAGCAAGAAGGAGCATCAGTGGACGATGTAGAAGTGTTGAATATCGGAAATACCGATTTCTTTACTGCGGTCGAACGTGATGTTGATTTTGCTTGGATCTATTATGGATGGACAGGTATTGAAGCAGAACTTCGCGGAACAGATATTGATATGATTTACTTAACAGACTATTCGGATAAACTAGATTATTATACACCTGTTATTACAACAAATGAGGAAATGATCGAAGAACATCCAGAAACAATTAAACATTTTCTTGCAGCTGTAAATCGAGGTTATCAAGACGCAATTGATAATCCTAGTGAAGCAGCTGATATTTTAGTAGCAGCTGTTCCTGATTTAGACGAAGAATTAGTTCATGCGAGTCAAGAATGGATTTCACCTAGATATCAGGATGATGCTACTAGGTGGGGCGAACAATCAAGAGATATTTGGAGCAATTATGCAGAATTTATGTTTGATAATGATTTGTTAGAAAAAGAATTAGATGTTGATGAAGCATTTACTAATGAGTTTTTACCAGAATAATGGAGGGTGGATAATGGCACAAAGTTTAGTAAGTATACAAATTATTCCGAAGACACCAACTGGAGAAGACTCGATTCCGTTTGTCGATGAGGCAATTAAGATAATCGAGCAGTCAGGTGTCAGCTATCAAGTACATCCGTTAGAAACAACGATGGAAGGCGATCTACAGGAATTGCTCGCTGTTATCGAGAAAATGAATGCGCGAATGCATGAATTAGACTGTCCAAGTGTGATTTCACAAGTGAAAATCTATTCACGCAAAGACAGGCAAGCATCAATGACGAATCTTACTGAAAAATATCGCTAATGGTAAAAGTGGCCAGCAAATATAAAAAGGTGGCCATCAAGTCGAAAAAATGGCCACTAAATAGGAGTATGCAGTATGTTAAGAAAGTCTTCTTTACCAATTATTGTGATTGTTAGTTTGTTTATAATATGGGAAGCGGCAAGTCGGATATTTACTATTCCGACTTGGGTTCTTCCAGCTCCAACTGTTATTTTAGCTGAAGCAATCAATGGTTGGAGTAATTATCAGCACCACATTTTTTCTACGCTATCATTAACGGTTAGTGGATTTGTTCTAGGTGCAGGAGTAGGTTTAATTATCGCGATTGTACTACATTTATTACCAAAAATTCGTGAGGCGCTCTATCCACTATTAATTATGTCACAAAACATACCAATTATTGTGTTAGCGCCGCTTCTAGTTATTTGGTTTGGTTTTGGCATCACACCAAAACTATTAATTATTACATTGGTTTGTTTTTTCCCTGTCGCTGTTTCCATGATAGACGGACTAAGGCATACTAATCAAGATCTCGTCCATTATATGAAAATGGCAGGAGCAACGAAAAAGCAAATTTTCACAAAACTAGAGCTTCCTCATGCATTACCACAGTTCTTTTCTGGCTTAAAAATATCTGCTACGTACAGTGTAATGGGCGCAGTTATTTCAGAGTGGTTAGGTGCTAATAAAGGGATTGGTGTGTATATGACGTTAGCTTCTTCTTCCTTTCGGACAGATCGTGTTTTTGTTGCCATTTTATTTATTATGATTTTATGTATGGTCTTCTTTGCACTTATTATGTTAGCGGAGAAAATCTGCTTGAAATGGCAGACAAATAAGGGGGAGAAATAATTGGGAACGTTAGAGCTTACGAACATTACCAAAAAATTTGGTGAGCAAGTGATTCTAGATAACTTGAATTTACAAGTGCATGATGGAGAGTTTGTCTCTTTACTCGGTCCATCAGGAAGTGGTAAAAGTACGATATTTCATTTGATTGGTGGAATATATCAAGCAGATAACGGAACCATTAAATTAGACAATGAAATCATCAACGGTCAAAGGGGTACGATCAGCTATATGCCACAAACTGCCTCACTTTTTCCTTGGCGCACGGTATTAGAAAATGTCGTACTAGGTGCTGAATTACATGGAAAGCCTGACAAGCAAAAAGCGTTTCATATGTTAGAGAAGGCAGGATTAAAAGAATATGCGAATGCCTATCCACGTGAATTATCAGGTGGTATGCAACAACGTGTTGCGTTTGTACGTAGTTTGTTAAGTCCACAGCCATTTATTTGTTTAGATGAGCCTTTTTCTGCGTTAGATGAGTTTACCAGATTAGAAATGCAAAAATGGTTGCTGTCTATTTGGGAAGAAGAGCGACCATCTGTTTTATTTGTGACACATAATATTGAAGAAGCAATTTTGTTGTCAGACAGAGTGCTCGTATTAGGTGAAAAACCTGCTAATGTAATCAAGGAAGTAACGATTGATTTCAAGCGACCAAGAGATGAGGAGCTCACATTAACGGCAGAGTTTCTTACGATAAAAAGAGAAATTTATCAGACGCTAAGAGGTGTTATCGATGATTGATGCACATATCCATTTGGATTGGTATACACGAGATGAACAAAAAACGATGATGGAGACATTAGAAATAGATGGATTAGTTGCTGTTTCAAGTGATCTAGCTAGTTGTGAACAAGTATGGAAATTATCAAAGCAATATGCTAACGTTTCTCCAGCATTTGGTTGGCACCCTGAACAAGCATTGCCAACCGAAGAAGAGCTAGAAAATATCGAAAAAATGATTCATAGCTACCATAAACAAATCGTTGCTATTGGGGAAGTTGGTTTACCTTTTTACAAAAGAAAAGAAGACCCTACGCTTGATCAGCAACCTTATATCCAGGTATTAGAGCGGTTTATGGTGCTTGCCAGCAAGTACGACCTGCCGATTGTTCTACATGCTGTCTATGATGATGCACAGCTAGTATGTGACTTGTTGGTGAAACATAACGTAAACCGTGCTCATTTTCACTGGTTTAAAGGTGATCTGAAGACAATTAAACGAATGATTGACAGGCAATATATGATTTCTATTACACCCGATTGTTTATATGAAACAGAAATTCAAGCTTTAATTAAGTCCTATCCATTAGAATTAATGATGGTAGAAACAGATGGTCCATGGCCGTTTGAGGGACCATTCCAAGGGAAAATGACCCATCCAAACATGATTAAAGAAGTAATCAATCAAATCGCTAAATTGAAAAATATCACAATAATAGAAGCGAAAGAACAATTAACTAGTAATACATATAATTTTTATCATCGTTTAAACGTCGATAAAACCACCCGCTGATTGCAGTCTCCCTTTACGAATAAGGGAGAAACTGCTAGATTAGTAAAAAGAAAACGCTATAATAATGATGTGGAGGGGTGCGAAAAATGAAACGACTTATATTTCTTATGACAACAGTTACACTAGCTGTCGTTCTAACGGCTTGCGGTGAAAATAAGGAAAAGGCTAGTGCAGAAGTAGAACCGGAACAAGCTACTGAGGATAGTGAAGTGGTCGAAGTGAAAGCGTACAACTGGGAATTTGATCAAGAAGAGTATACGGTGCCAGCTGGAGATGTAACCGTAACATTAATAAATGAAGAAGGTTATCATGGGATTGAAGTCGAAGGAACAAATATTGTCCTTTCAGACGAAGGCTCAGCAACAGCGAATTTAGAGCCGGGTGAATATACGATTAAATGCTCTATTCCTTGTGGTGTCGGTCATCACGATATGGTTGCTACCTTAGTTGTTGGATAAAGTCAAGAGGTCCCCTTATGTATAAGGGGGCCTTTAATGTTAGAATAGAGATAACAAACGCAGCAATCACATCAAGAAAATGGATGAAAGATGAGTAGAAACCGTGTCGTATAAATTCCTATTAGTAATGGGAGTTTTGCATAGTTAGTGACAGATTCACTCATAGTGATAGTTGAAAGTAAAGGAGTTACATAATGAACATTAATATTTTATATGAGGACAATCATTTATTAGTAGTAGAAAAGCCAGTAAATGTCCCTGTACAGCTAGATGAAAGTAAAGATCAAGATTTATTGACTATATTGAAGCAAGATATTAAGGAGCGTTACAATAAGCCGGGTAATGTATATTTAGGACTTGTTCATCGGCTTGATCGACCTGTTGGCGGAGTAATGGTCTTTGCTAAAACATCCAAAGCAGCCTCGCGTTTATCTGATACGATTCGTAAAAACGAGCTAGGCAAAACCTATTTAGCAGTTGTTAGAGGGGTACCTGAACAACAGGCAGAGCTCGTTGATTATCTATGGAAGGATCGTAGCAAAAATATCGTAACGGTTTCATCAAAAAATAACCGAGAAGCAAAAAAAGCGATACTGGATTATCAATTGCTAGCATCAAACAAAGGATTAAGCTTAGTAAAAATTCATTTACATACAGGTCGTCCGCACCAAATCAGAGTGCAATTTGCTTCAAGAGGATATCCGCTTTACGGTGATCAAAAGTATGGAGAAAAAGTAAATAAGCCAGGTCAGCAAATTGCTTTATGGTCACACGAATTACAGTTAGTCCATCCTGTTAAAAAGGAAGAGATGAGCATACAATCCTTCCCACCAGAGGAGTATCCATGGTCAAATTGGGATACATTACTTACTAAATAGAGAGAGGGCGAGTAAGATGGAATTTGGGGTATATAGCTTAACAGAAATAATGGAAAATCCGAAAACGAAACAAAAGATGTCTGTGAAAGAACGGATGGATATGTTAGTAGACATGGCTGTATATGCTGATAAGGCAGGAATTGATTTGTTTGGAGTAGGGGAGCATCATCGTTTAGATTATGCTGTCTCCTCACCTCAAATGTTATTGTCTGCTATTTCGCAGAAGACGAGCAAGATTAAATTAACCGCATTAACGTCATTACTAAATACGGCAGATCCTGTTAGATTGTTTGAAGATTTTGCAACACTTGATTTATTATCGGGCGGAAGAGTGGAATTTACAGCTGGAAGAGGTGCTTTTGTCGAGTCTTTTCCGTTGTTTGGCTACAATGAAAAAGATTATGATCAGTTGTTTGAAGAACATTTACAATTACTTCTGCAGCTTAATCAACATGAAAGCGTTACGTGGAAGGGGACATATCGCTCTTCTTTAAATGATGCAGAGGTTGCACCGCGACCATACCAACAACAATTGCCGATATCTATTGGAGTGGGCGGAACGGTAGAAAGTGCAGAACGAGCTGGACGTAATGGTTGTGGTTTAACGGTTGTCATGATAGGTGGTATTTCTAAAAAATATAAACCTTTAGTCGATAGGTATCGTAATGTATACGAAGGAAACAAACCATTCGTTGCTATGTCAGGGCACACGCTTATTCGTGAAACGGAAAAAGAATTAGAAGAAGATTTTTATGCTTATTATGCGAGCTACTGGGATCATTTAACGAAGCAAGGAATTGGTGGTGCGATGGGAGCAGCAAGGTCAGATTTAGAATTTGTCACAAGTAAAGAGTCAACATTATTCGTCGGGACACCAGCACAAATCGTTGATAAAATTTTGTATCAACACCAATTATTTGCGCATGATCGATTTAATGCACAAGTTGATTTTGGTGGACAACCGCTATCATCGATCGTAAAGACCATCGATTTATTAGCCAATCAAGTTATGCCTGAGGTTAAGCGCATGCTATAATAGGTTTGTAAGCGATTTAAAAGGAGAGGATGCCATGTATAATAATAAAATTCGGTTGCCTTTGTTACTAGTGTTAGCGACGTTAATGATTTTAGATTTAACAGGCGTTATTCATGTACCTTTATTTGTTATTTTACTTATTGCGCTAGCATTAATTTGGTATAACATCCATATTCGAAAAAACATACACAAAAGAAACAAAAGTAAAACCTGAACAATATATTGTTCAGGTTTAATTTTTTTGCAGGTGTCTTTACACGTGTAAAATTGTGTGTATAATGATAGACATGACACTTAAAAAGAAAAGGTGAGAGTAGTGAACAAAACAGAGAAAGTATTTGGCGTTATCATGTTTGTTATTATTATTGCTAGTTATGTGATTCCTTTCACAATGGTGAGTGGAATTACGAAATGGTATGGTAGCTTTTTCATATGGGTAGTTTTAGCCATACTTACGATTGTAGTGAATAACCTTTGGACAAGAAATTGGGGTGAGGAAGAATGAGTACAACAGTTGTATGGTCAGCAATTTCCATCTATATAGTGATTGCGATGATTGTAGCTTTTCTATCGAGAAATGGGAAGCAACAAAGTATGACGGGATATTTTTTAGGCGAGCGAAAATTAAATGGATTTGTATCTGCGTTAAGTTATAGTGCTACGACGTATAGTGCTTTTATGTTGATCGGACTAGCAGGTCTTACATATAGTGGTGGTGTTGGAGCGTTAGGTTTCGAAATTATTTATTTTATGGGTATTTCATTAGTTGCGCTATTTGGACCTCGTTTTTGGTTAGTTGGGAATAAGTATGGCTATGTAACACCTTCTGAGATGTTAGGCGATCGTTACCAACATAAAGGAGTAGCAATTGTGTCAGCGATTGCAAGTTGTTTATTTTTGATTCCGTATAGCGCGGTACAACTAACAGGAATTGGTTACTTACTTCAAGGGGTAACGAATGATGCTGTTCCTTTTACGACAGGTGTTGTGATTGCGACTGTATTAGCTTTAGTGTTCTCGTATATTGCAGGGATTCGTTCTGTAGCATGGACAGACTCCTTACAATCATTAATGATGATTATTACATCAACGATTGTCGTTATTTTAATTATCCAGAGTTTAGGTGGTATAAGTGGATTTTTTGAATCGATTGAAACGAACAAACCACAAGCATTGACAGTACCAGGTAATGGATTTTTTGATTTCTGGACATTTTTAGGTTTAACGATTCCGTGGTTCTTTTTTAGTATCTCGAATCCGCAAGTGAGTCAACGGTTGTTCATGCCAGCGTCATTAAAAAGTATGCGACATATGCTATTAGGCTTTTTAATTTTCGGCTTTATTTACACGTTAGTATCCGTTATTTGGGGGTTTTCTGCATCTATTTTATTTCCTGATTTGGAAAATGCAGATTTAGCTACACCTATGTTACTTTCATCTGACGTAGTGCCACCGATACTAGGTGTAATTGTGATGGTAGGGATTATGGCGGCAGCTATTTCGACAATTGATTCGATTCTATTAACATTGTCTTCTCTATTCTCACGAGATGTCTATCGGCATGCGAAAAAAGATGCGCCAGATTCTAAGCAATTATTCGTAGGAAAAATCGTCATTCCTGTTATTGCAGTGTTAGCGTTTTTCTTCGCGCAATTACAGCTTGATTTAATTGCGGTGCTATCTGTTGCATCTTCAGCAGGATTAATTGTTATTGTTCCAGCGATAGTCGGGACCTTTTTTTGGAAAAGGGGTACAGCTTCTGGTGTGATAGTCAGTGTTGTTATTAGTAGTATTATTGTTATTTATATCGAGGCGACAGGTGGACTATTACTAGGTCTTAAATCGGGGATTTGGGGAATCATTGTAGCTACATTAATATTTATACTAGTAAGTTTGGTAACCAAAGCTCCTAAACAAAAAGCAGATGAATTTATTGATTTTGTGAAAGAGCGGATGAAAAAGAAAAAGTAAATAATTAAGCTGGACGGTTGTCATGACTATCGTCCGGTTTTTTTGTTTCATTACATATAGAGACAGTAGATGTTTACTTTTATGATCGAATCCGATATAATTGAAAGGTTGGTTATTTACCTAGGTAAATAAAATGAGAGGAGTCACTCCATTTGGATACTAGTAATTTGCTGCATATATATAATCAAAAATTAAGATTGCACCAGGCAAAATTGAATGCTGTCTTACAACCATTTGGCTTATTTCATTCTCAATGGTCTATTTTATATACATTATCTGAAAAAGGTAGTATGACACAAACAGAGATTTGGCAGTACTTAAAGGTCGAAGCCCCCACTGTTACTAGGACACTAGTACGGATGGAGAAGAGTGGTTGGGTTGAAAGAAAAGTCGGGCAAGACAAGCGTGAACGAGTCGTGACATTAACAGAAAAGGCGAGAACAACCTATCCGGAAATCTTGCGTTTAGTAAAAGAAACAGAAGCATGGTTTTTAGCTGATTTATCAGCAGAAGAGCGAGAAACACTACAACAACTTTTAGAGAAATTATCAACAGAAAAGAGATGAGTATTTTGTCAGAAGAAAAAATTTTTACAAAGGATTTTATGAGTGTTGGTATTGTTAACTTATTTGTTTTCACCAGTTTTTATACACTATTAACGACATTACCGTTATTCGTTGTCAATGAATGGAATGGTAGTGAAGCACAGGGTGGCTTAATTGTTACAATGATGTTGCTTGCTGCTATTATTCTAAGACCTTTTTCAGGCACTATTTTAAGTAAATTTGGTAAGCGAAACATGTTATTAATCAGTAGTGTGTTATATGCGATTACGATGATTTTTTACTTATTCATTGAATCTTATAGTGGCTTATTAATATTACGATTTATCCACGGTTTTTCCTTTGCAATTGTAACGACGGTAACATCAGCTATTGCTGCGGATATTGTTCCAGCCAAAAGACGTGGAGAAGGGCTTGGCTATTTTACAATGGCGATGAATTTGGCAGTTGTTTTTGGTCCGTTTCTAGGTTTGACTGTCATCCAATTTACTAGTTATCAAAACCTATTTATTATTTTAACAGCACTAGCTGTGTTAAGTGCTTTATCTAGCTTTTTAGTTCGCGTTGAAGAAGTACCAGAAGATAAAGTAGAAGGTAAGCATTCGTTTAATTGGAAAGAACTATTGGAAAAAGAAGCAGTATCGATTTCCTTTATTGGGCTATTAGTTGCATTTGCCTATTCTAGTATTGTTTCATTCCTTTCTGTATTTGCCAATGCTAGAGGGCTTGACCATGTATCGGGTTATTTCTTTGTCGTCTTTGCTATAACGATGTTAGCCTCTCGACCGTTTTTAGGGAAATTATATGACCATCGTGGCGAGAAATTAGTCGTTATTCCGTGTATGGTACTTTTTGCGGTAGGTATGTTAATGTTAAGCTTTGCTGATAATGCGATATTATTCTTAATAGCTGCAGCGATTCTGGGAGTAGGGTATGGAACATTGCTACCGATTTTCCTTTCCGTTGCGGTGACGCGTGTACAGCCACATCGAAACGGGCATGCTACAGCAACCTTCTATACGCTATATGATACAGGAATTGCGCTTGGTTCCTTCTTATTAGGAATTGTGATTAATTATACAGGATTTAGTGGCATGTTCTCCATGCTTAGTGTGTTTATTGTCCTTGTGTTACTATTGTTTATTTTCTTGAATAGAAAAAGATAACGTAAAAACTCGGCTCTGCCGAGTTTTTTTATGCTTAATGTTGATTTTTGTAGAATTTAGCCGATATAAATAGTACTTGGTGAAGGGAGCAATCACATTGAAAAAAAGACAGAGTATATCGGTTAAACTGATGGCGCTAATTGCAATTATGATCTCTGTGACGGGTATTGTGATAGGGGTAGTTAGTTATCAGTTAGCAAAGGCAGAACTGTTGGAATCCGGAAGTGGAGAATTGCAGAAAATTACGGATGGTGCATATACTGTTTTAGAACTGTTACAAGAGGATGTCGACGCAGGTTACATGACAGAAAATGCAGCTAAAGAGAAAGCAAGAAAGCTGTTGAATGGACCAACGAATGAAAATAATGAATATGATTATACACAAACCAATTTTGTTTATAAAGATAATGGATATGTACTAGCTTACGATCCTGAATTAGTTTTACAATTACACCCAAGTAAAATAGGTGGAGAGCCTGCAGATGACTTAAATAGAAATAATCGTCAACGTATGATAGATGCAGGGGCAAAAGAGCAAAAAGAAAATCGTTTTGTCACATATAATGATAGACAACCTGATGGAAGTTTTAAAGACAAAATTGCTTATATGAGGCATTTTGAACCGTGGGATTGGACGATTGGTGTTGCTGTATTTGAGGATGAATTCTATCAAGAGCTATATGTGTTGCGAAATGTCATTGTTAGTATTACGGTAGCTATTATTGTGTTAAGTTCCGTTGTTTTTTATCTACTAAGTAGAAAAAAATTAAAATTGCTACGAGATGTAACACATCAAGCTATAAATATATCAAATGGAGATTTTGCGGAGTCTAAATTAGCAGAATCGAAAGATGAAATGGGTGTTTTAGCTGGATCCTTTAATACGATGACGACAGAATTACGAAAGCTTGTGACAAATGTAAAAGGATCTAGTGAACAATTATTAGATGCAGCGACAGATTTATCTGCCATATCGGAAGAAACGTCAGCAAGTAGTGAAGAAATAGGGGATGCAATGAATGAAATCTCGAAAGGAACACAAGAACAATCCAGTGATTTAGAAGATGTTCATTATCGTGTCGAAAATTTAACGCAAGCAATTGTACAAATGAAAAATCAAGCAGATAAAGTAGATAACATTTCAGCTGATACAGAACAATTATCCTATCAAGGTATTGAAATCGTAACGAAACTGCAAGGATCGAATAAAAAGGCAGTGGAAAGAGCCAATGCTATTTCAGAAGATATTCGTCTCCTGCAACAAAATGTACAAGGAATTACTGCTGTAATGGATACCATTGAACATATTGCAGAAGAAACGAACTTACTAGCGTTAAATGCTAGTATTGAAGCAGCCCGGGCTGGTGAATATGGTAAGGGATTTGCGGTTGTAGCAGAGGAAATTCGCAAGCTTGCAGAACAATCGAAAGACGCTACACATGAAGTGCAAACAGTCGTTTCAAAAATTGTATCAGAAACTGATAAAACCGTAGTTGCAGTCGAAGAGAATCATAAAACATCTGAAGGATTAAATAATGATGTGCGTGAAACAGGTGAAACATTTGCAGATATGCAAAAAGCCATCAAAGATATTGTATCTGCTATTAGTGTAGTGAAATCAGAAATAGATGGAATTACAACAGAAGCAGAAAAAATGAGTGAAAACGTCGAAAGTATTTCGAGCGTATCAGAAGAAGCGGCTGGATCTGTCGAAGAAATAACGGCTTCGCTAGATGAGCAAATTAACGCTATTGGTAATGTGGCCACTTCAGCAGAAAAATTAACAAGACTAAACCAAGATTTAAGTAATTTAGTAGAAAAATATAAACTTTCTTAACTTGAATGCCTGTATTCGTTCCGCTACAATGAATGTATTAATAGTAGGAGGAATGGGCTTTGGCTGGAATTAAGTTTGAAATCATACAACAAATCGCGACCTTATCTGAATCATCTAAAGGGTGGACAAAAGAAGTTAATTTGATTAGCTGGAATGACCGTGAACCCAAATATGATATTCGTGACTGGTCGCCAGATCACGAAAAGATGGGGAAAGGTGTCACACTTACGGAAGCAGAATGGCAAGCATTACAAACATACTTCAGAAATGAATAGAAAGAAAAACTCGGCATGACAAGATGTCGAGTTTTTTTGTGAAACTACCAAAAAAAGTGGAAGAAAATTTTTTGTTACATAAAGATAGAAGTTGTTAGTAATGTACTGACAAATCAATCGTTATGCTTAATCAAGAAACGTGAATAAACTGAAATTTCACAAAAAAGTTTGTCAGATTTTCTTACAAAAATCATGACGTTTAAAAAGTGGTTATTGTAGGATGGTCAGTAACAATAGATGTAAATAAAAGTTACATGAAAAAGGGGAAATGAAAAATGGCAACAATTGCTCCGGAGAAAACAGTGGACACGGAAACACAACTAGAAACAATTAAAGAAGAAATTAAATCGAAAAATGTAGAGTTATTACACTTACAGTTCATCGATATCGAAGGACAATTAAAGCAAGTAACAGTTACAGTCGAACAATTGGCTGATGTTGTAGAAGGAGAAACAATGTTTGATGGTTCTTCTATTACAGGTTTCACACCTATTAATCAATCAGATTTATATTTATTACCTGATTTAAATACATTTGCCGTTTTGCCATGGACAGAAGAAGAAGGTTATTCTGAAGCACGCTTCTTATGTAGCGTTACAAACCCTGATGGAACTTTATTCGAGGGTGACCCACGAAACATTTTAAAAAAGACCGTAGGTGAAGCAAAAGAAAAAGGATTCTCTATTAATGTAGGACCGGAATTAGAATTTTTCTTATTTGAAACAGATGAGAAAGGTCAACCAACACAACAAGTTCATGACAAAGGTGGATACTTTGAGCCAGCACCATATGATTTAGGTGAACGTGTTCGTTTAGAAATCTACAAGACATTGAAAAAAATGGGCTTTACGATTGAAGCATCTCATCATGAAGTTGCTCAAGGACAACACGAAATTAACTTTAAATTCGCTGATGCAATCACTACTGCAGATAATGCGACAACATTTAAATGGGTTGTTAAAACAGTAGCACAACAATTCGGACTACGTGCAACATTCATGCCAAAACCAGTATTCGGAGAGAATGGTAACGGTATGCACGTTAATATGTCTCTATTTGATGAGAAAGAAGGTAAAAATGCTTTCTTTGATGAATCAGACTCTCGTCAATTATCAAAAACTGCTTATTCCTTTATTGCTGGATTATTAAACCATGTTCCTTCATTTGTCGCGTTCACGAATCCACTAGTAAACTCGTATAAGCGTTTAGTACCTGGATATGAAGCACCTTGTTACATTGCTTGGTCTTCATCAAATCGTTCGGCATTAGTCCGTATTCCGGCTACTCGCGGAGCAGGTACTCGTGTTGAAATTCGTTGTCCTGATCCAACTGCAAATCCATACTATGCATTTGCTAGTATTGCAGCAGCAGGTATCGATGGTGTGGAAAAATCACTACAAGCACCTGAAGAAACAGTGGATGACATTTTCAGTATGAACGAAGAAGTCCGTACAGAACGTGGTATTGAAAACTTACCGACAACATTAGGTGAGGCGATTCAAGCACTTGCAGCAGGTGAAATTGGTGAAAAAGTTCTCGGTGAATTTGCGTTAAATGAATATCTGTCATTGAAAAAAGATGAATGGGACAGCTATCGTATCGCAGTAACAGAATGGGAATTAGATAATTACCAAGCTAAATTCTAATGAGATCAATCAATAGTCTGAATTCCAATCGGATTCAGGCTATTTTTTTGCTTTATGCTGGACGTTGATACCTACTTGAAGTTTCGCTTCATACGTTTAATTTCCGAAGCGCTTTTAGATTGAAAAAGTAAAGTTTAGTAATCAACTAGTTTAAGTTGCTTAGCCTTTGCTGTTGCTTAAACAATTTCATCCAGTTACAATGAATGGTAAGAGAGGGGTAGTCAAGATGGATCCACTAGATATAATGATGCATGCAGATAAAGTAAAACCATATTTTCAAGCGATTTTTAGTGCGGATAGTCATGAAGTGACAGGATACGAAGTACTAGGGAGAATTGAAATAGATGGAGAGGCAAAGCATTTAGGAGCATTTTTCCATGATGAAAATGTGCCAGATGATTTCAAAATGGAAATTGATCAAAAAATTCATGATTTAGCTTTGCGTCATTATATGGAGCAAGGTATGAATCAGCATTTATATTTAAATGTTCATGCGAATTATTTGGCACATGATAAGGAAGATCAGTTTTTAAATCATTTACTTAAGTATCAAGATATGGGTCTTGACCTTTCTAAAATCGTGATTGAAATAACAGAGCAAGAGTTTCGTGGTGATCTGGAACTGTTAACACATATGTTTAAATATTTGAAAACGCTTGGAGTTAAAGTAGCAATTGATGACCTCGGAACAGGAACAAGTAATTTAGATAGGATAAGCCTGATGGAACCAGATATTTTAAAACTAGATTTACAAGCATTGCAAAACGAGTCAATTTCTAATGCATTTCATGGCATTATTTATTCGTTATCATTGCTTGCAAGGAAATTAGGAGCGGAATTACTGTTCGATGGTATTTCCTCCAACTATCACTTCCATTATGCATGGCGTAATAATGGTCGGTTTTATCAAGGAAATTTCTTTGCAGAAACATCCGACAGTTTAGTGGAGAAAGATTTATTTAAACAAAGATTCCGCCATAATATTCAGCAGTTTATTGAAGTGGAGCGGTCAAAACTAACTACACAATTTGAATTATCTGCTACATTAACGGAACGAATCCAAGAACAATGGAAACAAATTAAGCGTAGTAAAAGCCTTGATGAACAAATTGATAGTTTAGTGAATGAACTAGAGCAAATGTTTTTTCGAGTATACGTTACAGATGAAGATGGTTTCCAAAAGAGTGCTAACTTTATCTGTATGAACAAAGAATGGCTCATAGATGAAACCGTTAAGGGGAAAAATTGGAGTTGGCGACCTTATTTTATCGAAAATGTCGTGCAAATGAAGGTAGAAAAATCAGGTATTCTTTCTGAGTTATATAATGATATTGAAACAGGAGAAAGAATTCGGACTTTCTCTTATCCATTAGATGGTTCCTTATATTTATTTATGGATATATCACCAATGTATTTAGATGCTAATGAAGATTTGTTGTGGTAACAGCGAATCTTCATTTTTTTAGTAAAGCAAAAAAGTGATAATGAAGCATAAAAGTGCAAATTCGCAGAAATCGTACTATTTTGATCAAGCAAAAATGTATGATTGCGAGCAAGGCAATATGGCTATATAGTAGGATTACATTCCGTTAAGGAGGTGATTAAATGATTCCCTCACCTAATTGTGCAATCGCTTACAATTGTGGTATGATAAAGCGGTGAGGTGAATAGAGATGAAAATCAGTGATACAGTCGAAAAGGTGCGTAATTGGTTATATTATCGTTGGCAGAGCAATTATTTTCGGAAAAGTTTTTTATTGATTCTATTTATTACTGCTATTCCAGGAATTATATCAGGTATTGCCATTTATACGTTTGGTCTAAGTTCAACGGAAAAAGAATTGCGTAAAGTGCATGTAGAGGAGATTGAAGAGCGGGCAGATAATATTGATGCACAGTTTAATCACTTAGAAGAATCACTCACACACTGGGCGTTTGATCCGTCGTTCAACCATCAACTGATTACAACAGATTTTATTTATGAATTTCAAAAGACACGAGAGATTATACAGAAGCTGATGATTCTGGAAGGCAGTCAGCCATTAATCAAAGGTGTTGATTTGTATATTGAATCGGAGAATGGTCCAGCACTTTTTACACCTTACATACATTATATCGACAATGAAGATGAACAACATGCTTATCATATGTTGGTAGATCACTCTAACAACATGTCATGGGAACAAGGTGAGCATTTTTTTCTTCATACAGACTACACTAAAAACCTCGTATTAACGCATCAAATTCCGGGTGTTATTAATAATCCATTTGGTGCAATTATTGTAGAGCTTGACCGCTCTAGTTTGGTTAGTGCTTTAGAAACATTAACACCGTACAGCAATGGTGTTACGCTACTAGTAAATGAAGCAAATGAGTTAATTCTTACTACAGAAAGAACAGCAGAAAATTCATTTAGTCACCAATTACTATCCAAATTTACCAATCAAGAAAATGCAGAGCGTGCCTTTCAAATGGATTGGGACAATAAAACGTATTCTGTTTCGTATGGTACATTAAATCGCGTAGGATCAACATGGACATATATTTCAGCAGCCCCTATATCAGCTATTACTTCACCAATTATTACGATATCAAAAGTAATTTTAATCGCCAGTTTAACAGTATTTGGTCTTGCTTTTTTACTTACGATGTTTGCTTCTAACCGGTTATATACACCCGTTCGTAAACTAACGAGTAGTTTTACAGAAAACAATGAATCGTCAAAAATGAAAAAAGATGAGTTTAAGCAGATTCGTGATCGCATTGATTCATTAACAACAGAGAGTAAGCAATTGGAAAAAAGAATGACCTATCAATTACCACAGATTAGGCAAAATTTTTTAATCCAATTAACGAAAGGTTTTTTATATGATTTTGATGAGGGTGCATTGAAGAAAAGAATGGAAAGTTATCGCTGGAAAATAGATAATCACTCATTTGTTTTGTTAGATGTGCAAATCACGGGAAGTGATGACAATGAAAGAGCGTACCAAGATGATAGTTTAAAGGCTTTTGCGATGGCTAATATTGCAGATGATTTGGCGAAGAAATATGTCGACCAACATACGGTACTTAATCAATATGACTTAACAGCAACTATTTTCTTAATTGTGCCGAATAAATTAGATGATTTATCTCATCTTCTGCGTCAATTAGCAGAAGACATTACGGTAGCTATTAATCAAGTATTAGCGAGCTATGTTACCGTTACAATCAGTTCAACAACACCTAGAATAAAGGATATATATGCTTTGTTTGAAGAAATAGCTAGAGCAAGGAGATATAGAGATTTTCACAATCAAAATCAAATTCTTATGTTGCATGAAGCGGAGAGTGAAGTGAACGGCATTCGAACATTTTATCCGTTTGAAACAGAGAAGGAAATCGTTCAAAGTCTAAGGAGAGGGAAAATAAGTGAGTCTGAACAATTACTTAGAGATTTTTTTGATCAACTTTTAGCCAGTAGTACGAAAGAGGTAAGTGTTCAATCAGGAATGATGCAGCTGTATAGTACGATTCAGCATGAAGTGTTACTTTCAGGTGTCGATCCAGTTGTATTATACAAAGGTAGGAATATGTATGCGGAGCTTTCACAATTGCGTGAGCCTGAATGGGTAATAAAATGGCTAATTTCTCAAGTAATTGAGCCGTATATTATGTATTTAGAAGATCATATGAATATGGAGATGAAAGTATTTGTTGATCAAGTTGTACAATATATCGACCAATACTATATGGAGGATATATCGCTTGAGAGTTGTGCTGAATATGTAGATGTTACGCCATATACATTAAGTAAAGCATTTAAAAAGTTTCATGGTGTGAATTTTATTGACTACTTAACGACGATTCGAATTGATAAAGCAAAAGAATTATTGTTACAAACAAATAAGAAGATTAATGAAATTTCAGAGGAAGTAGGTTACAGGCATAGCTATTTTAATCGTATTTTTAAAAAGCATGTAGGTGTGCCTCCAAGTCAATATCGTAAAACGAAACATAGTTCATAGGAGGAATCAATCATGGGTGATGTATTTCAACAATTTATTAATCCAGGTTCGGAATTTTCCCCAATACCGTTTTGGTTTTGGAATGATAATCTTGATAAGATGAAGTTAAAAGAACAAATAGCTTCCTTTCAAGAGCAAGGTGTTGAAGGATTTGTCTTACATCCAAGAATGGGAATTCCAAAGGAGACATCCTATTTATCGGAACCATTTATGGAGTATGTTCGATTTGCGGTAGAAGAAGCTGCTAATCGAGGTATGCGCGTTATTTTGTATGATGAAGCAATGTACCCATCAGGTGCAGCAAATGGAAAAGTAGTAGCAAAAAATAAACAGTATGCTAGTAGAGCGCTATATCATACGGAATGTAGCCGGTTAGATGAAGATGTACAGATGAGATTGGAAACGGATGATCGACTAGTAGCTATTTATATAGTAGAAGAAGGTGAAGGAAAGATCAATAGAATCCTTCCATTAAAGATAACAGAACTCTCATATGACGAACAAGTAGTAAAAATCTCAAAAGAACAACTAGCACAAACAAATGATGATACGATGGAAAACTGTCGTTTAATCATGCTAGTCGAAAAATACACATATGGTACCATTCGTGGCATTCATACAGGTCAAGATGATGGGGAGAAAGATGCTCCGCGTTCAGCAGATTTACTGAATCCGGATGCAGTCCAAACATTTATCGAGCTTACACATGAACGATATCGAGAAGTGATTGGCAAGTTTTTTGGTAATACAGTCTTCGCTATGTTTACCGATGAGCCAGATATAATCGGCAGAAATGCTAAACCTGGAGGAATAGCTTGGACTAATCATTTTGAGCAAGCATTATATCAAGCAGGTCTTGAAGAAGAGGACTTACTAGGTTTATTTATCGATATTGGTGAAAAGACATTGATGATTCGCCAGCTATATGAAGAGGCAGTTAATCAGCAGATGTTGGAGGCTTACTATCATCCGATTGCCAAATGGTGTGAAGAGAATAATCTTTATCTAACAGGTCACCCAGCGAAAAGTGATGATATTGGCTTGTTAAAGCCTTTTACTTTACCTGGCCAAGATGTTGTTTGGCGATGGGTAGCGCCTGAAGATAATAAAGGTATTACAGGTGAGCATTCTACCGCAGGCAAATGTGGAGCAGATGCGGCTAGACATTACGGTAGACGTCGTAATATTAATGAGTATTTAGGTGTATGTGGTGTGGATAATACATGGAATTTATCTGCTGCAGACATGAAATGGTATACGGATTGGTTGGCAGTTAGAGGAGTGAATTTATTCTGCCCTCATGCATTCTATTATTCTATTGATGGAAAAGAAAGGAGTCATGAACGTCCGCCAGATGTTGGACCACATAACGTATGGTGGCCTTATTATCATTATTTTAGCACCTATATCAAAAGATTGAGCTGGTTAATGACAAATAGTGTTAATCAAGCCGACGTAGCCGTTATTGCGCTAAACAATCAATTACCATGGAAGATGGCTCAATATTTTTATGAGCATCAGTTGGAATTTAATTATGTCCACGAAGCACTATTTGTCGAAGGTAATGTCCATATATTAGGGAATAGTTTGCGAGTAGGACAACAATCATATCAAATAGTTGTAATCGATGAGTTAGATATAACTCAATTTGATGAGAGAGTGAAAGAGCAATTATCATTGTTTATTGAAAATGGTGGGAAAGTATATGTGATAACAACGAATCAACCTTCGATAAAGGAGCTTGATGCTATTTATTTATCACCTACTAATCATAATGCTATAGCAGCACAATTTTCACTTCATCGTTCTATACGGTTTTCGAATGAACAGAAAAATATTCGTGTCTCTAAAGTGAAAAAAGAGAATACGTTTTTTTATTTATTCACGAATGAAGGAGAAGAGTCTTGCCAAACAAATGTATCTATTATGGACGAATGTCAACTAGAGGAATGGAATCCGTGGACAGGATCTCGTAAACCTGTCGTGCAAAATGAAACAGGAGAATATTTGCTGACGTTACCATATCGTGAATCTATTATATGGGTGTGCCAACCTAAAGGTACAGAGATAGAGGCAGAAGGTAACATACAAGAGGTGAAAGTAGAGGAAACCATCCCTGTATTACAGCCGGTCGATGACGGGTCGCTCTATTGGAAGGAAGAGGAGCTTTATGATTGGAGTGAAGTTCAATCATTACAATACTTTTCCGGAACGATTAGTTATGTGTTCACCTTTGATTATCAAGGAAAAGATGTGGAGGAAGTAACTATTGATCTAGGGGAAGTTCATCAAATAGCAGAAGTTTCACTTAACGAAAGCGAATCCAAATTAAAAATGTGGGCCCCTTATCAAGTGAGATTTACTAGCGCTTCGTTAAGACAAGGAAAGAACACGATCATTATTCGTGTTACCAATAATAGTGCTAATACGATGGATAAACAGTTGTTACCGTCTGGTTTAATTGGGCCAGTAAAAATATGTATGGTACAAAAGAGAAAATTAAAAGTAAAGGGTGGATAAAATGCCAAGACTATTTTTAGCTAGTGATTCAACCTGTCAACATTATGAGAAAGATCAAGCACCACAGGCTGGATGGGGACAATTTCTCGGAAATTATTTAGATGATTGCGAGGTGTACAATCATGCGATAGGTGGTAGGAGCTCCAGAACATTTATTGAAGAGGGTAGACTAATAGAAATAGAGAAAGAATTGCAAGAGGGAGATTATCTGCTTATCCAAATGGGGCATAATGATTCGACAAAGGAAAAACCAGAAAGATATACGGAAGCTTATCAAGATTATAAGGGCTATTTAAAACAATATCTTGCAGTTGCTAGAGCTAATCAAGCTACACCTATACTATTGACACCTGTTGCACGTTTACATTATGTGTCAGGAGAATTTTTAGCTGACTTCGGTGATTATTGTAATGCAATGAAAGAAGTCGGAGAAGAAGAGGATTGTATAGTGATTGATTTAATGAGGCATTCGATTGCTCATTTAACAGCAGTTGGCATTGATGAAGCTACCAATTACTATATGATTTCTGCGAATGTAGATGATTACACGCATTTTACGGAAAAAGGTGCCAATGAGATTGCTAAAATAATAGCTAGAGAACTCCAGCTAATTCTAGAGTAGGCTGTACCATTTAATTGAATAATAGAACGACGGATCCGAACAAGTTGACACAACATAGTCAAGCAATGCTAAGTAAAAGTCATGTTCGGATTTTTAACTTGATTGTTTATCACGGTGCATGAGTCCGTAATAGCTCGCTTCAAAATTCGAGTTAACACAAAGAAGCCAAGTGGGGAATAAAAGGGCGCTAACTCCCTAATAAGTTTCGCTTTATGTTGTAACATTTTTAGATTGAAAAAGGAGATAGATAACATGAAAGTAAAGCTCAATTGGTTAAGTAATCAGCTGTCAGACAAAACAAATATTACATGGGGTGTCCCGTGGCCAAAAGGTAAGCTGAACAAAAATCAAGTCCTATCACTTGTTAGTCGAGAGCAAAAGTTTATCCCTTTGCAGACGTGGCCACTTGCTTATTGGCCAGATGGCAGTGTGAAATGGACAGCACATTCGGCAAATTTATATCAAGAAGAGCACTTAACCCTTTCTACAGAACAACCATCAAGCACACAACAAACTGACTTAGACATTTATGAATCAGGCTCCCATATAGAGCTTAGCAATGACAGGATCACTTGTGCGATTGCAAAGCAAGGAGAAGCAATACTTACTGTACAACAAAAAAGTCAAACATATCAATCACGTTTAGAAACAATTATTGAAGAACGAAAAGACGGAGAAGAGGTAACTACTATTCAACAAACAAAAGCAACTGGGAAGATAGAACAAGTGGAAATAGAAAATAAAGGACCTATCCGTACTGTCGTGAAAGTAGAAGGTGCTCATTATACGAAGGAAGGTGCGCGTTTTCTACCATTTATCGTTAGAGTGTATATGTATGCTGATTTAGCTGAGGTGAAAGTCGTTCATACGCTTATTCATGATAACGATCCGAATCAGTTTTTTATAAAAGGTGTTGGCTGGAAAGTAGCTACAAGTTTTACGGGTGAGGCATGGAATCGACATGTTCAATTAGCAGGTGAGCAAGGTGTGTATAGTGAGCCGGGGCAATTGCTACTAACGAGAAGGTATCATAATGCGAACGGAATGTATGCAAAACAAATCCACCATGAGATTGTAGATTTGGATACACAGCCAACGTTAAAGAAACATGTTGAAGACAATGCAACATGGAATCATGTTAAATTAGTACAAGATAGTGCTGATCATTACAAAATAGTTAAAAGGCGAGAGCGAGATAATGCTTGGATAGAAGTATTACATGGTGAGCGCTCTAATGGATTGTTATATGCAGGCGGAATAACAGGTGGTATCGCAATTGGCCAGAAAAATTTTTGGCAAAAGTTTCCGAGTTCATTAGAAGTAAATGATTTGAATAAGGAGAAATCAACGCTCACTATTTGGCTTTGGTCACCAGATGCTGAAGCGATGGATTTAAGACATTATAGTAATGATACACACGTTATGAGTGCGTATGAGGGATTTCCTGAAATGAGAGCAACACCAGTTGGTATTGCGAATACGAATGAACTGTTTTTGTCTTTTTACGGGGAGACACCATCTACAGAAGAACTACACGAAAAAGCAAATGATTGGCAAAATGCGCTGCGTTTAATCTGTGATCCAGCATATTATTATGAGACAAAAGCGGCTGGTCTTTGGAGTTTACCAGACCATACAACAGGATTTGCTTCATTTGTCGAAGAACAATTACAAAAAGCCTTCACGTTTTATCAACAGGAAATAGAACAGCGCAAATGGTATGGGTTTTGGCACTATGGTGATGTGATGCATACGTATGATGAGGTTCGACATCAATGGCGTTATGATGTAGGTGGCTATGCATGGCAGAACACAGAGCTGGCTCCGAATATTTGGTTATGGTACATGTTTTTCAGAACCGGTGATCGAGACGTATTTACCATGGCTGAAGCAATGACAAGGCACACGAGTGAAGTAGATGTGTATCATTTAGGTGAATATGAAGGGTTAGGTTCTCGACATAATGTCATCCATTGGGGGTGTGGATGTAAGGAAGCGCGTATCAGTATGGCAAGCTTGCACAAATGGTATTACTATTTAACGGCAGATGAACGAACAGGAGAATTATTAACGGATGTGAAAGATGTGGATGAAGCAACGGTACGTTTAGATCCGATGCGAGAATTTTATCCAAATGATCAGTATCCAACACATACAAGAGTAGGGCCAGATTGGGCTAGTTTTAGCTCCAATTGGTTATGTGAATGGGAACGGACAGAGGATGTCCAATATTTAACAAAAATACAGGCAGGAATAGAAGATTTAAAACAGATGCCATACCGATTATTATCAGGTCCAACTTATGGTTATGATCCGAAAACGTCTCGCTTACACCATATGGGAGATGGGAACCATGGTGGCTACCATATGATTATTGCATTTGGAGCGCCTCAAGTTTGGATGGAGCTAGCCGATCTCTTAGATGATCAAGAATGGAAAGAAATGATAGCAGAATTTGGTGCGTATTACGTACTGACAAACGAAGAAAAACAGAAAAAAACGAATGGCAAACTTCATGATGGACTATTTTCTTGGCCGATGTTTTCAGCAGCAATGGTTGCTTATGCAGCGAATAAAAGAAGGGACAGAACATTAGCAGAAAAAACGTGGGAATTACTCCTTGATGATTCCTATAGTTTCACGCCATTACCAATTAAAGAGCAAACAGTTACCAGCTGGAAAGCGTTAAAAGAAATACCTTGGGTGACGACTAACACTATTTCGCAATGGGCATTGAATATGATCGTATGTCTGGAATTATTGCAAGATTATCCGCCTAGTCAAGGGTTGCAAAAAAGTGTTAAGAGGAAAAAAAGTATTAATTAAATCACCTGAAATAGTGAGTTGATGGGATTCATAACAGATGATTATTCGGTGACAAAAATTGAATATTGCGATAAAAATGTAAGCGTTTTATATTTAGTTCAATGGCACAGATGTAGTTGTTACGTGTCAGAAATGTAGTTAATTTGATAGTGAATATGAAGGAGGGGCAAAATGAAAAGGAAAAGTTTTCGGTTCTATTTGATGGCACTATTTTTATTAACGGCAATGATTCTAGCAGCATGTAGCAACAATAATGATTCGGCAAGTAATGAAGATGTAGGTGAAACGGAAGGAGATTCAAGTGATGGAGAGCGAATGTCATTACGTGTTTTTGCACCAACATTTACAACAGATCCACCAACGAAAGACAGTCCTGTTTGGCAAGCATTAGAAGATTACACAAATAAAGATCTCAATATTGAGTGGGCACCTAATAGTAATTTAGATGACCGATTCAATATTACGTTATCTTCAGGGGATTTACCACATGTCATGATGATACCAGGTAGAACACCTAGTTTTATTAGTGCGGTAGAAGATGGCGCTTTTTGGGAATTAGGTCCGTATCTAGATGATTACCCAAATCTTAGTCAGGCAAATGAAATTATTTTAAATAATAGTTCGATTAATGGAGAAGTCTATGGTATTTACCGTTCGCGTGATTTAGGGCGAAATGGTGTGATTATCCGTAAAGATTGGTTAGAGAATCTAGGATTAGAAGAACCAACGACTATTGACGAATTTTACGATATGTTAAAAGCATTTAAAGAAGATGATCCAAATGGTAGCGGAGCAGATGATACGTATGGGATCGTTGTATCTAAATATGAAGGACCATGGGATGTTATGCAAACGTGGTTTGGTGTGCCAAATGGTTGGGGAGAAGATGAAAATGGCGAATTATATCCATCTTTCTTAGATGATAACTATTTGGATGCATTGAATTTCTTTAAAAAATTATATGATGAAGGTTTAGTAAATGAAGATTTTGCAGTAATGGATACGGCACAATGGTCTGACCCTGTTATTGCTGGAGAGGCCGGTGTTCAAGTTAACGTACTTGATGAAGGACACCGTATTCAAGATAAGATTATCGAAGCTGACCCTGATAATGAGGAGCCGATTACAGTTATCAAAGCAGTCGAAGGACCATATGGGCTACTTAATTTACCAACAACTGGTTACAATGGTATGCTTGCGATTTCTAAAACATCTGTAAAAGATGAAGATGAATTAAAAGAAGTATTAGATTTTCTTGATAAGTTAAATGATGAAGAAGCACAAATATTAGCTGAGAACGGTATTGAAGGTGAGCATTATGATGTAGAGGATGGCGAGCTAGTTAACTTTACAGATGATAATCCTGGATTGTTATCTGAATTGGATGGATTAAATCAATTGCTTATGTATATCCCTGAAGCGAAAAGTTTATCTCCAGCTGGTGATCCTTTGCGAGAATTAGAGAATCAGTTAATGGTCGAAAATGAAGAAATTGTTGTACCAAATCCTGCTGAAGCATATATCTCAGATGTTTATGCGAGACGTGGTCAGCAGCTAGATACAATCATAGAAGATGCCCGTATACAGTACATTGTCGGCCAAATTGATGAAAGTGGACTTGAGGAAGCGGTGGAACTTTGGCGGAGTTCAGGTGGGGAAGAATACCTGGAAGAAATTAATCAGTTGCACCAAGAAGCACAAGAATAATGCTCAAGGCTGAGATATCATTTCCATGGAAGATTGGGAAACCGTATGTGTTTCCCCTCTTCCTTTTTGTAAAATGTCTCATCCTTGCTTCAACTAAAATATGTAACTAAACATCTGCTGTTTTAGTTGAAGTAACTAAATGTGTCCTAAGGGGGGGATTAGATGGAACACGTACAAAGTAATGAAGTGGAACTAAAGGAAAATAATAAGAAGAAAAGTAAATGGAACCAAATGATGAAAGAAAAATGGTTGTATTTAATGTTACTCCCAGGATTGCTCTTTTTTATCATCTTTAAGTATGTTCCAATGTGGGGGATTATAATTGCTTTTCAAGATTATTCACCTTTTTTAGGAGTGCTTGAGAGTAATTGGGTTGGATTTGAACATTTTCAATATTTCTTTAGTAATCCCGATTTTCTACGTTTATTACGAAATACGTTTATTTTAGCCTTATATGATTTGATTTTTTTCTTTCCTGCTCCGATTATTTTAGCGCTGCTTTTGAATGAGATTAGAATTAGCATATACAAGCGAGCGCTTCAAACATTTGTTTACGTCCCACATTTTATGTCATGGGTAATTATTGCGAGTATTAGTTACGTATTCTTAACGACGAGTGGTGGGGTAGTCAACGATATCTTAGCAAAAATTATTGGTACTGAGATTAATTTCCTATCAAGTCCTGAATGGTTTCGACCGATGATAATGGGGCAGATTATTTGGAAAGAAACAGGTTGGGGGACGGTTATCTTCCTTGCAGCACTAGCAAGTGTAGACCAAGAGCAATATGAGGCTGCTATTGTTGATGGGGCCGGACGTTTTCGGAGGTTGTGGCATGTAACTTTACCTGCGATACGTAGTACGATTGTTATTTTATTAATCTTAAGATTAGGGAACTTTCTTGATACAGGCTTCCAGCAAATCTATTTAATGTCCAATTCGCTCAATCGTAGTGTGGCAGATGTATTCGATACGTACGTCTATTTTGTCGGTATTACGGAAGGAGCATTTAGTTACAGTACGGCAGTCGGATTGTTTAAATCGATAGTAGGTATAGTACTTATTGTTGGTGCAGATCGTTTAGCGAAGAAACTAGGGCAAGGTGGATTATTCTAATGTGATAAACGAGGAGGGATAATTTATGCACCGCATGCATAATACTGGTCCAGGTAGAGTATTTGATGTATTCAACCATATATTTTTAGCAATTGTTGCCTTAATTACCGTTGTGCCATTTTTATATATTATCGCTGGTTCATTTGCGACAGAGTCAGAGCTTGCTACGAGATCTTTTTTTATCATACCGTATGAATTTACAACGGCAGCATATGATTATATTTTTTCGACAAATGCAGTAATACGAAGTTTAGGTGTTTCAGTGCTGATTACCGTATTAGGTACAACCGTTAGTATGCTATTAACATTGACAATGGCATACCCACTATCAAGAAAAACAATGGTAGGACGTAATTTGATTTTAAACCTTGTCTTGTTTTCGATGTTGTTCGGTGGAGGAATGATTCCAACTTATTTACTTGTCAAAAACTTAGGATTACTTGATTCCATCTGGGCTTTAATCTTACCAGTTGCGATTAATCCATTTAATTTGATTATTGTGAAGACTTTCTTTCAAGAGCTTCCGAAAGAGTTGGAGGATGCATCAAAAATGGATGGGTGTACAGAGTTCCAAACCTTTTGGCGTGTCATGCTTCCTTTATCTAAACCAGTTATCGCAACGTTTACATTGTTTTACGCTGTATTCTATTGGAATGATTTTTTCCAAGCACTACTTTATTTAACAGATACGACGAAATGGCCTATTCAATTGTTGTTACAGCAATTAGTAATGGTTGCGAATATGGGACTCGGTGATTTGCAGGAAGCACAGTTGCATGAACCACCAGAAGAATCGATTAAATTAGCTGTTATTGTCGTTGCAACAGTACCAATATTATTATTCTATCCATTTTTACAAAAGCATTTTGCTAAAGGCGTTATGTTAGGATCTGTAAAAGGATAAGAATGATGTAGGAGGTTTCGTGAATGAGTAAAGTAACTTTTGAAGCAGGCGATATGATATATGAAAATAAGTTAACTGGTGAAGATGCGGTTAAAGATTGGGTTAGAGAGGGAGAAGTGAACACTAAAACATGGGAGGATAAATTGTTGCTAGAGAATAAGTTGGACCCAGAGCAACATGGTGACCATGCACATTGGCTGCTCTGGTGCCCGGTAGATATACCGGATAGAGTAATGATAGAGTGGGATTTTTACCCGTTGAACGAACCAGGATTATGTATGTTCTTCTTTGCTGCTAAAGGTAGAAAGGGAGAAGACTTATTTAATCCGTCATTGCCACAGCGAACGGGCTATTATCCTGAATATCATTCTGGTGCAATTAATGCTCTACATTTATCTTATTTCCGACATAAACATCCTGATGAACGTGCATTCCGCACCTGTAATTTGAGAAAAAGTCATGGATTTCACTTGGTGACACAGGCAGCAGACCCGCTGCCTCCTGCCAGTGATGCTATATCACCCTATCATCTAAAGTTAGTTAAATATGAAGAATATGTGCAATTTTTCATTAATGATTTACCCATTTTAGATTGGATGGATACTGGAACTAGCTATGGGGCAGTATTAGCTGATGGGAAAATTGGGTTTAGACAGATGGCGCCAATGGTTGCAGCTTACGCTAATTTAACCGTTAAACATGCCATTAAAAAATAGTTATAGAAAGTGGTGGGTAGTAATGCTAGGTGACGGCTTTCTTAGTAAATTTTATTATTTTGGTGAAACGATTTTTCTATTATTATATGTTAATTTCCTTTGGATTTGTTTTACATTTTTAGGATGCATCATTTTTGGGATAGGGCCAAGTACGGTTGCTATGTTTACGGTCTTTAGAAAATGGTCGATGGGGAATGATGGGATTAAGACATTTCAAGTGTTTTGGCAAACATATAAAAAGGAATTTGTTCGTGCCAATGGTTTAAGTCTGATCCTATTATTGATAGGTTATATGCTATATATCAACTTTCAATTTTTACAGCTAGATAGCTTGTGGTTACAACAAGTAAGTAAAGTGTTGTTAATCATTGCATTGATTGTTTATGGGATTACGGTCATTTATATCTTCCCTATGTATGTTCATTATGAGAATAAATTGTTCACCTATTTTAAAAATGCGATGCTGTTAGCTATTTATTCGCCCATTAGAACGTTATATTTAATTGCCGCTTGTTTAACATTATATTATTTATACTTTCACCTACCTGTATTTATCTTTTTCTTAGGAGCTAGTTTGACAAGTTTAGTCATTATGTATATTACGTATCGTACGTTCCGTAGATTAGAGATAAGGCAAAGTCAATTGCAAGAAACAGAAGCTTAAAACAAGGGGTGTCTAAAGGATGAAGATATCAACAAATTATGTAGAACCGATTCTCGTAAAGCAACTAGACCTCAGAAAGTCTGGAGAAAACTGTAAGATGTTTCTTGGTGATTTGACTGGGGATGGTAGGATAGATCTACTAATGGTACAACCCAACGGTGGGATTGATGATCGATATGAACCACATCAAGTTGAAGCGATGACAGCATTCAATTTGGATGGTGAATTACTCTGGCAGCTAGGCACGCCAAGTGAGCAGCCGGGTGGGCCAGGTAGTGATTATCCAGTTCAGATTTATGATATCGACGGTGATGGTAATAATGAAGTACTTTGTGTAATGGATAAGTTCTTTTATATTATAAATGGTAAAACAGGTGAAGTGAAAAAGAAATTCGCTTTACCTAATAAGCATGCACATGACTGCATTGTCATTGCTAATGTATCAGGCAATATCTTCCCTCAAGATATTATTTTAAAAGACCGATATGAGCAAATGTGGGTAATGAACAAGGAATGGGAATTACTATGGACACATAAAGGTAATATAGGTCATTTTCCATGGGTGTTCGATTTTAATGGTGATGGGAAAGATGAAATAATGGCAGGGTACGATTTTCTGAGTGCGGATGGTCAATTATTATGGTCCTGTCAAGGCCTAGACGAACATGCAGATTGTATTTGGATCGGAAAAGTACAACTAGAAGCTAAAGAGCCACAAATTGTCATAGGTGGAAGTGTAACGGTGTTATATGATTGGCAAGGGAGCGAAATATGGAGATATGACGGATCGATTGAGTCACAGCATATTTGTTTAGGTAACTTTCGAGAGGATTTAACTGGCTTACAAATTGCTGGGTTAGACAGAATTATACGTGGAACAAGTCATGCGGATGGTAGAGACAGCATCTTTTTGTTAGATGCGAATGGTAATGAAGTGTGGAAGGAAAACAGAAAAACAGCAGGATGGCTTACCGTTATTGATACACTAAGTAACTGGGGGAACAATGAGTTGGATTACATATTAGCCTACCGAAGAGGGGGGAATGTCTACCCAACAATCTATGATGGTTACAACAATGTCGTAACAACCTTTCCTCAAGATGGCTATGTTGTCTTTGGTGATTTGGTTGGGACAGGGGAAAATCAAATTATTGTATATGATCAAAGTTCTGCTTATGTTTATGCGAGTGAACAAGTTGATCTTTCAGTGCCGTCATCTGGAAGGACGGCACCACAAAGTAAAAGAGCATATTCGGTTACATTGTATCCAGGTGGAGAGTATATCCGCTAATGTGCGGCATTGAATGCGGTAGATGAATAGGAAATCCTCCTACTTTAATATTCAATATTCAAGTAGTGACAAAGAAACTAATTTGGAGCTTGCAGCAATGGAAGTGAGTTTTGCCCCTATAAAAAAGAAGGAACTGGACAAGTCCGGTTCCTCTTTCTCGTTGCTTAATTACAATTATCTCCGTCACAAAAACTTCCTTGTTCGAAGTTTAAGTGTTGCAACTGATTGTTTTCTTCTTCGGCAACTTTTTCTAATGCTTGCATAAATGTTTCGATAGGTTGAGCTCCTGAAATAGCGTATTTTTTATTGATAACAAAAAACGGCACACCTGTAATGCCTAATTGTTGAGCTTCTGCCTCATCTTGTCTAACTAAGTCTGCGTGAATAGTCTCATCATTTAAGATAGCTTGAACTTTTTCCTGGTCAAAGCCAAGTTCATTTGTAATGGCAAGTAATGTATCTTTGTCACTTACATCTTTAGATAACGTGAAATAGTTGTACAACATCGTGTTAACAAATTCAGCTTCGCGTCCTACTGTGGCAGCATATTTACTAATACGATGCGCATCAAATGTGTTACCAGGCTTCATTGTGTCAAAAACGAAGTCTAAGCCAACTGCTTTAGCTTGCTCACCGATTTGTTCATTCGCTGCTTTAGCTTGCTCGATTGACATATTATACTTTTTAGCTAATGACTCATTAATGCTTACACCTGAATATTTTGGTGCGTTTGGGTCGAGTTCAAAACTTTTATATTCTATATCAACATCTAATTTCTCTGGGAAACGTTCAATTGCCTGTTCTAATCTAGTTTTACCAATATAGCAAAATGGGCATACAAAATCTGACCATATTTCAATTTTCATTATTAACACCTCTCTTATCCCTCTTTTTATTCTTACATAAAAGTATAAAGGAAAGAAAGTAATTTGCTTTAGTGAATCTAGTAGTGAGTAAAGTAGTTACAGTGATTGTAGAAAGTTTCTAATATTAGAAAATGATGAAAAGGATAGATGAAAAAAATGGATGATAGTATCGTAGAGTTTATCACGGTGCGTAGGTCCGTAAAACCCCCACTGATTGAAGTCTCACTTTATATGGTAATTAGATTTTTTATTATGGACGAATCTTGTTTTAATTGAATAGCATTTTCATTTTTAATATATATTCCCTCTACTAACTTACCGAATTTGTAGCATTTTCGATTATATTCGTGCATATCCATGATTTTTATCTCATTAATCGCTTACAATATTAATTCATTATCATACGTGCAAGTATATTCATGCACAGTCGATTTTGTAAAAATACTAAAGTATAGTATCATTTTATTGAAACGTAATTAAGAATATTACGTTTATCATGGTGTAAACGTCCGCCAAAACCCCTACTTCAACGTCCGAGTTGTAACACGGATCTAAGTGGGAAAACGGACGCTAACTCCCACTGATCGAAGTCTCACTTTATAAAGTGTATATTAAGGAGTGATTGGTTGGACACCGATAAGGATAGGAGTAATACAACAATGAAAAAACCAGCATTTTATTATGCTTTATGTATGTTCATGACTGCAGTGGCTACTATTTCGATTGGAATTTTAGCATTTGATGCACCCATTCAAATTCTGATGTTTATTAGTATGCTTGCGATGATTCCTTTTATGATGGGATTAGGTTTATCATATAAGCAAGTTGAAAAGTCGATGATCAGGTCAATGAGTAAGGCGTTACAGCCTGGGCTGATTGTTTTAACCGTCGGTGTTTTAATTGGTGCATGGATTGCAGCAGGGACAGTACCAACTTTGATTTATTATGGTATCGAAACAGTTTCACCTCAATTTTTCCTTGTAACGACATTATTGTTCTGTTCACTTGTAGCGGTTGCTACGGGTACTTCTTGGGGAGCTGTTGGAACAGCAGGTGTTGCGATGATGGGGGTTGGTACCTCGTTAGGAATCCCTGTTGGTTTAACAGCTGGTGCTATCATTAGTGGCGCCTTCTTTGGAGACAAATTATCACCGCTATCTGATACAACGAATTTAACAGCTACCGTTTCAGGTACGGAGTTGTTTACACATATTAAGCATATGCTATGGACAACTGTACCATCTTACCTCATTACTGCTATTATCTTCACTGTAATCGGACTTAACTATGAAGTTTCTGTTATTAATGAAGGAACAGTAAGTCAGTTAACAACCTATTTGGATACAACATTCCATATAGGTATCATTTCATTGATACCTATTGCTATTCTAATCACATTACTTGTAATGAAAAAGCCGGCGATTCCATCGATCTTTCTTGCTGCGATGACTGGCGGAATTATAGCAGTATTGTATCAAGGTATTACCATTACTGATGTGATTTCAACATTATATAATGGATATCAGTTCGAATCTGGAATAGGGATGGTTGATGATTTACTTCAACGTGGTGGCGTAACAAGTATGCTAGGTTTGGTAGCACTATTCTTGTTTGCACTTGGACTAGGAGGAATGTTAGCTGAATCAGGTGCTCTAGAAGTGTTAGTTGCTTCTTTTGCCTCTAAGATCAAAAGTACGGGCATGTTGACATTCGTTACTATTATTGTGAGTTATATCACACTTGCAATTGGTGGTTCTGTTTACTTTGCAAATGTGATGAGCGGTACATTAATGAGACCAATATTTGAAAGGTTAAACGTAAAACCTGAGAATTTATCTCGTGTGTTGGAAGATGCCGGAACGCAAAGTGCACCACTTATTCCATGGACAGGGGCAGGACTGTACGTTACTGCAGCGCTTGGTGTATCAGCAGGTACGTATTTACCATTTTGTTTCTTGGCATTAATTACCCCAATTATCAGCATCATTTATGGTATGACAGGATTCACAATAAAAAAATATAAAAAGCCATTGAAGGATAGAAAGCAGGCAAATAGAAAAGAAACACAAACGATCGCTAATCCAATTGAGGCATAATAAAATTAAAGGAAGAAAGTGGAATCCGAACAAATTAACTTGGCAGGTGAGATAAGCTTGCTCAAGTTAATTGTTCGGATTTTTCTATCTAGTTAAGGGAGAATTCAATCAATGAAAGTTAGTGCCTTAATCAATAAGTCTGATCTCTTAACGCCAAAACTCGGTTATAGCTGACACCTTTTTTGTAATATCGTTGATTATAAAGTGAGACTTCAATCAGTGGGAGTTTTTTACTCCCGCTGATTGTTAGCGAAACTTATCAGGGCGTTAGCGTCCGTTTATCCCCTATCTTCGCTTCTTTGTTTTCACTTGAACCTTGAAGTGGGGGGGCTTACGGACTCATGCACCGTGATAAAATGAGGAAATAATTTGATTACTGATGAAAAAAGAATAGCCTATGGCGAATGCCAATACGACTAGGAAGGAGGATGCATATAGTAATATGAGTCCCTTATTATGCAATGTTCGAATGGAATGAACAGCTGCTTAGTGACTCATAGGAAAAAATCAGAGGAGGTGTTCGTGATGATAGGTGAGTTCTTATATTTCATCACAGAAGATTATTATTTCATGGTTCCAGCGCTCTGGTTTATTGGGTATGCGTGTAAAAGAACACCATTTATTCCTGATTGGCTGATAATATGGATTTTATTAGTCGTTGGTGTCCTAGCAGCATGTAATGTCTATGGTTGGAATGTTCGAGCGATTGCAGATGGTGTTATTGCGACAGGTATGGCTGTATTTAGTCATCAAATTGTCAAACAAACATTCAATAGGGAAGAAGAGTTATAAGGAGGGATAATAAATGGCAGAATTCCGCGGTTATCGGATAACAAGTCCATATGGATATAGGGTTCATCCGATTAGAGGTACAAGAGCATTTCATGCCGGCGTTGACTTAGTAAAATCACATCGTGCAGAAATTAACGCTTTTACATCTGGAACAGTGATTTATGCGGGTATGGGTAGAAGTGGTACAGGCTTAGGTGGTTATGGCAATGTAGTATTAATGCGAGACCGGAAAAATCGAGCACAATTGTATGCCCATCTTGACTCCGTTACGGTAACAAGAGGTCAGACAGTTAACCAACATCAAGTGATCGGTTATCAAGGAAGTACTGGTCAAGTGACTGGTTCGCATTTGCATTTTGAAGTGAGGAACAATGTAGAAACATCACCGCCATATGGATATCGCGCAAATACGCAATTATCAACGGTTGAACCTATTGCATATATAAACCAGTTTGAATCGAGTAGTACGTTACAGGATGGAAAAAATGGTGATTCAGTAGCGAACTTGCAGAGAGAGCTAATGAAATTAGGCTTTTCATTACCACGATTCGGTGCGGATGGCAAGTTTGGTCAAGAAACAGAGTCAGCGGTAAAGAGCTTTCAACGCTCTGAACAAATAGCAGTAGACGGAATCGTTGGACCGATTACAAGAAAAAGGTTGAATCAGCAAACAGCATTAGTAGCTAGCTACCCAGGAATTATAAGGGCAGGTAGTAGAGGAAGCACCGTTCGTATTATTCAGCGAAGAGTAGGTGCCAAAGTAGACGGCATTTTTGGACCTGAAACAAAAAGGAAAGTAAGAGACTATCAGAGTCGTCATCATTTACAAGTCGATGGGATTGTTGGACCAGAAACATGGCAGAACTTATTTTCATAAAGTGAGAGGAATTTTAACTTCCGCTGATTAGTAATAAAACTTATTAGGGCGTTAGCAACGTGATAAAAAAGTAAATAATAAGGAATACTAGTTGAACATGGAAGTTTGCGATAGGAAGTCTGCTTTCATGTTCGTTTTTTGTACATATTTCTTCTATGTTTAAAAATGATAGAGTGAGTGAGTATAAAGTAGAATATTAAAGTATTATCTATATGTTTCCGCTTACCTATAATTTTGTCTGTTTTGTGAAATGTGATATGATACATTTTGTTCATTTCGGATTATCTCTGAGGGAATCAGAGAACTATTTATAGAAGAAAGAGGTGTCTTATGGACATAGAAAGATTAAAAAAAGAATGGTTTGGAAATGTTAAAGGAGACATTCTAGCCGGAATAGTAGTAGCCCTTGCGTTAATACCGGAGGCAATAGCCTTTTCGATTATTGCAGGTGTTGATCCGATGGTAGGGTTGTATGCATCCTTTTGTATTGCAATGGTGATTGCTTTTGTAGGGGGCAGACCTGGAATGATTTCTGCAGCAACCGGAGCAATGGCTTTGTTAATGGTAACATTAGTTGCGGAACACGGTTTACAGTATTTACTTGCCGCTACTATCTTAACAGGGGTACTACAAATATTATTTGGAGTATTTAAACTAGCAGTTGTTATCAAGTTCGTGCCACGTTCTGTCATGATAGGGTTTGTTAACGCACTAGCTATTCTCATCTTTACCGCACAGTTCGATCATTTTAAGGGTGAAAGTTGGGTAATGTATGCTTTAGTCGCCTTAACACTAGCAATTATTTATATTTTCCCTATGATAACAAAAGCTGTACCGTCTACATTAGTTGCAATAATTGTTGTTACAATTATCGTTGTGTTCTTCGGGTTTGACATTCGTTCAGTAGGTAGTTTAGGAAATTTAAGTTCTGATTTACCATCCTTTTTAATTCCGGATATCCCATTTACTTGGGAGACATTAACGATTATCTTCCCGTATTCTTTATCATTAGCACTTGTTGGTTTGTTAGAGTCTTTATTAACTTCTAATATCATCGATGATATGACCGATACAGAAAGTGATAAAAATAGAGAAAGCCGTGGTCAAGGTATTGCTAATATTGTTGCTGGTTTCTTTGGTGGAATGGCAGGATGTGCGATGATTGGACAATCTGTTATTAATGTAAAATCAGGTGGTAGAGGTCGATTATCTACATTGGTAGCAGGTGCCTTCTTAATGTTTTTAATTGTAGTATTAGGGAATGTAGTAGATAAGATTCCACTAGCTGCCCTTGCAGGGGTAATGATCATGGTGTCCATCAGTACATTTGATTGGGGATCTGTCAAGAATTTGTTGAAAATCCCTAGAACAGATGCACTCGTAATGGTAGTAACCGTTGTAACAGTAGTTATCACACATAACTTATCAATTGGTGTGTTAACAGGTGTACTTCTAAGTGCAATTTTCTTTGCTGCTAAAATTTCTAAAGTGGATGTTACGGAGAAAGTGGAAGTAAAAGATAAGAAGAAAGTTTACAAAGTGGAAGGGCAGATTTTCTTCGCATCTGTTAACGACCTAGTGGCAAAATTTGATTTTACGGAACAATTAGAAGAAGTAGAAATTGATTTAACAATGGCACACCTTTGGGATGATTCTGCAATTGGTGCTTTAGACAAAATTGAGTCGAAATTCGAGCAAAATAATGTTAAAGTAACATATAAAGGTATGAATCCCGAAAGTAATCAATTGAAGAATAAAATTGGCGGCTTATCTAAGGCATCAGACCATTAAATCGGACAAAATGGGGTGGCGAGATGTACCAAAAGATTTTACTGGCAGCAGATGGGTCAGATCATTCTATTAGAGCAGCATCTCATGCAGTGAAAATAGCTCAAATCGACCAAGGTACAATTGATGTTGTTTATGTAGTTGATAGTAAAACATCAAAGGAAAATGTTTTACATGGTGTAGATAAATATGAAGTAAAAAAAGTAAGACAAGAAAGAATCCAGCCCGTAATAGACGTATTGGAAGCGGCTGGGCTTGAATATGAAACACACGTAGTTCACGGTGAACCAGGACCTGCTATTGTAGAATTTGCTAACCGAAATGAATATGATATTCTCGTAGTAGGTAGCCGTGGATTGAATCAACTACAAACGATGATACTCGGAAGTGTTAGTCATAAACTAGCAAAACGAGTAGAATGCCCTGTTTTAATCGTAAAATAATAAAAAAAGAACCGTTGAAGAAAATAAACATTCTTACACTGTCTAAAAACGAGAGTCTCTTGGGGGCTAGACTTTCTTCCATTCTATTGATGATGACTGTTGGCATAAGCTCCGACAAAACACTACGCTTTCACCCCGAGGGTGAAAGTGGAGTATTCTGACGTAGTTCTTTCCTACCACTCACTAGAAGTAGAATGAGTGAGCGCATTTCACGGAGTATCCAACAGGGAGCAACATCTACTCTCGTTTTTAGACTACGAAAATGACATAAAAAAGGATTGTCTGCACAATTAGGTATCTAAGTGTGCAGGCAATCCTTTTTATTGTGGATACTATCTTGCTGGTTAATGTCTTTTTTTATTTATCACTTGGTGTTTCGATTTCGTCTTCCCAAGCAAGCATACCGCCAACCATATTAGTTGCTTCAATGCCATTTCCTTCTAAAAATTCAGTAGCTCGTCCACTTCTTGCACCAGAACGACAAACAATATAGTAATGTTCATTGCGATCAAATTCCTCTAATCGATCAGGTATTTCACCTAAGCGAATATGCTTAGCTCCTGGAATCATTCCTTCTGCTACTTCATCATCTTCTCGAACATCAATAATAGCAATGTTTTCACCGTTTTTTAACTTATCTGCTAATTCAGTTGCTTGAATTTCTTTCATCATTCTTTAAAACCTCCTATGTAAATGAAATAGTTCTCTAAATCTTTCATCACCATGTAAACGTAGACTCCCTACTTCAAGTTTCGAGTTAGAATAAAAAGTTAAGTATGGGATAAACGTCTGAACAGCCTTATTCTATGAGTTTCAATTGTCATCATACCATTAAATGTCCGCGTTTTTCTACTATTTTAGTTCTGTAGAAGCTATGTATAGATAATGGTTTTAGTTTGAGGGTATCTACGTGTAAAACTTAAAAGGTGGGAAAAGGGATTTATATTTTAGGAAAGTTATGCTAAAATTATATGATATAAATGTACTACATTACATATAATTCAATTATGTTCAGATAAAATGCAAAACGACCGTTCTAACTAGGATGACCATAGATAGATTGCTAGGTTTTTTGAATAATGTCGTAACAGGAGACTTATACTTTGGGGATGTATAGGTCTTTTATTTGCATGTAAATGATAGAGGCCGGGACTTAATTAATTAGGAAGAATGAAATCCGAACAACAATAAGCGATATTTGTCATCATGCTTGAATGTTCAAAGTTTTCCTATTTAATTACTCTTTTATCTCGGTCTCTTTTCACTAGCGACAGAATTTATGGATGAGGAGTTAAAAATATGCGTAACAAAAAAATTAAAATGTGGTTCTTTCTACTATTTTTCATTTTTACTACATTACTGCATATTTTTTCGATACCAATTGTTTTTAGCATAACTTTTGGTTTTGCTCAAATACTATATTTAGTATCTATAAGGCAATTCGGTTTGAAATTTGCATTGTTGTTAACAATAAGTGTTAACGCATTTGTATATATAGTACACATTGAGAGTGTTTTAGTATTTATAAATACCTTAGCTGTATTATTTATGGGATTCTTATACGAGAAGAAGGGCAAAACTTTGTTTAAGTGGAGCTTTGTATATAGCTTTATTCTCTTTTTTGTTTATTATTTGATTAGCTTCTTTTGGGTTGATCTTACAGAGAATTTAAGAATTCTTAGTAGCTTTGTACTTATTAAAGTAATACTTGGGACGTTGTTTTCAGCTCTAATTGCAGATATGTGTTTTGAATATTTACCATTTTTTCCTAAGTTGCAAAAATGGTTCTGGAATCAGCCACGCTTGCATTTTGGTCAGGTAATTTCACACCTTCTAGTCTTCTCTGCGGTGCTGCCGTTAATGGTTATTATTGGATTGGATGCGAAAGCAGGGGAAGATAATATTTATCAAGGCTACTATACACAGTTTCAGCAAGTAGAAGAATACTTGCAATTAAAAGAAATGGAACTATTATCGCATAGTAGTGAAGCAGAAAAAGTGGAAGCTTCCGCTGTTTTGGATGATACGGTAAGTTCATTACATCAGCGTATGGTAATATTGGACGAAGATGATCAAATATGGTTTGATACGGATGGACAAGTAGAACATAAGATTGTTCCTTTCTTGGTCACTAATCAATATGTAAAGGAAGTTAATCCGAACAATTATATTTTTCTGAGTTCAACGGACGATAGGCTAGCAAGTTGGTATCGTGGTTATTATGTTGGAGAAACTACCTTTTTAAATAATCGAACCTATGTGGTTTATCCCATTGCAGAGGATGTAATGGGTGTAATGAAAAATATTCGAGATTACTGTATGTTCGCTTTACTTATGCTAGTTCTCGCATTAATCTTCGCTATCATTGTGAACCGTGTTCTATCCAGCTCGTTGGAACGATTAACAAGGTTGACAAGTGATTTACCAGAAAAGATGAAACGTCAGGAAGGTTTCTATTGGAATGCAACGCCCATTGTAGAGTTTTCAATGCTTGGGAAAAACATTGAACAGGTAGCTAGGCAATTACAAACGATGTTTACAGATGCGAAAAAGAAAAATGAACTTTTGACTGCAAGAACAAGTCAGTTAATCGAATCAGAATCAAAATTGTATCGACTAGCTCATTACGATGGGCTGACAGAGTTACCAAATCGTTATTCTTTTCACACAGATGTTCGTAAACGTCTAACTAATGCTGACTCGGATGAAAAATTTGTTATAATCTTTATTGATTTAGACAAGTTCAAGCAGGTGAATGATACACTTGGGCATAGTGGTGGAGACTTGTTATTAAAAGTTTTTGCCAAGAGGTTAATCAGGTTTGAGCAAAATAAGAGGGTAACATTTTACCGACTTGCTGGTGATGAGTTTGTTGCGGTGGCGGAAGAGCGGGACATACAACAATTATGCGAGCAATTGTTAGAAATGATTCATCAGCCTATTTTGATAAATAAAACGAAAGTTACACTAACTGCCAGTATTGGATTAAGCTTTTACCCGGATGATGGTAAAACATTGGATCAGTTATTACATCAAGCAGATTCGTTAATGTACGAAGACAAGAAGTGTCATCATGAATTACAGCAATTAACGACATTTAAAGATGAACGAGGTAGAAAATAAATTGATTTGCATACAAAAATCAATTCAGCTCAAGCTATATTTGAGGTGATTGGATGGAGCAAAAGAAAAAAACGAGTAATGTAGAAAGTAGAAATACTGTGGATAAGGACTATGAGCAAGGAATAGAAGAGACGTATCAGCAAGTGCTTAACTCTTATATGGCTGGAATAACGGAAGAAGAACAGTCGAGAAAACAATAAGTAGATAAACCGTAAGAGGGATAGACAGGTGTATAAAGTCTATCCCTCTTTCAATTTTTGTGATATTATTAAGGGTGTGAAATTTTTCTTTCTAAATTTTTTTGAGCGTCATATAAATGATAATAATGTACGAAAGATATAAGCTGAGACTAATAAGGGAGCGTTCATTCGTGTTTATAGAAATAGATCAATTAAAAATTCATTATCAACAAACCGGTGAGGGTCGTCCTATCGTTATGCTTCATGGTTGGGGAACGAGCCTCGATTTATTTGAAGACTTGCAAAATCGTTTAAGTGAGCATTTTCAAGTTACTTCGCTCGATTTTCCCGGATTTGGTCAGAGTGATGAACCACCAGAGGCTTGGGATGTAGGGCAATATACAGACTTTTTTGAGCAATTTTTAGTAAAGTTAAATATCGATAACCCGATTTTGGTTGGACATTCGTTTGGTGGAAGAGTTTCACTTAAATATGCTGATAGGCACCAGGACAATGTACATAAAATTATCCTAATTGGTAGTGCTGGAGTGAAGCCAAAGCGTAAAGTAGATTATTATGTGAAAGTTTATACGTACAAAACATTGAAGAAGCTTTTAAGCTTACCAATTATCAATAAATACAAAGATGATATTATGGCGAAATACCGTGGAAAAGCAGGTTCTTCTGATTATCAGAATGCATCTAGAGTGATGCAGCAAACATTAAGTAAAGTGGTAAATGAGGATTTGCAACACCATATGCCAAATATAAAAGCACCTACTTTATTAATTTGGGGTGCAAACGATACAGCAACACCTGTTTCTGATGCGAAAATAATGGAAAAGTTAATCCCTAATGCTGGTTTAGCGGTAATTGAGAATGCTGGACATTATGTCTTTTTAGAACAGAAGCGCAGAGTTGCTGTTATAGCAGATACTTTTTTAGAAGAAGATAAAGGAGCAGTTTGATGATGCAAATAATATTTTCAATTGTTAGTGTACTATGGATGGTATATGCTTTTTACCGTGTGAAACAAGCGATCCATATGCTACAGTTAAACAGTTATTTTAATAATCGACTATGGAGATGGGTGACAGAGCATTGGATGAAGGCTGTACCTATCCATGAATGGGTAGCACTTGTTTTAGCTTTCCTTCTATTTCTAAATTGGAATTGGCTCATATTTGTCATTTTATTATTAGGGCTGTTCATTCCGAGAAATAAGCAAGAGAAGAAGAAACTTGTTGTTACTGCACGTGTGAAACGATTAATTGTAACAGTTACGATTATTTACTTATTCCTATTAGCTACAAGCTTACACTTTATTTGGAATGACTACCCATTAGCGTTCGCTGCGTTAGTTATTGTTGGAGGATCTATCTTTACCTATGCGATTGTCTTGTTGGCGAACTTCATTAATAGACCGATCGAGAGTGGAATTAAAGAACACTATTATAAGGATGCTAAACGCATTATTGATAGTGCTACAAACACAGACACAATTGGGATAACTGGTAGTTTTGGTAAGACAAGTACGAAGTTTATTTTAGATACTATTCTATCTTCCCATTTCAATACATTAAAGACACCAAACAGTTTTAATACAAAAATTGGTGTGACAATTACAATTCGTAATTCATTAAAACCGTACCATGATGTATTTATTGCTGAGATGGGAGCAAAAGAACCAGGTAACATTCAAGAAATTTGTGAATTAGTTAGTCATAAATACGCGATTTTAACAGCGATTGGTGAACAACATTTAGAAACATTTAAAACAATTGAAAATATTCAAAAGACAAAATTTGAAATTGTGGAAACATTACCAGCAGATGGTATAGCTTTTCTTAACCGTGATGACAAAAACATCATGTCTTATACACCGAAAAATCCGTGTCGTAAAGTTTATTTTGCCATTGATGATACAGAAGCAGATTATGTAGCTTCAGATATTCGTTTCCATAATAAAGGGACAACATTTAGAGTGACGAATAAACAAGGTACACTAGATGCAGACTTTGAAACGAAATTATTAGGAAAACATAATGTCTATAATATCTTGGCTGCGATTAGTGTAGCATGGGAAATGGGTGTACCACTTTCAAAAGTACAGCAAGGTGTGAAGAAGATTCAAGCAGTTAAGCACCGAATGGAAATTAAAAAAGGGTTTGGCAATTTAACGGTCATTGATGATAGTTTTAACTCTAACCCAACTGGTTCAAGAATGGCTTTAGAAGTGCTTTCTTCTATGGAGGGTTATAAAGTCCTTGTGACACCAGGTATGGTAGAATTAGGTGACAAGGAATATCAATATAATAAGGCGTTTGGTGAATATGCCGCAGATGCATGTGACTATGTCATTGTTGTGGGAGAAAAACAAACAAAACCTATTCAAGATGGACTTCGCGGGAAAGGCTATCCAGAAGAACAATTGTTTATCGCGAAAGATCTAAATCATGCGATATCACAAATTCAAGCATTGAACCGTCAAGATGCTATTATTCTATTGGAAAATGATTTACCTGACACATATAATGAGTAATTGATTGGGAGGAATACTCTGTGAAAACAAAAGTAGCCGTAATTTTTGGTGGTGTATCTGTAGAACATGAAGTGTCTGTTATCTCAGCACTTCAGGCATTTAATGCTATTGATCGAGCAAAATATGATCCAGTACCCATTTATATAAGTAAAACAAAAGAGTGGTATACAGGTGATGTATTAACAAATATCGATAATTATAAAAACTTGGATCAACTCTTTAAAGATGCTGATAAGGTAGTATTAGAGCAAGAAAGCGAAGGAAACATCGTCTTAAAGAAAAAAGAACGCTCTCTTTTCTCTAAAGGTGTGATTACAACTATTGATGTTGTGTTCCCTGTCATTCATGGTACTAATGGTGAAGATGGATCCTTACAAGGTTATTTAGAATTGTTAGGTCTTCCATACGTTGGTTGTGATGTTGCTTCGTCGGCATCAGGTATGGATAAGGTAATGATGAAACAAATTTTACGAGATTCTGGTGTGCCAATTGTTGATTATCAATGGTTTTATTCCAACCAATGGCATGATAATCAAGAGGAAATTAAGCAACTAGCTGAAAAAGTTGGTTATCCAGTAATCGTGAAGCCAGCAAACCTTGGTTCAAGTGTCGGAATTTCAAAGGCTGCTAATGAAGCGGAGTTAGAAGAAGCGATTGAACTAGCGATTTCGTATAGTTTCAAAGTTGTTATTGAAAAAATGGTAACAGATTTGACAGAAATAAATTGCTCCGTAATAGGTGATTATGAAGAAGTAGAAAGCTCTGTTTGTGAGCAAGTATTATCAACGGACGAGATTTTGTCTTATGCAGATAAATATCAAAGCGGTGGTAAAACAGGCGATACAAAAGGGATGGAAAGTGTTAACCGTATTATACCTGCTAATATTAATGAGGAACAAACGGAAAAAGTGAAAGAATTGGCGGAGCGAACATTCCGTTTATTAAATGCAAGTGGTGTTTCACGAATTGACTTTTTATTAAATCCTGAAGGTGACGTATTTGTTAACGAAATTAATACGATTCCTGGTTCGTTATCTTTCTATTTGTGGGAACCAAGCGGAAAAGACTTCGAACAATTAACAGATCAGCTTATACAATTAGCATTAAAACGAGAAAGAGAACGCCAGTCGATTCAATTCTCTATCGACACAAACCTTTTCTCTCTTCATAGTAAAGGCCAAGGAACAAAAGGGAAGTAAAACAAAAAGGGTGTTGCACGATCAGCAGATTGTGCAACGCCTCTTTTTTGTAGTCTAAAACGAGATCTTTATATAGGCTAGGTGTCTTAGCATTCTGCTGCTAGCCAACATGGAGCAGTGTTTACTCCTGCTAGTGAAGTATCATTTATTACCTTTTTCCTCGGTATATTCGTTTTAAATAGTCTGAAGGAGACAAACCTGTCACTTTTTTGAATACTCTACTGAAATAGAATGGATTAGAGAAGCCTAATTTATCACTTACTTCTGAAACGTTATAATTTTGATTACGAAAAAAATGAATCGCTTTTTCTACGATTTGTTCATTGCGATATTGCGTAATCGTTTTGCCGGTTTGCTGCTTAAATATTGTAGATAGGTATGCATAATTCATCCCCATCTCCTCTGAAATCTCATTACTGGTTAACTTATGGTTATCTTCTTTATCCATAAAATGAATTAGTTTTGTTACCATTCGATTTGTTTTCATATTTGCATAGTTTTCAAGTTTTTCTACATATAATTCTAGGAAGAATTGGTGTGTTTGCATACTAGCTAGAATGGAGCTTGTAGGGTGGGAAGACTCAAATACTTCTAGTATTTGTTGCAACTGAAGCTTCGTGTAGTCATGATGAGCCACCTCGCCATATTTCGGTAATGTAAGTTTCTTATCATATGCATCAGCATGTACAAGAGATGTCTTACCGTATGTATTATACTCATCTTTTTCAGTAGATATGTCCTGACTAAAAAAATGAATAAAAAACCACTTAGAACCTGGTTGGTAAAAATGTTCCCCCCAATGATGTACATTTTTCCTAAGAAAAAGATAGGATCCTTCTTTTAGATGATAGTTTTGATCATCTTCTATTACATGTAAATAGCCTTTCAAGCAATAAACAAACACATTAATATCAGGCATAATCCGCTCAGGGTGTTTCTCTATTCCGTTATTATCAGTCATAAATCCCATTTCATGAATAAGTGGGAAGGAACTACTTGTAAGAATAACAGGATGCTTCAAAATGATCACTCCGATTAGAAAGGGTTTACATTAATTATAGCAAATTTCTAAAAAAAAGATATGTATTTTCACTAATAGTGAATGTACAACGCTTACAACATCGTTCATAATAAAAGTGTAAATAGTTTAGGGGGTGTTCGAGATGGAACAGGTTACTTTATTAGATGGAATGTTTAAGAAATCCCAAGAAAAAGGTAAGGAATACTTACTTTATTTAGATATTGATCGCTTAATGGCACCATGCTATGAGGGATGCGGCAAGAAAGCGAAAAAAGAACGTTATGGTGGTTGGGAACGAACAGGTATTGCTGGTCATTCAATTGGGCATTGGTTATCCGCTGCGGCTACAATGTATGACGCTACAGGTGACAAAGCATTAATGGACAAAATAGATTATGCGTTAACAGAGTTAATGGAAGTGCAGTCATATGATCAGTATGGTTTTGTTGCTGGATTCTCACGCGATTGCTTTGACAGAGTTTTTTCTGGCGAATTTGAAGTAGATAACTTTAGTTTAGGTGGATCATGGGTACCATGGTATTCCTTACATAAAATATATGCTGGTTTAATTGATGTATATAAGATCACAGCTTCAAAATTAGCCTTAAAGATTGTTGAGAAATTGGCTGATTGGGCATATAACGGATTAAAAAATTTAACAAACGAACAAATTCAACGAATGTTGATTTGTGAACATGGTGGCATGAATGATGTGTTTGCAGAGCTTTATTTGATTACTAAAGATGAACGCCACTTAGAACTAGCAGAACTATTTTTCCATGAAGTGGTATTAGAACCGTTAGCGAATAACCAAGATAGCCTAGAAGGGAAGCATGCCAATACACAAATTCCAAAGGTAATAGGTGTAGCAAAATTGTATAATGTGACGAAGAAAGAAAAGTATAAACAAATTGCTACGTATTTTTGGAATCAAGTCGTTTATACTCGAACATATGCAATCGGTGGAAATAGTATTCGTGAGCATTTTGGTCCAGAAAATGCAGAAGAGTTAGGGATATTAACGACAGAAACTTGTAACACATATAATATGCTGAAGCTAACAGAAATTCTTTTCCGATGGGAAGAGTCATCTCGTTACTATGATTATTATGAACGAGCTTTATATAATCATATTCTTGCTTCACAAGACCCTGATTCAGGAATGAAAACATATTTTGTGTCTTCTGAACCAGGTCATTTTAAAGTATATCATTCATGTGATCATTCATTTTGGTGTTGTACAGGAACAGGTATGGAGAATCCAGCAAGATATAATCAAAGAATTTTCGAACGAATTGCCGATAGATTGTATGTACATTTATTCATACCGGCTAAAGCGTCTGATCATAATGACTCTCTGATAGTAAGACAGGAGACAAGTTTTCCGTATAAAGCAAATGCAACCATTACGATGGAAAAGATAGATGATGAAGTGAAAGAAATAGCAATAAGAAAACCGAATTGGTTGAGTGAGGAATCGGTAGTCCAAGTGAATGGTAAACAAGTCCATACAATAGAGGAGAATGGTTATCTTATTATTCAATCACCATTAAAAAATGGCGATCAAATAAGTGTTCAACTACCGTTAGATTTACATCGATACTATGCGAAAGATGACAAAAAGAAACAAGTAATCATGTATGGACCAATAGTACTTGCTGGTGCATTAGGTAGAGAGAATTTCCCTGAAACAGATATTGTCGATGATCATCAGTCACTAAATAATCATCCACTAATAGATGTGCCTACATTAGTGACAGATAGACCACTACATGAATGGATAACAGTAAAAGATGAGGAGCAGTTACTGTTTGAAACGACAGCAATAGGTCACCCAGGTAACAAACAAATGCTGCTAAAACCATTTTATGATCTTCATCATGAACGTTATACGATCTATTGGGATATTATGTCTGAACAAGAATTTAATGATTTTGGTGACAGCGAAAGAAAACGAAAAGCACATCAACAAAAAATAATTGTCGATGAAGTGACGCCTCATGAACAGCAGCCAGAAGTAGATCATCAATTTCGATCAAAAAATTCTTACTCTGGATATAGTAATGACGTACACAGTGGTTGGCGTGATGCACGAGATGGCGGTTATTTCAGTTATCAGCTAAAAGTCGATCCGACAAAAGAAATGTATGTTGCTATTACATTTAACAAAAGTGATTTTATTTTAGAAGTAGATGGTAAAAAGATGAAGCGTGAATTTGAGATTAAAATCGATGATTACGTATTGGCGAAAGAACACTTTAATAAGCCGAATATTGGGGAATTATATACAAAAACATATCCGGTTCCAGCCTCTGTTATAGAAGGTAAAGAATATATAACGATTACTTTCCAAGCAGAGAAAAATAAAGTTGCAGGTGGTATTTATCATGTAAGAATGTTAAATGAACCGTCTTTATAAAGTGAGACTTCAATAAGTGAACTCCCACAGATTGTTAGCGAAACTTATCAGGGCGTTAGCGTCTGTTTATCCCCCACTTATTTTCTTTGTTTTCACTCGATGCTGAAAGTGGGGATATTACAGATGTTTACTCCGTGATAAACATTCATTATGCTAACAAACAATGGGGATATCCCCATTGTTTGTAGCAAAGAATTCTTAATTAGCAATAAAAAGATGCACCAACGATAATTAACAAAATGAAAAGTACAACGATTAAAGCGAATCCACTTCCATTTCCATAACCACCGCCGTAACCATATCCATTACCATAACCGTAGCATGGGTTGTAGCCTCCGTAACAGCTCATTCCTATCAACCTCCTTGTGTATTATCACTATACAATGTATGTGTATTCATCAGATAAGTTAGGGTAAATGACCAATTTAGTGAAAAATAGGCGTTTATCATATATGACATCTCTTCACGATTGACGATAAAAGAAGGTGCTACGTGATGGGGGATACAGACGCTATTGGTACTTGAACAGGCTGTTGAAAATACTTTGTTAAAAATGCTAACAAAGTAGGTGTGAGGTATAAATCCCTCTGATATATTGTATGTAACCTATTAATTAGTGAATGTGGAAAGTTCATTAATTAATGTAATACATGTAAGCTTGACAAATTAGTCCACTTTTATCCTGCTTATATGTATGATAGCTTGTTGCTCCCCTATCCATTTAAGGTGTCTGTTTTCACGAAACGCAAAAAAACCAACTTCTAAATGAAGCTGGTTTTTTTGTGTCAAAGTGATTCATATTAAAGTAAATGGAATTCTTACTTGATAATTCCAAGTTTCTGTAGGCCGTTATAGATACCAGATTCATCTACAGAGGTTGTGCGATGTTTAGCGTATGGAAATAACGCTGGAGTAGCATTACCCATCGCAAAGCTTTCACCGACAAATTGGAGCATTTGCTTATCGTTCATACCATCACCAAAAGCAATAGCAGATTCAGCAGGAATATCCAATACATCTAGTACTTTTTTGATTGCTTGTCCTTTGTTCACATTTTCTCTAATCATGTCATAGCAATGTGTTAGACCTTGAACGTTTACTTGGGATAAGTACATATTTTCTCGTTCAAAATGATAGAGAGAAGGGGCATTTGCTTGATGAAGATTCATCAAGGTCACCCCTAGAATTTGCTCACGATATTTTTCGTCGAATGGTTGATAATCCTTTAAATCAAAATAATCAATAAAATCCTTTACTACTTGCTTAGAAGTAGACGTGACTAGATTCAGTTTATTGGTATAAAGGATTATTTCGTGTTCATGAGTCTGAGCAACACCCAAAAAATGATCAATCACATCTTCTGATATTGGTTCATCTACTAGCACCTGATTATTGTACGTAGCTTAAGCGCCATTGTATCCAATCAAAGAGTCGATTCCTAACGTATGAGCGATTCTCTCGATTTCATGGAGTGGTCGACCTGTTGCTAGAAAAACTTCTATCCCTTGTTGCTGTGCTTGTTTCACAGCGGTAATAGTTGTATCTTGAATCGAATGATCCCTTCGTAAAATAGTGCCGTCAATATCTAAAAAGAGTGCTTTGAAATCGCTCATTTTTTGTCTCCCTTATTGTTAATTAAAAGGGGAAGTTTTAAGCACTTCGCCACTTGTTTCTTCATAGCCTTTCATGTATTGAATACGACGTTGCGCAGCAGTTTGATTTACTTGTTCATCAGCATGATAAGAGGATCGAACTAATGGACCTGCTTCACAGTGTTTAAACCCTTTGGATAATGCTATTTGTTTTAATTCATCAAACTCATCAGGATGATAGTAGCGCTCTACTTTTAAGTGTTTTTTCGTTGGTTGTAAATATTGTCCGATCGTTATAATATCTACATTATTTGCGCGCAAGTCATCCATTGCTTCGATGATCTCTTCTTTTGTTTCACCAAGTCCAACCATAATACTTGATTTTGTCGGTGTATCAGGGGCAATTTCTTTTACTCGGCGCAATAGTTCAAGTGAGCGATCATACATAGCGATTGCGCGAACTTTTTTCGTTAATCTTCTCACTGTTTCAATATTATGATTAAAAATATCTGGAGCGCTATCCATTAACGTATGGAGACTTTCATAATCACCTTTCATATCTGAAGGTAATATTTCAATAGTACAGCCAGGAACTCTTTCGCGAATTTGTCTTACTGTTTCTGCAAAGACAGCAGCACCACCATCATTTAAATCATCACGAGCAACAGCTGTAACAACTACATGTTTTAACCCCATGATTTCAACAGATTCGGCTACTCGTTTCGGCTCGCCCCAATCTAGTTCATTAGGTAGTCCTGTTTTAACGGCACAGAATCGACAGCCTCTAGTACAAGTATCGCCGAGAATCATAAAGGTTGCAGTTTTTCGTTCACTCCAACATTCATGAATATTCGGACATTTTGCTTCCTCGCAGACAGTGTTTAAACGCTTATCTCGCATTAAATGTTTAAGTCGGTTATACGATTTGTTTGTATTGATTTTGATTTTTAGCCATTCAGGTTTTCTTAGGTGTTCTTGTTCTTTTGCCATTATGTATTCGCTCCTATCTAGATAAATTCCATTCATCTTGTAAATATTTGCTTTTCATTAACGCAATAACTTCTTGTTCTTGTTCCTGAGAAAACGTCAGTTCCTGCAATTCAATGTTTAACCCTTTTGCAAATCCTTCTTTGAATGCACGCTTTGTCTCAGCCATCGTAACGGTTCTGTTAGCTGCTTCCTCAATCGAAATAGCTTTATCTTTAAAGCTTTTACGAGCTCTCTCCTTAACCTTTTCATTTCGATAGATAAACAAATCGTAAAGTTGGTTATCATCTACGGTTAAAGGAATCGAGCCATGCTGTAAGATAACCCCTTTTTTTCTCGTCTGAGCACTACCAGCTGCCTTTTTATTATCGACAACAAGCTCATACCATGAAGGCTCTTCAAAGCAAACAGCAGACTGTGTTGTTTCTAGCTTACCTTCTGGAATGGCGAAGGATGCGTCAATGCCTAGCGTTTGATAACCTTCTAACAGTCCTTTAGAAAGAACGAGGTACGCTTCTTTAATCGAACTAGGCATTTTAGCATGTTCTTCTGAAACAACAATACTGTATGTTAGTTCTTTGTCATGCAATACAGCGCGACCTCCAGTTAGCCTGCGGACAAGTCCATAACCATTACGGCGTACAGCATCCAAATCAATTTTATTTGTCGTTTTTTGAAAATAGCCGACAGATAATCCAGCTGGTTCCCATTCATAAAAGCGAATAGTTGGTGGTATCTTTCCTTCGCTATGCCAATTTAATAAACATTCATCGACTGCCATGTTGTAAGCAGGTGTTTGTTTCCCAGTGTCTATGAAATACCATGTCTCTGTCATATGTAGTTCGTTTTCCCTTTTACAGAAAAACTAATCCCCCTTTACTAGAATAGCTACATTACCATGTTTATGGTACAACTTGGAATTATATCTGTCAAAAAATTATGATTCGTTTCATTTTTTTGATAATCACAAAAATAGGTGACCTTCATTCCTAAAATCACCAAATAAAGGTCACGCTAAACAAAGCACGGTGTATGAGTCCGCAACATTCCTACTTCCAGTCTTGAGTAAATACAAGGACGCTAACTTCCTGTTATTTTGATAGTGCTTGTTGGAAATCTTGTAGTAAATCTTCTTCGTTTTCGATACCAACAGATAGTCGGAATAGTCTATCACTAATCCCTCGTGCCTCTCGTTCTGTTGAAGGCATTGCTGCATGGGACATCGTAGCAGGGTGGGAGAGAATGGATTCCACAGCGCCTAAACTAACAGCAAATACTGGTATCGATAATTTTTCCACAAATTGTTTGGCATCTACCGTTTCTTTTAGTTTAAAAGATAATACGGCGCCAGAGCTTGTAGATTGCTTAGCATGAATTTCTGCACCAGGGTGGCTTGCTAGTCCAGGATAATAGACTTGTTCGATTTGGTCATGTGAATCAAAGAATGCAGCTAATTGTTCAGCGGTTGCAGCACTTTTGGAAAATCTGGGCTCCAACGTTTTCATTCCTTGTAATAATTGATAGCAATCTTTCGCACCTAGAATAGCCCCATATGTATTTTGGACAAATTTCAATTTTGTAGCTAGGTCTTCTTTTTTTGTAACAGCTAGTCCTGCAACAATATCGCTATGACCAGATAAAAATTTTGTTGCGCTATGTAGGACAATATCTACACCAAGGTCTAATGGTTGTTGGTGTAAAGGTGTCATAAATGTATTATCGAGAAACGTTAAACAACCGTGTTCTTTTGCTAATTGAACGACTTGTTCAATATCTGTAATTTGTAGTAATGGATTTGCTGGAGTCTCCATGTAAATGACTTTCGTATTAGGTTGAATTGCTTTTTCAATCTCTTCTTGCTGTGTCATATCGACAAACGTATGCTCTATGGAGAATTGTGTTAATAATTGTGTCACAAATCGAAAAGTCCCCCCATAGACATCTTTAGTAATTACGATATGATCACCAGACTTAAGCAATAATAGTGCAGATGAGATAGCTGCCATTCCTGAAGAAAAGGCAAAACCGGCTATTCCGTTTTCAAGCTTCGCAATCGCTGCTTCTAATTGATCACGAGTTGGATTACCGGAACGGCTATAATCATAATCACCAAATTGATTTAATTGTTGCTGGTGATAGGTAGAAGATACATAGATTGGTGGATTTACAGCACCAGTATGCTTTTCTGTATAACCTTGATGGTTACCACCGTGTGCGAGAGTTGTTTCATTTGAGCGTGTCATGCTTGTTCTCCTCCTAATGCTTGTTTAATATCGTGTTTCAAATCTTCAATATGCTCGACCCCAACGGAAAACCGTAGCAGCTTATCACTAATACCTCGACGTTCCCTTTCTTCTTCTGGAATATCTGCATGTGTTTGGGTTGTAGGATACGTAATAAAACTTTCTACTCCGCCAAGACTTTCCGCGAATGAGATTACATTTAATTGTGCTAAAAATGGAGCGACCAAAGCACTATCAGTCACACAAAAACTGATCATCCCACCTTTGCCAGGGTATAAAACTTTTTCTACTTGCGGTAATTGCTCTAGGAAAGTCGCTAATTGCTGAGCATTTTCTTGTTGTTTTTCTAGCCTTAGAGATAATGTCTTCATCCCTCTTATTAACAGCATAGTATCCATAGGCGATAAAACAGCACCCATAGCGTTATGTAAATGGGTTAAACGTTCACTTAACTCATCGCCTTTTGCAACAACAAGTCCTGCTAGTACGTCATTATGTCCACCTAAATACTTTGTTGCAGAATGAATAACAATATCCGCTCCTTCTGTTAATGGTTGCTGTAAGTAAGGTGTATAAAACGTGTTGTCGACGATTAGTAATAATCCATGTTTTTTAGCAAGTGCCGCTACTTGTGCAATATCAATTTCTAATAATAGTGGATTTGTGGGTGTTTCAATAAAAATTGCTTTCGTATTTTCGTTAATATGTTGCTCCATTTGCTCAGGAACTGCATATACTGGTTTTATATTATAGGATTCGTAAAAGTGTTGGAACAAGCGATAACTTCCGCCGTAAATGTCTTCTGTAATAACAATTTCATCCCCTTGACGGAATAAAGAGAAAACTAATTGAATAGCAGCCATACCGGATGAACAGGCAAATCCTTTTGTTCCATGTTCTAATGTGGCGATTGCTTCTTCCACAATTTCACGAGTTGGATTAGCTGTTCGTGTATAATCATATCCAGTAGAGCTTCCAAGGGATGGGTGCTGATATGCTGTAGAGAAATAAACAGGTGCCTCCACAGCTCCAGTATGTGCATCTTTTCGGTTACCTATTTGGGCGAGGGTTGTTTCCATATGTTTCATTAATCATTCATCCTTTCGAAAGTAAAAATAAAAAAAGAGGTCTTCGATAAGTAGAAGACCTCCTTGTGATTAAGGTTGTTTTCTCTTATCTTCGGTAAAATACCTTCTGGAGTTAGCACCATACAATGTAATTGCTGGTTGCTGAGGTGTCATCGGGCCAGTCCCTACACCTCTCTTGATAAGATTCTATTCATTTAAAAATTCGATATGGTTATCATATAACATAGAGGAAATAATTACAAGAATTTTTTGAAAAAATATATATTTGGTATCTATTGACAATCAATCGATTATCGCTTATATTTATGTAAAATATTTAGTCGTATTAGGAGCAAATATAAACGTGTATATTTTTTTAAATATTAATCCGAGTTTTCTTATTGGAATATAAGAGTTGAAAGCGGAAAAGGAGATCAAAGGAGAAGGTTGGTGTATACATGTTAGTGGTAATAGCCATTTTAGCAGCTTGTCTTTTTGCTTTTAATATAGGAGCAAGTGGGTCTGCGGCTAGTATGAGTATAACGTATGGTACGAAAGTTATTAAACGAAAGAAATATGCACTAATTATTGCAGGACTAGGTGCACTTGCAGGGGCAGTACTTGGTGGCCAGCATGTAACAAATACGTTAGGGAAAGGTATTATTCCGGAACAAATATTTGATATACATGTTGCGTGTATTATTTTACTCGTTGCAGGTTTCACTTTATTAATCACCAACTATATAGGTATCCCTTTATCAACAAGCGAAGTGACTGTTGGAGCGATAGTAGGAGTTGGCTTAAGTTTCCAACAGTTGAATGTGCAGACGGTGCTTTTTATTATATCTTTTTGGTTAATCATACCTGTAGTAGCTTTTTTGATTACGTTAATTTTTGAAAAGATACGTAAAAAAGTACAAAAGAAGATGACATATCGTCCGCCGTTAAAAGTGTTAACCTTTCTATTATTAATCACTGGTATAATAGAAGCAATTGCAGCAGGAATGAATAATGTAGCTAATGCCTTAGGACCACTTGTTGGAGCGGATATTTTATCAATGGGACTAGGTTTACCGCTAATGGCACTTGTCGTTGCAATTGGAAGTATCTTTTTTGGTGGGAGAGTATTAGAGACAAATGCCAAAAAAATCACATCGTTAAGTATTGGAAATGGTATAGTTATATCAGGTGCAACAGGTGGATTGGTATTAGGTGCATCATTATTAGGAATACCTATTCCCATGACACAAGTAACAACCTCGGCAATTGTCGGAATTAACGCGAGTAATAATTGGAAGAATGTTTGGAAACAGAAAATTATTCATCAAATTGCTAAAGTGTGGGTAACATCACCAATTGTTTCTTTAGTGATAGCTTTTGCTTTAACGGAAATGGTTGTACACCAGAGGTTTGAGCAAGTGATATTATTAACGCTAGCAATTGTTGCGACATTTATTTTAGTTAGATATCGTGAAAAACCAAAAAAAGCTTTATTAAGAGAAAAAGAGATTTCATGGAGAAAACAATAGAATTGTGTAGAAGGATGGGGTCAAGATGGGGAAAGTGTACTTAGTTGGGGCCGGACCAGGTGACGCAGAATTAATTACCGTAAAAGGTATGCGCGCGATAGAAGAAGCGGATGTTATTTTGTATGATAGATTGGTTAATAGCACCCTATTGGATTATGCGAAAGCAGGTGCACAATTAATTTTTTGTGGGAAAGAACCACGTAAGCATGGCACGATTCAGGAAAGTATAAATGAGCAACTTGTTCAATATGCCCAAGAAGACAAAGTCGTTACAAGGCTAAAAGGAGGAGATCCATTTATATTTGGTCGTGGTGGTGAGGAAGCTCTTGTTTTAGAAGAAAACGAGATAACTTATGAAGTCGTACCAGGTATTACATCTGGCATTAGTGCTGCGGCATATGCAGGTATTCCCCTAACACACCGTCAAGTAAGTGGGTCTGTTAGCTTTATTAATGGGGCATATGCTGAAGAGAAGACAGACGAACAATGGCGTCATATCGCAGGTGGTGCAGATACATTATGTTTTTATATGGGGATTAGAAAATTTCCTATTATTGCAGAAAAGTTAATGAAGGCTGGACTGAGCGAAGAAACACCAGTCTCTATTATACATTGGGGTACATTACCAAAGCAGAAGACTATCGTAGCAAATCTAGGGACAATCATTAACAGACTACATGAGGTAAGCAATCCATCATTAATTGTCATTGGTGAAGTTGTCAGACTTAACGAGCGAATTAATTGGTATAAAGAGTCGACTGCAGCTTATCTATAAAGTGAGACTTCAATCAGTGGGAGTTTTTGACTCCCACTGACTGTTAGCGAAACTTATCAGGTAGTCAGCTTCCTCGTTTTTACTCGAATCTTGAAGTGGGGGTTCATGCACCGTGATAAATAAATCAAGATAGACAGAATACAGCTGTTTTGTGGAGTACTCTGTCTATATTTATATTCTCGAGTCATTTTAGGAGATACCATCTTGTTCTAGTGCTTGATCTAATTGCTCTTGATCCGATTTCCAGTCCCACTGCGGATTAATCTGATCTAAAAATTGTTGTAAGACATTCTCTGATAAATCTTTTTTTCCCGTAGAATTATTAATATATGATTTCAATTCCCATTCCCCGCCCATTTTATCAGATACGGTTGCCCACTTTACTGTGAAGATATAATCGTAATTATTAATAGTAGCGTGAATTAATAAAATATCATTGTGTAAAATAAAATTACTCAATCTCATGGTGAACACCTCCTATTATTAGTATAACACAAACAAAGAAAGGGGTTACATAATATATTTGCTTTCACACATATAGAGTATATAGAACAATAGATGTGTGAGAGCTATACTAATCTTGTATGAATAGAGCCTTGTTATCACAAAATATTTTGATGATCAGCTAATCTTGCTTCTTTATTGTCACTTTAGGGAAAAACCATAATAGTATAAATGTTAATGTTCCAATTAGGAATAATCCGGTGTTTACTGTATGTAATGCATAGGTTAGTCCATCTTTCATTGTGGCTAAAACTTCAGTAGGAATTGTTTGTCGCATTCCCTCGTCTAACAAAACATCCGTACTTTGAACGGCAATGTCTGTTCCTTTTTGTTCGTAAAAATGATCTAACTGGATATTTAATAATCCACCGAGAAAAGCTGTTCCAACAGCACTGCCGATGATGCGCATAAACATATTTAAAGATGTTGCAACACCACGTTCATGCCAAGAGACAGCATTTTGAATCGCAACAATAAATGTGGTAGAAGAAAGCCCCATTCCAATACCGACAATAAATGAACTAATTCCAGCATAGATTGGTCCTTTATCTGCATCTAATAAAAAGAATAAAAATGTCCCGAGAAATAACGCGAAACCACCAGCAAAAGCAGTTGCACGAAAGCCAATTCGTAAGACAAGGTGTCCTGCGAGCGTGGCGGATATCGGCCAGCCGATAGACAAGGTGCTTAAAGTAAATCCTGCAACAATTGCCGATTCTCCCATTACACCTTGCACATAAGTTGGTAAAAAGCTAGATAGACCAAGAATAATGACACCAGAAAGAAATGTAGCAATATTAGCGATAACGATCAATTTATTTCTCCACAAATACAGAGGCATCATAGGCGTGCTTATTTTACTTTCATGCCATAAGAAATATATCATTCCAATAATAAAAATGAACGAGAAAGTGAGTGTTTCCACTGATAACCAAGCCCAATTAGTTCCTGCTTGGACAAATACAATAATAAGACAAGAGATAGCGATAAAAAATAAGCTGGATCCAAGGTAATCAATTGTCTTTTTCTCTGTATCCACGCTTTCATGAAAGTAGAAAATGACACCAATTAAGCCTAATATACCGAGTGGGATATTCATCCAAAAGATCCAAGCCCAATTAATATATTGAACCATGACTCCACCTAGTAATGGACCAATAACAGAGGACACGCCCCAAACACTAGCTAGATAGCCTTGTACTTTTGCTCTTTCTTTTACTGTATACATATCTCCGACGATAGTCGTTACAATAGGTTGAATAGCTCCCGCACCAAGCCCTTGAATGAGTCGAAAGATTATTAGTAGCCCCATGTTAGTAGCAAAACCACAAAGAATAGATCCGGTTAGAAAAATAATAACTCCAATAATAAAAATAGGTTTTCTACCAAATAAATCAGCAAGTTTACCATAAATCATTGTGGTCACCGCTTGCATTAGTAGAAAACTTGAAAATACCCAGCTGTATAAAGAGAATCCACCTAAGTCAGCGACGATATTAGGCATGGCTGTTGCTACAATAGTCCCCTCGACTGCAGCCATAAACATGGATAATACAAGTGCTACAAGTACAAGAGGGCGCTTTGTTTGTTTGGTTTCCATCATTTCCCTTCCTTTTTGTATAGTGATTTCTATTACGCCCATTTCTGGATGGGTTTTCTATATTGTAACAAAAAAATTGCAAATATGTAGCGAATAAAAAGAATATGATACAATAAAGAAAGCGATAACAAAAAAGGAGTGATTGAATGTTAAAAAAACGTTTAGATGATTTACTGCAATCCTTTGTTGATAATGGACCAGCTGGGGTTGCGTTATCTGTACAGCAAGACAAACAATCAATCTATGAAAATTATTTAGGACTAGCGGATATTTCTAAAGGTAAGTCGATCAATGCTAAAACGATATACAGAATTTATTCGATGTCGAAAGTGATTACATGTGTGGCCACACTACAGTTAGTGGAGCGAGGAAAAATATTATTAACCGATCCATTAGCAACTTACTTACCAGAATTTAGCGATATGCAAGTGTTAGAGGATGGGAAATTAGTAAAAGCTAAACGAGATATTGTGATAAAAGATTTATTTACGATGACATCGGGACTTACTTATGGTGGGGATACAACTGAAGTAGAGAGATTGACAAATCAAGTGATGGAAGCGGTTCGTGATATGGAGGAACCAAGTGATACAACGAAATTACGATTGTTTACAAAAGCATTAGCGCAAAATCCGTTGGAATTCCATCCAGGTAACCATTACAAATATGGAGTTAGTCATGATGTATTAGGAGCTGTTATTGAACAAGTAAGCGGTATGACATTCGGTGAGTATTTAGCAGCAAATATTTTTGATCCCTTAGGAATGCACGATACTTTTTTCCAAGTACCTACAGCTAAAAAACATCGCGTTGCAACATTGTATGACCGGATGGAAACAGGGGACTTAGTGAAAAATGATAGAGTGAATAGTAAGCATGAACCGATGTTTCCCTTTGAGAGCGGTGGAGCGGGTCTTCATTCAACATTATCTGATTATCAAAAATTTGCTCATTCATTAGCTTTAGGTGGAACGATTGAGCAGACAACGATTTTGAGTAGGCATACCATTCAATTAATGGCACAAAATCATTTGCCAACGGAATTACTTCCGGAATTGGGATGGGGATATGAAAATGGGTATGGTTACGGATTAGGTGTGAGAGTGATGATTGATCAAACAAAGGGTGGCAGCAACAGTTCGCTCGGTGAATTTGGCTGGTCAGGCTTAGCTGGCACATATGTATTCATCGATCAGAAAGAACAGCTATCTGCCGTGTATATGCAACAGATGTTTCCTAATTTTGAGTTTTATCATCAACCGAGAATTAGAAATGTGATTTATGGAGGAATCGAATAGGAGAACAAAGAATTACTGGAATTATGTTAAACTTGTAGATAATGTTTAAAGATGAAAAACAAAAGAAGACTCCTCCTAGTAAAATAGGAGGAGTCTTCTGGTTAGTTATGCACAATATCAGAGATAATTTGATAAGAATTTTTTCTTTCCTCGTGATCGTAAATTTGTGAATTAATAATCACTTCATCTGCATTTGTTTCTTCGATAAATGCTGCTAATTTTTCTCTTACTACATCTTTATCGCCGATAATCGTTGTTTTACTGTTGACTGATTTTTCAACAGATGCCTTTTCGTAAATAGACCATACTTCATCGATGTCATCTATTGGAGGCATTAATTGAGATGGTTCACCTCGTATCATAGATAAAAATTGTTGTTGCTGTGAAGTTGCTAACCATTTTGCTTTTTCGGTTGTTTCTGCTGCGTAAATATTAACACCGACCATTACGTGTGGTTTTTCAAGTGTGTTAGATGGTTTGAACCTTTCTCGATAAAGACGTAATGCAGGTAACGTATAATCAGGTGAAAAGTGGCTTGCAAATGAAAATGGTAATCCTTTTTCTGCTGCAAGTTTAGCGCTGAAATCACTAGAACCGAGCAACCAAATTGGTACATTTGCTCCAAGACCAGGAACAGCTTGTACTTTTTCCGTACCATTGAAATAAGACTCTAATTCTTCTACTTGATTAGGAAAGTCTTCTGGGCTGGAGTTTAATGTTCTTCTTAATGCAACTGCTGTAGCTTGGTTACTACCAGGTGCGCGTCCCAACCCTAAATCAATTCTGCCTGGATGTAAGGCATCAAGTGTACCAAACTGTTCAGCGATGACTAATGGTGCATGATTTGGCAACATGATTCCACCGGCGCCGACACGAATTGTCTCTGTATGACTAGCAATATGATTAATAACAACAGAAGTAGCAGAACTAGCAATACCAGGCATATTATGGTGTTCTGCTAACCAATAACGGTAATAGCCTAATTTTTCAACATGCTGTGCTAAATCTGCGCTATTTTGAAAAGATAATGTTGCATCATGTTCATGTAAAATAGGTGCTAAATCTAAAATTGAATACTTAACATTGGAAAATACATTTCCCATATGATCACTCCTTGTTTACTCGACCTGTAAGAAATGATACGCTAAAAAATGACAATCGGTCTACTATTCTGCTTATAGGTGGGGATAAATGTATGCAAATAAAACGCGTGTATGAAGATGTGCAGAAGGAAGATGGTTTTCGTATTTTGGTGGACCGTCTTTGGCCTCGGGGGATTTCAAAAGAAAGGGCACAAATTGATGTCTGGTTAAAGGAAATAGGGCCATCTCCAACACTAAGAAAATGGTTTGCTCATGATCCAATGAAGTTTGACCGTTTTCGGGAATTATATATAGAAGAATTAGAGCTGGATTTGGAGAAAAAAGAAGCTTTGGCACAATTGCAACTTTATAACGAGAAATATAAGTCTCATATTAGCTTGATATATGCAGCAAAAGATGAAAAATACAATCACGTAAATGTCTTAAGAGAGCTAATTTAATGATATTTAATGTATAAAAAACACCTATGCTAAGAGCATAGGTGTTTTTTTAGAAGCGCTAAATTAGTTTTTTACTACGTTAGCTGCTTGTGGTCCACGGTTACCTTCTTCGATATCGAAAGTTACGCTTTGGCCTTCTTCAAGTGTTTTAAAGCCTTCGCCTTGGATAGCAGAGAAGTGTACGAATACATCGTCTTGTCCTTCTACTTCGATAAATCCAAAACCTTTGTCTGCGTTAAACCATTTTACTGTACCTTGTACCATAATTCTTTTCCTCCTAGTGTGAACTGTTCACACAATTGTATTACTATTCTTGCTCTTGCCCCAAAACGAAAACTTTACGTTACGATACTTGAAGGTGTCATCGAACAAAATAGCTAATGTCATTATAGCAAGTAAATATCAACAATGCAAGTCAATGTTCAAAAAAAATTCAAAAAAATATAAAAGTAATCCGTTTTCATTGTTGTTTCGTCAGGTGTGGCAACGTATACAAACCGATAGGAAAATAGTTTTTTTGGTGTTCTCTATCGTATGGAATAAATGCTTTTTATAGACTATATGATGAGTGAAAAATAGTAGGTAACAGAGAATTTGTTTCACATTAAAGTGAACAGGTTATAATATTAGTAAATGTAGAAATAACGAAGGCAAAAGAACTTGTTATTGTCAAAGATATTTAGTATGATGTTATGATGGAATAAAGAGCAATTACGGAAATGAGGGATTTAGGTTGAAAAGCTCCATCTATTCAATGACATTTGAACAGTTGCAAACGTGGTTAGTCGAGCATGGCCAAAAGAAATTCCGAGCTAAACAAGTTTGGGATTGGTTATATAAGAAGAGAGTTGATACATTTGAAGAAATGTACAATTTAAATAAAGATTGTCAGCTAGTATTAGAAGAAAACTTTCATTTAGGTACACTTGAACAAGAAATAAAACAAGAATCGAAAGATGGTACCATTAAATTTCTATTTAAATTATCGGATGGTAATTTGATTGAAACAGTTCTAATGAAATTTAATTATGGATACTCTGTTTGTGTGACAACACAGGTCGGATGTAATATCGGTTGTTCTTTCTGTGCAAGTGGTTTGTTAAGAAAAAATCGAGATCTTGCAGCTGGGGAAATTGTTGAACAGATTGTCAATGTGCAAAAACACCTCGATACTAGAGGGAAAGAAGAGCGTGTAAGTCATATTGTTGTTATGGGGATAGGTGAACCTTTTGATAACTATGATAATACAATGGATTTCTTGAGAATTGTTAATAATCAACAAGGCCTTTCTATTGGTGCTCGTCATATTACTGTTTCAACAAGTGGTCTTGCGAAACGTATTTATGATTTCGCTGATGAAGATTTGCAAGTGAACTTGGCACTTTCCTTACACGCACCAAACAATGAATTGCGTACACAGATAATGAAAATTAATAAAGCTTTCCCGTTAGAAAAACTAATGCCAGCAATTGATTATTATTTAGAGAAAACAAATCGAAGAATCACCTTTGAATACATTTTGTTAAAAGGTGTGAATGACCATAAAGAGGAAGCAAAACAATTAGTATCCTTGTTAAAAGACAAACGTCATCTGTCCTATGTGAATTTAATTCCATATAATCCAGTAGATGAACACAATCAATATGATCGAAGTGAGAAACAAGCGATTCTAGATTTTTATCAAGTGTTATTAGAGAATGGTATTAAATGTGGTGTTCGTGTTGAACATGGAACAGACATTGATGCTGCTTGTGGACAATTAAGAAGTAAACAAATAAAAAAAGATAAAGAAAAACAAAGAGCATAGTATAGACCGTTTTTGGTTCTTCCAAGAACGGTTCTTGACAAATTTCAGACATTTCTATAAACTATCAGAAAGTATAACATAATACGAATAGTAAATATTAAATATATGACGATGAAGAGGAATAGTAGTAATAGGCTTAGGCTAAGAGAGGTGACGGTAGCTGCAAGTCATCGCTAAACTTATTATGAACTCGCCTCAGATGTTACAAAGGTGAACGGAATAAAGTAGCTTTTGTCGTTATCCGCGTTAAGGAGTCAAGTGAGTGTGGAAGTAGTGATTATTTCCCACTAACGTTGGGTGGTACCGCGGGAATCTCTCTCGTCCCATTTTGGGATTAGGGAGATTTTTTTGTGTTCAAGAACATATATTCGATATTTGTTTTTTGTTTGAAGGAGGATGTAATTATGGCATTTGATCATAAAAATATTGAGAAAAAATGGCGAAACTTTTGGGTTGAAAATAAAACATTTGCAACAGATACTAAGTCTAGTAAGGATAAATTCTATGCGTTAGATATGTTTCCTTATCCGTCAGGTGCTGGCCTACACGTCGGTCACCCAGAGGGGTATACAGCAACAGATATTTTATCGAGAATGAAACGAATGCAAGGATACGAAGTGCTACATCCAATTGGATGGGATGCATTTGGACTTCCGGCAGAACAATATGCATTGGACACTGGTAATGATCCAGCTGAATTTACGGAAAAAAATATCAATACATTCCGTCGACAAATTCAAGAATTAGGCTTTTCTTATGATTGGGATCGTGAGGTAAACACAACAGATCCGAACTATTATAAGTGGACACAATGGATTTTCTTGAAATTATATGAAAAAGGATTAGCTTATGTAGACGAAGTGCCTGTTAACTGGTGCCCAGCATTAGGAACAGTTCTAGCTAACGAAGAAGTAATTGATGGAAAGAGTGAACGTGGTGGTCATCCGGTTGAAAGAAAACCTATGAAGCAATGGATGTTAAAAATCACGGCATATGCAGATCGTTTATTGGAAGATTTAGATGAATTAGATTGGCCGGAAAGTATTAAAGATATGCAGCGTAATTGGATTGGTCGTTCAGAAGGGGCAGAAGTAAACTTCCAAGTAGATGGACATGATGAGTCATTTACTGTTTTCACTACGAGACCAGATACATTGTTTGGAGCTACTTATGCAGTGCTGGCACCAGAGCACCCATTAGTAGACCAAATTGTAACAACAGAGCAAGCACAAAGTGTGACAGATTACTTGGATAAAGTAAAAACGAAAAGTGATCTGGAACGTACAGATTTAGCAAAAGATAAAACAGGTGTATTTACTGGAGCATATGCAGTTAATCCGATTAATGGAAAGAAACTTCCGATTTGGGTAGCGGATTACGTGTTAATGACATATGGTTCAGGTGCGATTATGGCAGTACCTGCACATGATGAGCGAGACTATGAGTTTGCTCGACAATTTGACTTAGAGATTACGCCTGTATTAGAAGGTGGAAATATTGAAGAAGAAGCCTTCACTGGAGACGGTCCACATATTAATTCTGGGTTCTTGAATGGACTAAATAAAGAAGAAGCAATCACAAAAGCAGTTGATTGGTTAGAAGAAAATAAAGTGGGAGAACGAAAAGTAACGTATCGACTTAGAGATTGGTTGTTTAGTCGTCAACGTTATTGGGGTGAACCTATTCCGGTTATTCATTGGGAAGATGGTTCAACGACTGCTGCCCCAGAGGAAGAATTACCAATAGTCCTTCCTAAGACAAATGAAATCAAACCATCTGGTACTGGTGAGTCTCCGCTTGCAAATATTGATGATTGGGTAAACGTAATAGACCCTGTAACTGGAATGAAAGGTCGTCGAGAGACCAATACAATGCCACAATGGGCAGGTAGCTGTTGGTACTTCTTGCGTTATATTGATCCTAACAACTCAGAGAAGTTAGCCGATTTTGATACATTGAAAGAATGGTTGCCAATCGATGTATATATTGGTGGTGCAGAGCACGCAGTGTTACACTTGCTTTATGCTCGTTTCTGGCATAAGTTCTTGTATGATATTGGTGTTGTACCAACAAAAGAACCGTTTATGAAATTGTATAATCAAGGGATGATTCTAGGAGAAAACAATGAGAAGATGAGTAAATCAAAAGGTAATGTTGTTAATCCAGATGAAATCATTGAAACGCACGGAGCGGATACACTAAGATTATATGAAATGTTCATGGGACCATTAGATGCATCTGTTGCTTGGAGTACAAATGGTTTAGATGGTTCTAGAAGATTCTTAGATCGTGTATGGCGTTTGTTCACAACAGATGATAATCAGCTTAATGAAAAAATTACTGATGCAGAACGATCTGATGAATTGGAGAAAGTGTACCATGAGATGGTTAAAGTAGTAACACAGAACTTTGAAGACCTTCGATTTAATACAGGTATATCACAAATGATGGTATTTATTAATGAAGCATATAAAGTAAATGAAATTCCGAGAACATATGCAGAAGGATTTGTAAAATTACTTTCACCAGTTGCACCACACTTGATGGAAGAGTTATGGCAACTGCTAGGAAATGATGAAACGCTAGCGTATGCACAGTGGCCAACCTTCGACGAATCTAAATTAGTTGAAAACGAAGTAGAAATTGTGATTCAAATACTAGGTAAAGTTAGAGCAAAAATGATGGTAGATAAAAATGCATCAAAAGAAGAAATTGAACAGCAAGCATTAGAGTTAGATACAATTAAAGAAAGAATTGAAGGTAAGACAGTTCGTAAAGTAATTGTTGTACCAGGTAAGCTTGTAAATATTGTTGCTAACTAAATAAGAAGAACACTAGCCCTGTTTCTATATGAAGCAGGGTTTCTTTCTATAGAAATATAATAAGAAAAAAACGATTGAATATACGAAGTCTAAAAGCGAGAGTGAGTGGTGGCTCATGTTAGTTACTCAACGAAATGCGCTCACTCATTCTGATTGATGGCTAGTGGATATCTTATCGCTACGTCAGAATACTACGCTTTCCATGGGCACGGCTTCAACTAACTTTTCAACAAGAGCGGTTGAAAAGTGGATTTTCAGCTCGCGCTGTTCCCATAGGAGTCTCCGTATTCTGCCTTCGCTAGATTTACACGTTCTGATGTTTGAGAGAAAACAACGAAGGTTCTATGTCCGTTGAACACGGAGATCGGATGTGTTAAGCGGAAGGAAAAACATATCGCATATAAATAGCAACACCCTACCTGTGAAGTGATTTTAACATGTTCTCACTCACAAAAAGTAGAAGCAACATATAGCGGAGACAAAACACGAAGACTCTTGCGGGAACAGTACGAGCTTCAGCTAATTTTTATGAAGAAGATCACTTCATAAAAATTAGCTGAAGCCGTACCATGCAGCATAGAAAACACTATGAGAGCGTTCTTTGCTTGAGTAGATGTTGCACTTGTACCCAGAGGGTGAAAGCGTAGTGTTTTGTCGGAGCTTATGCCAACACTCATCATCAATAGAACGGGAGAATGTCTAGCCCACAAGAGACTATCGCTTTTAGACAGTGTGCGTTAAAGTATGAATAAATGAAATAAAAGTGTGCATAATAAAAAATGAAAAAAGTGTTGACATTCCATTCGATAGTCTGTATCATAGTAAAAGTTGACTCGCTAAACGAGTTAAAAAAGATGTTGACAAATAAAAAACGCTTTGCTATAATTTATTTGTCGCTTCACACGACACATTGAACTTTGAAAACTGAACAAAACAACCAGTATGAATTTAAACATGAAACATGCTAGCTTATAGAAGTGAGCATAAGTCAACTTTATTGAGAGTTTGATCTTGGCTCAGGACGAACGCTGGCGGCGTGCCTAATACATGCAAGTC
>NZ_JAWZSR010000011.1:0-77243 GCF_033949965.1 Gracilibacillus pellucidus | reverse complement strand
TTTAGGGTATATTCCTAACATCATATAGTCTGGTGGCGATAGCGGAGAGGTCACACCTGTTCCCATGCCGAACACAGTAGTTAAGCTCTCCAGCGCCCATGGTAGTTGGGGCTTACGCCCCTGCGAGAGTAGGACGTTGCCAGGCAAATAAAAACCTTCTTAGTTTTAGGACTAAGAAGGTTTTTTTATATGGTAAAATAGTAGAAATAAAATTAAAGGATGTGGTGAGATTGAAACATATAAAAAAATTGAATGAACAATACTATGAGGAGATACTGGGTTTATCCCAATTCGCTTTTCAGTATGTGTTGTCAGAAAATCAGTTGGGTCGAAAGAAAGAGCAATTGAATGATCAAACTATCTGGGGATGGATAGAAAATGATCAGTTAGCAGCAAAGGTTCACGTTTTAACATTAAGAGTACATATCTGCGGGCAAATAATGAAAATGGGAGGTATTGCTGATGTTGCCTCATGGCCAGAATACAGAAGAGGTGGTAAGATAAAGCAATTATTAAAACAAGCTCTAGTCGAAATGAGAAAAGAAGGACATCTGCTTTCCTACTTACATCCATTTTCTGTCCCGTTTTACCGTAAATATGGTTGGGAACTTGCTTTTGATAAAGTTGAAAGTGTTATTCCGATCCAATGTTTTAAGAAAGAATGGGGTGGAAAGGGTTACGCAAAAAGAATGAGTCAGAGTGACCAATTACTCTCTGTACTACGAAAGGTATATACAGACTACGTCACTCAGTTTATAGGTGCACTTGAGCGGGAATTAGATTGGTGGAATTATCGTATTGTAACTGATGATGATGTAATTGCTGTTGTATATAATGTGAATCATGAGGCGGAGGGGTACATAATATACAAAGTGAAGGATAATAAATTGACCGTGAAAGATATGGCATATAGTACGGTCAATGGTCAAATGTTGCTATTTGAGTTCCTTTATGGTCATGATTCAATGGCTAGTGAAGTGGTAGTAAGCTTACCTACAGGTGATGCTAGTAAATTGTTAGTTGATGAACCAAGGTTTGAGCAAAAGGTTAAACCATATTTTATGGCACGTATTGTAGATGTTCCGGCGTTTCTTCATCAATTTTCTTATAATCGATTAGATGATATTAGTCCTTTCACTATATCGATAGAGGATGACTTTCTATCAGAAAATACAGGAATATACCGGTTTTCAAATGAAGATAACGGATTCGTATATTCTACAGAAAAGAATACATTACCGAATATAACAATTAGTATTCAACGGTTAACACAAATTTTCCTAGGATATAGTCGTCCTATGGAATTATTTAATCTAGACCTTATAGCTGGTGATAGGCAAGCTGTAGAACAATTAGAGAAAGTGGTTCCGATTGGCCGGTCATATTTCCCTGATTTTTTCTAATATAGTAAGAAGAGGTTGTTATGTGGAATAATTTATTGAATCCATAATTTATCGAATCAATCACAAAATTAATCATCGCACTTGCTTTATCCGGTTTAATTGGTTTCGAAAGAGAAGTAGGCATTCAGCTGGCTTTCGTACACATATATTAGTGGGAGTCAGCTCGTGTCTGATGATTCTCTTGTGAATTAATGGTTTTCAATATTTTATTGAAATGTATGACCACGGGGCGGGTACTGGATTAGGATTTATTGTCGGGATTGGAATGTATAAAGAAGCAATTATGACTACCTTGATTATTTTGAGCAGCTTAGTAGTGTTGAATAAATTCAAAAAGAGATTGCATCGAGCTAATCATCACATTATTTTTGAAGTGAAACTCTCAAAGGAACATAACGCTTCTACTTTTATTGATCGCGTACAATATCCTATTGAGATTCGTGAATTTGATATTTCAAATGAAAACCCTGAAACAACGAAAATAAGAATGATATTGATGCAATCCATCAAAAGAAGCGTGATAATCTATTTGAGAGGTTGTTGGAATAGGAAGAAGTTAGGAAAATAAAGATTCGTTTTCGCCAGTTGTGTTTGAAGGATGGAGAGAAAGGTTATAATAAGGAAGACCAAATAGTTTTCAATCCTGTAAACATACAGTATAATAAAAATATAGTCAAATATAGTCAAAGTCAGATTGGAGGAGGGAAAATGCGGAACATTTCGGATATTATTGAAGAATATTTGAAACAAACGATGCATAGTAACAAGCACAAGATTATCGAAATAAAACGTAGTGAAATTGCTGATCGTTTCGAATGTGTGCCTTCTCAAATTAATTATGTCATCAATACACGTTTTACTTTGGAAAAAGGTTACTTAGTCGAAAGCAAACGTGGTGGTGGTGGCTATATTCGGATTAGTCGTATAACGAATGAAGATAAAGCACAGCTAATAGATGAAATTATTAACATGATTCAGCCAAAAATTTCACAGCAGAAGGCGATCAATATTTTGGAAAGACTTCTGGAAGAGGATCTTATTACTGAGCGTGAGGCTAAGCTTATGGTTAGTGCGATTGACCGTAACACACTCACATTTCAACTACCGATACGTGATGAGATTCGTGCCAGAATTTTATCAGCAATGCTTCATGCCTTGAAATATCAATTTTAGGAGGTGTCGGTATGGATTGTCAGGAATGTAAACAAAATCCGGCTACCGTTCATTTTACGCAAGTAATTAATGGCGAGAAGACAGAAGTTCGTGTTTGTCAGCAATGTGCGAAGGAAAAAGGCTATGTTCCACAAGATGATGATGTTTATTCCTTACATCATCTCTTATCAGGCTTATTTAATCCGAAAACTGCCGTACATCACCCATCGCCACAGACAGAAGAAGACTTAAAATGTCATCATTGTGGTATGACTTACCAACAATTTACTAAAATTGGTAAATTCGGATGTGCTTCCTGCTATGAAACATTCTCTGACCATTTAAATCCGCTGTTTCGTAAGGTGCACAGCGGGAATACGGTTCACGAGGGAAGAGCGCCAAAGCGGAGAGGTTCTGATGTATACAGTCGTAAGAAACTAAGAGATTTGAAGGTGAAATTGCAAGAGGCTATTGCAGATGAGGCATTTGAACATGCTGCAGAAATTCGCGATGAAATAAAACTGGTAGAGCAGGAGTTACATCACGATGAGGAGCGTGATGACACATGAGTTCAGAGCAATTTATGAATGAAGCTATTAGTCCTTGGCTAAAAGAGAATGGGCCAGATAGTGATATTGTTATGAGTACCCGAATCCGATTAGCTCGCAATTTTGAGCAATCTCCTTTTCCTTTAATTGCAGATGAGGAAACGCTAGAGGGTGTTCTTTACTTTATGGAAAAGGAATTTAGCCATCGTTCTTATTTACAATACAAAGATTTAGAGTTTGTCAGGATGTCTGAGTTAAATTCATTAGAAAAACAAGTGCTAGTGGAAAAACATTTAATTAGTCCGCACTTAGCAGATAAGTCAAGATATGGAGCAGCACTGATTTCTCAAAATGAACAAGTATCTATTATGGTTAATGAGGAGGATCATATTAGAGCGCAATTATATTTTCCTGGATTTCAATTAGAGGAAGCTTTAGATCAAGCTTTTCAAATAGATGATTGGCTAGAAGAGAAGATTAATTATGCCTTTAATGAAGATAGGGGATACTTAACCTGCTGTCCAACGAATGTAGGTACTGGTCTTCGTGCTTCTGTAATGATGCACCTACCTGCCCTTGCTTTAACGCGTAAAATTAACCGAATGATACCAGCTATTAATCAGCTAGGTTTAGTAGTACGAGGTATTTATGGTGAAGGTAGTGAGGCCTTGGGTAATATCTTCCAAATATCTAACCAAGTGACGTTAGGGCGAGCAGAAGAGGATATTATAGAGGATTTAAAAGGTGTTGTGGAAAAATTAATTGAACATGAACGATATGCGAGAAGGCTAATAATGGAGCAATCAGGTATTGAGCTGGAAGATCGAGTTTTTCGATCATATGGTATCTTACAACATAGTAGAATAATCGAATCGAAAGAAACAGCGAAATGTTTATCTGATGTACAGTTAGGTATTGATCTAGGATTTATTACGAACATTTCCAAATCTATTTTGAATGAGTTGGTTGTTTTAACGCAACCGGCATTTTTACAACAATATGCAAAAAAAACACTGACACCGAATGAACGCGATATATTTCGTGCATCCTTGATTCGGGAGCGTTTTTCATTGGAAGAGAAGGAGGAAGATTAATATGATGTTTGGACGTTTTACAGAAAGAGCCCAAAAAGTTTTAGCTTTATCCCAAGAAGAAGCGGTGCGTTTAGGTCACAACAATATCGGCACAGAACATATTTTATTAGGGCTGGTAAGTGAAGGTGAAGGAATTGCAGCCAAGGCGCTTAGTGCTATTGGTTTAGGTGCGGATAAGATTAGAGCAGAAGTCGAATCTCTTATTGGCAAGGGAAAAGAGGTATCTCAAACGATCCATTACACACCTAGAGCGAAAAAGGTGATTGAGCTATCTATGGATGAAGCGCGCAAATTAGGTCATTCCTATGTAGGAACAGAACACATTTTATTAGGACTTATTCGTGAGGGTGAGGGTGTAGCTGCACGTGTATTAAATAATCTAGGTGTGAGTCTTAATAAAGCTCGTCAGCAAGTATTACAGTTGTTAGGTAGTACAGAGTCCGGAAGTGCTCAGAATGGACGTAATGCACAAAATAGCAATAATGCAAGTACACCGACATTAGATTCGCTTGCTCGTGACTTAACCGCGATTGCGAAAGAAGGTAATATTGATCCAGTTATTGGTCGCGGTCAAGAGATTGAGCGTGTTATTCAAGTATTGAGTCGTCGTACGAAAAACAACCCAGTCTTAATTGGTGAACCTGGTGTAGGGAAAACAGCAGTAGCAGAAGGATTAGCACAACAAATTGTCAAAAATGAAGTGCCAGAAATTCTTCGAGATAAGCGAGTAATGACGCTTGATATGGGGACCGTAGTTGCGGGTACAAAATATCGTGGTGAATTCGAAGACCGTCTGAAGAAAGTGATGGAGGAAATTCGCCAAGCAAACAATGTTATTCTTTTCATTGATGAGTTACACACGTTAATTGGTGCTGGTGGTGCAGAAGGAGCTATTGATGCTTCGAATATTTTAAAACCATCATTAGCTCGAGGAGAGTTGCAATGTATCGGTGCGACAACACTAGAAGAGTACCGTAAATATATTGAAAAAGATGCAGCACTTGAACGTCGTTTCCAACCAATTCAAGTTGATGAGCCATCTGTTGAAGAATCTGTACAAATTTTGCAAGGCTTAAGAGACCGTTATGAAGCACATCACCGTGTGACGATCACAGATGATGCGATTGAAGCGGCGGCTAAACTATCTGATCGTTATATTACAGATCGTTTCTTACCAGATAAGGCGATTGATTTAATCGATGAAGCAGCATCTAAAGTACGTCTAAAATCTTATACAACACCACCTAATTTAAAAGAATTAGAGCAGCAATTGGAAGAAGTACGTAAAGAGAAAGACGCAGCAGTTCAAAGCCAAGAGTTCGAAAAAGCAGCAGCATTGCGTGACGATGAGCAAAAACTAAAACAAGAGCTAGAAACAACAGAGTCTAAGTGGAAAGAGAAGCAAGGTCAAGAGAATTCAGAAGTAACAATGGAAGACATCGCTAGTGTGGTATCGCTCTGGACGGGTGTACCTGTATCAGCCATAACGAAAGACGAAAGTGAGAAATTATTGAATATGGAAGATATTCTACACGATCGTTTAATTGGTCAAGACGAAGCGGTGAAGGCTGTCGCTAAAGCAATTCGTCGTGCAAGAGCAGGCTTAAAAGATCCGAAACGTCCAATAGGTTCCTTTATTTTCTTAGGGCCAACTGGTGTAGGTAAAACAGAGCTAGCTCGTGCATTAGCGGAATCAATGTTTGGTGATGAAGATTCTATGATCCGAATTGATATGTCTGAATACATGGAAAAACACGCAACATCGAGACTTGTCGGTTCACCTCCAGGATACGTTGGGTATGAAGAAGGCGGACAATTAACAGAGAAAGTTCGTAGAAAACCATATTCAGTTGTGTTATTAGATGAAGTAGAGAAAGCACACCCTGAAGTATTTAATATCTTGCTACAAGTATTAGAAGATGGACGTTTAACAGATTCTAAAGGGCGTACAGTTGACTTTAGAAACACAGTACTTATCATGACATCTAACGTTGGAGCAAGTGAATTAAGACGAAATAAATATGTTGGATTTAGTCTAAGTGAAGAAGAACAAAGCCATAAAGATATGCGTTCTAAAGTGACGGCTGAATTGAAGCGAGCATTCCGTCCAGAGTTCTTAAACCGTATTGATGAAACGATCGTATTCCATTCATTAGAGAAAAAACATATGAAACATATTGTAGAATTAATGGTGAAGGAATTACAAAAACGTTTAACAGAACAAGAAATAGACTTTGTGTTGTCTGATAAAGCAATTGATAAAATAGCTGATGAAGGATTCGACCCTGAGTATGGTGCTAGACCATTACGTAGATCTATTCAAAAGAATGTAGAAGACTTATTATCAGAAGAATTGCTAAAAGAAACTATTACAAAAGGTCAAAAAGTATTAATTGACTTAGATGAGGCAGGCAATTTCAAAGTGATGTAATCTGAAAAATCGGAGGGGGTATTCCTTCCGATTTTTCAGCATTTTCTTTTCAAAAACTGTTATAATAGAACTTCAGCAATATACTTCAACTTTTATTTTAATACCTGCGCCCGTTCTTCCAGATGTAACCCTAAGAAGCTTATCTCTTTTATACACTTTTTACATACATCTTTAACTAAATTGATAGATCTCTGTAACTTATAAGGGGATTTTTTCGTATATAATAAAAAGGAGCGATACTTTTGGCTAAACGAAAAACAAAATTTGTTTGTCAATCCTGTGGCTATGAATCGGCAAAATGGATGGGGAAATGCCCAGGATGTAATGAGTGGAATACGTTAGTAGAAGAAGTAGAATCAACAAAAGGACAAAGAGGTAATTGGGCAACAGGATCTGTTACAGCTCATAAACCTGAAATGATTACCCGTATTCAATCTAAAGAAGAACCGAGAGTAAAAACAAAAATGCAAGAATTGAACCGTGTCCTAGGTGGCGGTATTGTACAAGGATCCTTAGTTTTGATTGGCGGGGATCCGGGAATTGGAAAATCAACATTGTTATTGCAAGTCTCCAGTCAATTAGCGGAGCGAGATTTAGATGTGCTTTATATTTCTGGAGAAGAATCTACTAGACAGACAAAGCTTAGGGCAGATCGGTTAGATGTTTCATCAGATAGATTATATGTATTATCTGAAACGAACATGCTAGACATAGCTAATCAGATCGATCAATTAAAACCGGGATTTGTAGTAATTGATTCGATTCAAACTGTTTATAAAGAAGAAGTAACGAGTGCACCAGGAAGTGTCTCACAAGTACGAGAATGTACTAGTGAGTTGATGCGTATTGCTAAACAAAATCATATACCAATTTTTATTGTTGGGCATGTAACAAAAGAAGGATCTATTGCTGGTCCGAGGTTACTTGAGCATATGGTAGATGCTGTATTGTATTTTGAAGGGGAGCGACACCATACTTTCCGAATTTTACGTGGTGTGAAGAATCGATTCGGTAGTACGAACGAGATGGGTATATTTGAAATGAGAGAAGAGGGACTCGCAGAAGTGTTGAATCCATCTGAGATTTTCTTAGAGGAACGCTCACAGGGTGTAGCCGGATCAACAATCGTTGCATCTATGGAGGGGACGCGCCCGGTGTTAGTAGAGATTCAAGCATTAATTTCTCCTACTAGCTTCGGTAATCCGCGTCGTATGGCAACAGGAATTGATCATAATAGAGTACCGTTATTAATGGCAGTATTAGAAAAAAGGGTAGGGCTAATGTTACAAAATCAAGATGCTTACGTAAAGGTTGCTGGGGGTGTGAAATTAGACGAACCAGCTATTGATTTGGCAGTTGCCATTAGTATTGCGTCAAGTTTTCGAGATCGAACGCCACATACAGATGATGTGTTGGTTGGTGAGGTTGGACTTACTGGAGAGGTACGAAGAGTATCTAGAATTGAACAACGTGTACAAGAAGCGGCTAAATTAGGATTTAAACGAGCAATTATACCTACAAAAAACATGGATGGTTGGACCGCACCTACATCAATTGAATTGATTGGTGTTAATTCTGTACAAGAAGCAATTAAAGTAGCTTTAGGTGACTGAGGTATGAGGAAGGGTGCTTATGACTAGGCAAGGAAAAGCAATGTTCTCTCCGTTAGCTTTTCCTAAATGAGGTAATCTTCTATCATCAAAGCATATATCTTTATATGTTTAAAAAGATGGTAAGGTGGAGAGAATAAATTATAGGAGGTGACTGTGGTGCTAAAACGATTCGTGCAACTATTTTTCATTATTGCAGGTGGTACCGCTGGGTATTTATATATTCCAAGAGTATTGGAATTGATAGGGGCTCTTGAAAGTACATGGTTAGTATCTAATTATGTAGCGCCTTATGTAGGGTTAGTATTAGGAGCAATTATTTTATTTATTCTATCTATATGGATTTCTGATTATATTGTTCGTTTTTTCTCTTGGATAGAGGAGATGTTAATGAAGGCCCCTGTGTCAGATTTGTTATTTGGTAGTTTAGGTATCATTGTAGGTTTGATTATTGCTTACTTTTTAATTATCCCAATTCAAGCAATTGAGATACGAGTCGTTTCACAAGTTGTGCCGATTTTCTTAAGTGTTTTATTTGGGTATTTCGGTTTTCAAGTAGGTTTCAAGCGAAGAGATGATTTCTTGAATTTATTTACTTTGCCGAAAAAAGAAAAGAAAAAGTCACTAGCAACAGATGAAGTAAATCTAGAGTTACCAAAACCGAAAATATTAGATACTAGTGTCATTATAGATGGTCGTATTGCTGACATTTGTCAAACAAGCTTCTTAGAAGGAACGATCATTATTCCACAATTTGTTTTGGAAGAATTGCAGCATATCGCTGATTCCTCGGATGCGTTGAAACGTAATCGTGGTCGAAGAGGACTAGATATTTTAAATCGAATTCAAAATGATATACCAATTGCGGTAGAGATTTATGAAGGTGATTTTGAAGAAATTCAAGAGGTTGATAGTAAGCTAGTCAAGCTTGCAAAAGTAATGAATGGTATTGTTGTAACGAATGACTTTAACTTGAATAAAGTATGTGAGTTTCAAAAAGTACCTGTTTTGAATATTAATGATTTAGCAAATGCTGTTAAGCCAATTGTATTGCCAGGAGAAGAATTAGCAGTGCAAGTCATTAAAGATGGAAAAGAACAAAATCAAGGTGTTGCATACTTAGACGATGGTACGATGATAGTAGTAGAAGAAGGTAAAAACTATATCGGACAAAACATCGAGGTCGTTATCACCAGCGTATTACAAACATCTGCAGGACGAATGATTTTTGCCAAACCAAAATTGCTTGAAAAAGCACTGTAAAAAAGGTATAACATATAGAGGATAGACAAAAGTGATAACATGCATGTTATCACTTTTGTTAGTTTGTAAAAGGCTAATAAGATAGATATACCATAGTAGTTTGCGTCGATTCATGTTAGCTATTTGATAAAATGCACTCACTCATTCTGATGGATGGATAGTAGGTAACTTATCGCTACGTCAGAATACTCCGCTTTCACCCTCTGGGCACAAGCGCAACATCTATTCAAGCGCAGATCGCTTTCATAGTGTTTTCTATGCCATGGGCGTGGCTTCAACTAACTTTGCCAACAAAAACGTTTGGCAAAGTGGATTTTCTTCACAAAGTTAGCTGAAGCCGTACCCGCAGAAAGCGTAGTGTTTTGTCGGAGCTTATGCCAGCACTCATCATCAATAGAATGGGAGAAAATCTAGCCTCCAAGATACTCTCGCTTTTAGATTGCGTAAATGTATTATATATTGGGAAGTAGATGTCCTGTGGCGTTTTTTGAGTAATCATCAGGTTAGTTAATTAGAGATTGGGGTGGCCACATGATAGAATATAATGTGATCGTGTTAGCGGCAGGTCAGGGTAAACGTATGAATGCAGGAAAGAATAAACAGTTTATCGAATTGCTAGATGAACCTTTGATCATACATACATTAAAAAATTTTATTCAGGACAGTTGGTGCCAACATATTTATTTAGTCATCAATCCGAATGAAATAAAGCAGATGGAAGAGTTAATCGCTACATACTATTGGCAAGAACAAATTACGTTCGTTCATGGTGGTAGTGAAAGACAAGAGAGTGGTTATAAAGGTTTATTAGCAATAGATGAAGCGAAACAAGATATGGTTGTAATGATCCATGATGGAGCTAGACCATTTGTCAGCGAGACACAGTTACACGAACTAGCAAGGATAGCTAAAGAGAAACAGGCAGCACTTTTAGCAGTACCTGTGACAGATACAATTAAACGAAAAGCAAATGATAAGATAGAAACCCTCGACAGGTCTACTTTGTGGGCTGCTCAAACACCGCAAGCCTTTGATTATCATTTAATCAAAAAGGCACATGAAAAGGCTGTGGAAAGTGGGTATCTCGGAACGGATGATGTATCGCTTGTTGAGGCATTAGGCGAACAAATAGAAATTGTTCGCGGCACTTATCAAAATGTTAAATTGACAACTCCGGAAGATATTATGCAAGCCGAAATAATCTTAGAAAGACAGGAGGAATAAGAATGTTTCGAATTGGACAAGGTTTTGATGTACATCAATTAGTAGAGGGAAGACCTTGTATAATTGGTGGGATTGAGATACCGTATGAATATGGTTTGTTAGGACATTCTGATGCTGATGTGTTATTACACACCATTACAGATGCTTGTCTTGGTGCAGTTGGAGAAGGAGATATTGGTAAGCATTTTCCTGATACAGATCCTGCGTTTAAAGATGCAGATTCACAGAAACTGTTAGAAGAAGTGTGGAAAATAGTTGATCAAAAAGGTTATAAACTAGGTAATATTGATTGTACAGTAATTGCGCAAGCTCCAAAGCTTGCTCCATATGTTACGCCAATCAAGGAGAACATTGCTCAACTTTTGCATGCTGATAAAGAACAAGTAAATGTGAAAGCAACCACAACAGAAAAGTTAGGCTTTACTGGAAGAAAAGAAGGAATTGCAGCACAAGCGGTTGTCTTATTAATGAAGAAATAAATCGTAACATTTTGTCGAAAATAATGATAAAATAGACATAATGGGTAAATAGGCCGTTAAAACAATACTGGAGGGACAAAACAATGGGAAATGAAGTACGTGTACGTTATGCACCAAGTCCAACAGGGCATTTGCATATCGGAAATGCAAGAACAGCACTTTTTAACTATTTATATGCAAAACATTTAGGTGGATCTTTCATTATTCGTACCGAGGATACAGATGATAAGCGAAATGTGGAAGGCGGAGAAGAAAGTCAATTACACTTTTTGAAATGGCTTGGTTTAACTTGGGATGAAGGTGCAGATATCGGTGGTGAATACGGACCATATCGTCAAACGGAGCGTTTAGATATTTATCAAAAATATATCGATGAATTATTAGATCGTGGCTTAGCGTATAAATGCTATATGACAGAAGAAGAACTAGAAGCGGAACGTGAAGAGCAACGTGCTAATGGTCAAGTACCGAAATACTCTGGTGCGCATCGTGATTTAACAGAAGAGCAAATGCAGCAATTTGAAGCGGAAGGACGTCTACCTAGTATTCGTTTCCGAGTGCCAGATAATAAAACATATACATTCAATGATATTGTACGTGGCAATATTTCATTTGAATCTAGTGACTTCGGTGATTGGGTAATGGTGAAGAAAAATGGTATTCCAACATATAACTTTGCTGTAGCAATCGATGATTATCACATGAAGATTAGCCATGTATTACGTGGAGAAGAGCATATTTCAAATACTCCAAAACAAATGATGGTGTTTGAAGCATTTGGTTGGGAAGCTCCACAGTATGGTCACATGACATTAATCTTAAATGAAAATCGTAAAAAATTAAGTAAACGTGATGAGCATATCTTACAATTTATTGAGCAATATAAAAACCTTGGCTATGTACCAGAAGCATTGTTTAACTTTATCGCATTGCTAGGTTGGTCACCAGTTGGCGAAGAAGAATTGTTTACACATGATGAGTTCATTAAGATTTTTGATGCAGAGCGCTTGTCTACATCACCGGCGATCTTTGATCCTGCTAAGTTAAAATGGATGAACAACCAATACATTAAACAAGCATCTCTAGACAAAGTAGTGGAATTAAGCTTGCCACATTTAATTGAGGCTGGTAAAGTTTCAGAAGAGATGAACGATGAACAAAAAGCTTGGGTAGAAAGCCTTATTAGCTTATACCATGAGCAATTATCCTATGGTGCGGAAATTGTGGAATTAACAGAGTTATTCTTCAAGACAGATATTAATTATAGTGAAGAGGCCATGGCTGTGTTAAAAGAAGAACAAGTGCCAGAAGTATTAGAAGGCTTCCTAGAGCAATTTAATGCTATAGAAGAATTGTCTCCAGAGGCCATTAAGGCTAGTATTAAGGCAACACAAAAAGCAACGCAACAAAAAGGTAAAAAATTATTTATGCCAATTCGTGTGGCAACAACTGGTGAGGTGCACGGTCCAGAGCTACCGAATGCCATTCACCTTTTAGGTAAAGAGGTTATTACGTCTAGATTAGAAAAAGTACTTGAGCTAATCAAATAAGTAGCAAATTTTTAAATTTGCACTATAATAATTAATAATACTGTACGTTGATGAGAAGAAGTAAAAGAAATGTTGTTTTTACAGAGAAGACCATCATAGGCTGAGAATGGTTAACGCACGTTTCTTTGAAATGCATCTCAGAGTTTCTTCTTGAAAGAAAGTAGGGAAGAACGGTTTACCACCGTTATCGGTCCAAAGTTGAGGGGTACGTTTATCCCTAAACAGAGTGGAACCGCGCAAAAAAGCGTCTCTGAGTTATAAAACCAGAGACGTTTTTTTATATCCAGTTTTTGTGGTCTGCAGGCGAAATGACATGATCAATAAGAATGGGGTGAGAGAATTCAACAATCACCTGATTTGAAAGGCAATGTATGTAAACTGTTAGACTACGAAGGTTGAATGCAGTATGGTAATCCAATCATTTTATAGATAGCTCGTACAAACAATAGGGGGGAAGAGGATCCGTGGGTTTTTTTAAGTTACTGAAAGAAGACATTGATGTTGTTTTTGATCAAGACCCAGCAGCACGAACCTATTTTGAAGTTTGTTTAACTTATTCTGGTTTACACGCGATTTGGTCACATCGCGTTGCACACGCTTTTTACCGAAAGAAATTTTTCTTTTTCGCTAGAGCAATCTCACAAATTAGCCGATTTTTCACAGGAATCGAAATTCATCCAGGTGCCAAAATCGGTCGACGCTTCTTTATTGACCATGGGATGGGGGTTGTCATTGGAGAAACGTGCGAGATAGGTGATAATGTTACGATATATCAAGGAGTTACATTGGGTGGAACAGGTAAAGAAAAGGGTAAGCGACATCCAACGATAAAAGATAATGTACTAGTTGCTACCGGAGCAAAAGTGTTAGGTTCCATCACAATTGGAGAAAGTTCTAAGATTGGTGCGGGTTCCGTAGTGCTTAAAGATGTTCCCGGTCATTCAACCGTTGTCGGAATACCAGGAAGAATAGTTGTCCAAAATGGAGAAAAAGTACGTACAGATTTAGATCACCATAAATTGCCGGATCCGATGAGTGAAGTCATCAAAGAAATGAGAAGTGAGATTCAACAATTAAAACAAGAACTTGAAACGATAAAAGGAGAGAATTATCATGACCATTAAATTATATAATACAGTGACACGTAAGAAAGAGGAGTTTCAGCCGTTAGAGCCTAACCGTGTTAAGATGTATGTGTGTGGTCCGACTGTTTATAATTATATTCATATTGGTAATGCACGTCCTGCTATTGTTTTTGATACAGTAAGAAGATACTTTGAGTATAAAGGCTATGGTGTAGACTATGTACTTAATTTTACCGACGTAGATGATAAATTGATAAAGGCTGCCAATGAATTAGGAGAAGAAGTACCGAAAATAGCGGATCGTTTTATTAAAGCATATAAAGAAGATGTTGGTGCTTTAGGTGTAAAGGAAGCAAGCCATCATCCTCGTGTAACAGAAACAATGGATGATATTATTAATTTCATTGAGGTATTAGTTAACAAAGGGCACGCATATGAGTCAGATGGTGATGTATACTTTAAAACAAGATCATTCGATAATTATGGGAAATTGTCACATCAATCAATTGATGACCTAAGATCTGGTGCACGCATTCAAGTAGAAGAGAAGAAAGAAGATCCGTTAGATTTTGCTTTGTGGAAAAATGCTAAAGACGGAGAAATTTCTTGGCAATCGCCTTGGGGAGAAGGGCGCCCAGGTTGGCACATCGAATGCTCTGCCATGGTGAAAAAATATTTAGGTGATACGATTGATATCCATGCAGGTGGGCAAGACTTAGCCTTCCCACATCACGAAAATGAAATTGCACAATCAGAAGCTTGCACGGGCAAGACAATGGCTAATTACTGGATGCATAATGGATACATTAATATTGATAATGAAAAAATGTCGAAATCACTTGGTAATTTTGTCTTAACACATGACTTAATCGAACAACATGACCCAAAAGTGCTGCGATTCTTTATGTTAAGTGTTCATTATCGTAACCCTATTAACTTTAATGATGAGCTATTAGCAAGTGCTAAAAATAGTTATGAGCGTATAGAAAATGCCTTAACTAATCTAGAGCACCGCAGGTCGACAAGTTTAAATTTAGTTGATAATAACCAAGAATGGTTAGACAAAATTGCGACATTGAAAGAACAATTTGAAAAAGAAATGGATGATGACTTTAACACAGCGAACGCCATTGCAGTCATATTTGACTTAGTAAAAGAAGCAAACCTATATTTGAATGCTGATCAAACACATGAAGAGGTCATTGACGCATTTATTGATACATTCACAACATGGTTTGACATTCTAGGAATACCGCAGACAGAGGAAGATTCGTTACTGGATGAGGAAATCGAGGCATTGATAGAACAACGAATTAATGCTAGAAAGAATAAAGATTTCCAAATGGCTGATAAAATTAGAGATGATTTAAAAGAGCGTAACATTATCCTTGAGGATACACCGCAGGGAACAAGATGGAAGCGAGGATAATGATGAGACATGAGCAACCTAGAGAATTAAAGAGTCTTGCACTTGCGTATATGGGTGATGCGATTTACGAAAAATACGTAAGAGAATATTTGATTAGTAAAGGGACAGTAAAGGTGCAACAATTGCACAAGCATGCAGTTAGCTTTGTTAAAGCAACAGCACAGGCTAACGTTGTGCATAAATGGATCGATTCAAATGTGCTTACGGCAGAAGAGTTATCTGTAGTGAAAAGGGGCCGGAATGCTAAATCTGGCTCCGTACCTAAAAACACAAGTGTACAAGCATATCGATATAGTACAGCTTTTGAGGCGCTTGTAGGTTTTTTATATTTGGATCAGCAACACGACCGGTTAGACGAGCTTATTAAACAAGCTATCGAGATTACAGAGAAAGGAGACGAATGAATATGAGTGGAGAATGGATTATTGGAAAGAACACCGTAATGGAGGCACTAGAATCGGAGCGTTCCATTCAAAAATTATATATAGTAGAAAATTTAAATGCATCTTTGGCAAAAAAACTACAAGGCTTAGCTAAAGCAAAAAATGCTCCAGTACAAAAAGTACCTAAGAAGAAGTTAGATCAGCTAGTTGAGGGAAATCATCAAGGTATTGCAGCGATGGTTGCTGCTTATGATTATGCATCAATAGATGATTTGTTTGATGTGGCTGAAAAACGTGGAGAATCTCCATTCTTTTTAATTTTAGATGAGATAGAGGATCCACATAACTTAGGGTCTATTTTACGTAGCGCCGACGCAACCGGTGCTCACGGTATCATCATTCCGAAGCGTAGATCAGTAGGGCTTACGACGACCGTTGCTAAGACATCAGTTGGAGCGATCGAGCATATTCCTGTAGTTAGGGTGACGAATATTGTTCAGACAATTGAAGAGCTAAAATCTCGTAATGTATGGGTAGTAGGCACAGAAGCGGAGGCAACAGAAGACTATCGTGAGTTAGATGGTCAGTTACCTATAGCGCTTGTTATTGGTAACGAAGGGAAAGGAATTAGTCGCTTAGTTAAACAGAAATGTGACTGGACGGTTCGATTACCGATGGTAGGGTCTGTTTCATCTTTGAACGCATCTGTTGCAGCAAGTGTCCTTATGTATGAAGTGTTAAGAAAACGAGACAAACACGGTGAGTCCTAATGGATGTGCTTTTAGTAGATGGATACAACATGATTGGTGCCTGGGAAGAGTTAAAGACTCTAAAGGATACTGATTTAGATCAAGCTAGATTATTATTAATCGACAAAATGGCAGAGTATCAGGCATATCGTAAGCGAAAGGTTATCATTGTTTTTGATGCTTATGAAGTAAGAGGCTTAGAGAATCGACAAGAAGCGTACAAAGTAGAGGTCATTTTTACAAAAGAAAATGAAACAGCTGATCAATGCATCGAACGACTTGTGAAAGAATTTAAGAATGTCCGGACAAAGGTTTTTGTGGCGACGTCTGACTATACAGAGCAACGTACGATCTTCGCCCAGGGAGCCTTCCGGATCTCTGCTAGAGAGCTTGATATTGAACTGAGAAATATTCAAAATGAAATTGAGCTAGATATTAAAGAACATAAGCAAAACAAAATAAAAAGCAAAATTCCGTTAGATGATGGTGTGTTACAATTATTCGAGAAATGGCGCAGAGGTAACAAATAATTTACAAAGAGAGCGGTTGACGTATTTAAAGCGCTTCCTGTATAATATTGCTAATGTAGTCTGCAATACCTATTTTTTGGCGTTAAGCCGGGAGGAGTCCCAATAACCATCATGCGAGTAGAAAATAAAGATACTGACTTTCAGCATTTAGGCGATAGTGAATTGGTGTCATTAGTGCAGGCGGGAGACACTCAAGCGCTCGAATTCTTAATTCATCGATATAAAGCGTTCGTTCGAGCGAAAGCCAAAACGTATTTTCTAGTAGGAGCCGATCATGAGGATATTGCGCAAGAGGGAATGATTGGACTTTATAAAGCAATTCGTGATTTTCAAGAGGACAAGCTTTCTTCCTTTAAAGCTTTTGCGGAATTGTGTATTACCAGACAAATTATTACTGCGATTAAAACAGCAACAAGGCAAAAACATATGCCATTAAATTCGTACATATCATTGGATAAACCTATCTATAATGATGATTCCGAGCGAACATTGATAGATGTTTTAGAAGCAACTATTGCGATGGATCCTCAAGAATTACTCATAAACAGAGAGCGGCATGGTGATATGGAAACTAAATTATCTGAATTGCTCAGCAAATTAGAACGGGAAGTGTTGCTGCTCTATCTTGAAGGAAAAACCTATCAAGAGATTTCAGCAGAATTAAACCGTCATGCCAAATCTATTGATAACGCATTACAACGTGTGAAGAAAAAGCTCGAGAAATATTTGGAGGAAAGCGGTATAAGCATTTCATGAAATTGTACGAGCGTTGACAGTTAACTTTAACCATGCTACATTATAATAGTTGTAATAACCCATATAAGAGGTGGAAATAATGGGTAAAAAAATAGCACTTGCGTGCGAGGTTTGTCATAGTAGAAATTATAGAACGGAAAAGAATCCATCGATCTCTGACCGAATTGAAATAAAGAAATTTTGTAAGAGATGCAATCGACATACCATACATCGCGAAACAAAGTAGACTTTGACGGTAGTTAGTAGACAGTTTGGAGGTACCTTCTGTGAAACCAGTTACTTTTTTAAAGAATGTCAGCCGGGAAATGAAGAAAGTATCATGGCCTAGAGGTCGTGAATTAACTCGTTATACCATTATAGTAGTGGCTACTGTAGCTTTTGTAGCAATCTTTTTTACACTTATTGACTTAGGAATTACACAACTTCTTAATTGGTTATTTGAATAATTCACTATTATATATGTTATACTGTAATTAAATATGAATGAAAAGAACCCGTTTGGCGGGTTTTTTAATTGCAAAGAAATCGCCGACTTATAGAAAAGTTAAAACAAGGGAGGGAAGGGCGAGCGAAGGCCCTCAATATTATGGAAAAAAGATGGTATGTCGTGCATACTTACTCTGGTTATGAAAATAAAGTAAAAACAAATTTAGAAAAACGTCTAGAATCTATGGGGATGGAGGATAAGATTTTCCGTGTGTTAGTTCCAGAAGATGAAGAGACAGAAATTAAAAATGGTAAAAAGAAAGTAGCGAAAAAGAAAGTATTCCCAGGTTATGTATTAGCTGAGATGGTCATGACGGATGATTCATGGTATGTCGTGCGTAATACGCCAGGTGTTACAGGTTTTGTCGGTTCCGCTGGATCGGGTTCAAAACCAACACCACTACTCGAAGAAGAAGTAGAAGTTATTTTGAAAAGAATGGGATATGAAGAGGCTGTTACAGAAATAGACCTTGAAGTCAATGAAGCAGTAGAAGTAACAGAGGGGCCGTTTGATGGATTCTCAGGTACTATTGAAGCAATAGATTTAGAAAAACAAAAAGTGAAAGTTCATGTTAATATGTTTGGTAGAGAAACACCAGTTGAACTGGACTTTACGCAAGTTAAAAAATTATCATAAAGATTTCATCGTATAAATGTGGTAAAATCACTTGCATTTTTGTTGATAAAATGCTAAGATTTTAATGTTCTTTATGCCCCGAGTATAAGGTTATTTTTTCATATGTAATCGAGTGGGAGGGCAAAAGCCCTATTACCACATCACGGACTTAAGGAGGTGTGTCTCGTGGCTAAAAAAGTAGATTCAATTGTAAAACTTCAAATTCCAGCCGGAAAAGCGAATCCAGCACCACCAGTTGGTCCTGCATTAGGTCAAGCAGGTATTAACATCATGGGATTTTGTAAAGAGTTTAACGCTAAAACACAAGATCAAGCTGGCATGATTATTCCAGTAGAAATTACGGTATATGAAGACCGTTCATTTACATTCATTACCAAAACTCCACCAGCAGCTGTGTTGCTTAAAAAAGCAGCTGGTATTGAATCTGGGTCAGGTGAACCAAATCGTAACAAAGTGGCAACACTTAAACGCGACAAGGTAAAAGAAATTGCCGAAACAAAAATGCCAGATTTAAATGCTGCTGATGTTGAAGCTGCAATGCGTATGGTCGAAGGTACAGCGCGCAGCATGGGTATTGTTATCGAAGACTAATCTCACAGCGTTGTAGAGTAATGGAAGGTTGCGGTAGTGGAGGATTTTGTTCATCACCCGCAACCTTTAACTTTGACAAATCTATTTACGTTTTAAAAAAGTGGGAGGTATAACCGCTAAAACCACAAAGGAGGAATTTTAAAATGGCAAAGAAAACAAAAAAACAACAAGAAGCTTTAAAACTTGTTGATCGAACTAAATTGTATGATGCGAAAGAAGCTTTAGAATTAGTACAAAAAGCTTCAACAGCAAGCTTTGATGAAACAGTTGAGGCTGCATTCCGTTTAGGAGTAGATCCTAAGAAAGCAGATCAACAAATTCGTGGAGCAATGGTGCTACCACATGGTACAGGTAAATCACAATCAGTACTTGTATTTGCTAAAGGGGATAAAGCGAAGGAAGCAGAAGCTGCTGGAGCTGACTATGTAGGAGATCAAGAATTAATCAACAAAATCAACCAAGGTTGGTTTGAATTTGATGTAGTTGTAGCAACTCCAGACATGATGGCTGAAGTTGGTAAACTTGGTCGTGTATTAGGTCCAAAAGGTCTAATGCCAAACCCTAAAACAGGAACAGTTACTTTTGAAGTAGAAAAAGCTGTTAATGAAATCAAAGCAGGTAAAGTAGAATACCGTGTAGATAAACAATCAAACATTCATGTGCCGATTGGTAAAGTATCATTTGAACTTGATAAGCTTGTTGAAAACTTCAACGCAGTTGCAGAAACAATTGCAAAAGCTAAGCCTCAAGCAGCTAAAGGTACGTATATGCGTAACGTAGCAGTTTCATCTACTATGGGACCAGGTGTTAAAGTAGATTCATCTGTATACACTAAATAATTCTCTTGACTTTTACTTTAAAGTTTAATATAATCTTCAAGGGTCAAGTTGACTTTTTAAATATTAATTAAATACATTATACCGTAGACAGTAGGTGCGAAAGCTTAATTTCCTACCGAGGTGTGTCTGATATAATGAACAGAGATCTTTTTAGGATTTGCTGTTTACAGTCATAAACCTCCATGTCTGCTTAGATATGGAGGTTTTCGTTTTGTGCGAACGGTATAATGATCGCGTTCTAGGAGGTGTAATCATGTCAAATGTAATCGAGCAAAAGAAACAAGTCGTTTCTGAAATCGCGGATAAACTTCGTGAATGCCAATCAACGATTCTTGTAGACTACCGAGGTCTTGATGTTGCAGAAGTTACAGAATTGCGTTCACAATTACGTGAAGCGGGCGTGGAGTTCAAAGTGTACAAAAACACAATGACTCGTCGTGCGGTTGAAGAAGCTGAACTTACTGATTTAAATGATGTATTAGTAGGACCAACAGCTATTGCATTCAGTAAAGATGATGTTGTGGCTCCGGCGAAAGTATTAAATAACTTTGCTAAAGAGCACGAAGCGTTAGAAATCAAAGGTGGCGTGGTTGAAGGATCAGTGGCAACTCTTGAGCAAATTCAAGAACTTGCAAACCTTCCAAACTACGAAGGTATGGTTTCTATGTTACTCAGCGTACTACAAGCACCAGTACGAAACTTTGCATATGCTACAAAAGCAATTGCAGAGCAAAAAGAAGAGCAAGGTGCGTAAGTTTTTATTGCAAAACAAATTATGTTCGTAAAATAATATAAAAAATTAGGAGGAATTGAACATGTCTAAAGAGCAAATTATCGAAGCAATCAAAGAAATGTCTGTTCTTGATTTAAACGACTTAGTAAAAGCAATTGAAGAAGAATTTGGAGTAACTGCAGCAGCTCCTGTAGCAGTAGCAGGTGCAGCAGCAGGTGGAGAAGCAGAAGCTGAACAAACTGAATTTGATGTAGTACTTGAAAGTGCTGGATCTTCTAAAATCAAAGTGGTTAAAGCTGTACGTGAAATCACTGGTCTTGGACTTAAAGATGCTAAAGACCTTGTAGATAATGCACCTGGAGCAGTTAAAGAGGGCATTAGCAAAGAAGAAGCAGAAGAAATGAAAGCTAAGCTTGAAGAAGCTGGAGCATCTATCGAATTAAAATAAGCATTACGCTAAAAAGAAAGCTCGCTATGGATAATGGCGAGCTTTCTTTGCGGATAAAAAGAGAGAAACAGAACAAAGCAACTCGTGTTGGGTTGCTTTGTTCTTTCTTAATCTGGTAAAGGAGTGTTTCTTGCTTGCTTCTTAGTCCTTTGCCTGTTTAGAATGAAAAAAGAAGGAAGGTGTGTTGATGGATCAGTATTTCTCGCAATCTCCAGATGTTGAAAGTAATCCACAAACGTGGGTGTATGAATTACGAGGTAGAAAATTTACGTTTACAACAGATAACGGAGTGTTTTCTAAGAGTGAAGTTGACTTCGGTTCGCGTGTATTAATCGAAGCATTTGATATGCCAGATATAAAAGGTCCTATTCTTGATATAGGTTGTGGATATGGTCCGATCAGTCTCTCTTTAGCAGCGGCATATCCTGAAAGAAGTGTTGTTGGAGTGGATGTGAATGGGAGAGCATTGGAATTGGCTAAAAAAAATGCTGAACAAAACAGCGTAAAGAATGTGTCGTTTAAAGAAAGTGATATCTTAGCTAAGATAACGGACCAAAGATTCGCAGCAATTTTGACAAATCCGCCGATTAGAGCTGGTAAACAGGTTGTTCACCAAATGTTTGAAGAAGCAAAAGAAGCGTTGATGCCCAACGGGGAGTTGTGGGTGGTTATCCAAAAGAAACAAGGAGCACCTTCAGCGAAAAAGAAGCTAGCTGAATTATTTGCTGAAGTAGAGGTTGTAACGAAAGCGAAAGGTTATTTTATTTTCTGTGCAAAATAGTTTGACTCTGTTAAATGATTGTGGTAGTATTAAAAAATGCCAATAGAACGGAAGGTTTGTCAAGTGAAAATGTTAGGAAATGTATATTTTTTTGCGATATAGGCAAAACTATTTAACATGATGACTTTTTACACCTTGGCATATTTTTTTGTTACTATCATCGGCTATTAGCTAATAGAGATTATCTACGTAACCTTTTATGAATCCTTTTTATTATTTCCACAGTACTACTATTAGTAAATGAATAACATTTGCACATGCAGATGTCTATATAGAACTTGTGCATGCTTTGCTTACAAGTTTGTTCGGTTCTTTAACCGAACGAGTGTTTAACACTTACTAAATTTATACGATCTATAGAAAAATGTCAAATCACTATAGTAAGTTGTGTATAAATAGTAGGTGTGGTTTCATTTGTGCTATTTTTATAGCAACTATCTTTAATATTGATCGAGGGGTGAATCAGTTGACAGGTCAACTAGTTCAATACGGACGACACCGCCAACGCCGAAGCTATGCGCGTATCAGCGAGGTATTAGAATTACCAAATTTAATCGAGATTCAAACTGCATCCTATCAATGGTTCTTAGATGAGGGCTTAAGAGAAATGTTTCAAGATATTTCTCCAATCGAAGATTTCGCCGGTAATTTATCACTGGAATTCGTCGATTATAAGCTTGATGAACCGAAATATCCAGTCGATGAATCGAAAGAAAGAGATGTAACTTACAACGCTCCTCTTCGAGTGAAAGTTCGTTTGTTAAATAACGAGACGGGTGAAGTAAAAGAGCAAGAAGTATTTATGGGAGATTTCCCGTTAATGACGGAAACAGGCACCTTTGTAATCAATGGTGCAGAACGTGTTATCGTTTCACAGCTTGTTCGTTCGCCAAGTGTTTACTTCAATGAGAAGATTGATAAAAACGGAAAACGTGGCTTTGGTGCTACAGTTATTCCAAATAGAGGTGCATGGTTAGAGTTCGAAACAGACGCAAAAGACGTTGTTCACGTACGAATTGATCGTACTAGAAAACTACCTATCACTGTATTACTTAGAGCACTAGGTTTCGGTGATGATCAAGAGATTCTAGAGTTACTTGGAGAGAATGAATACTTGAGGAACACTCTAGAAAAAGACAATACAGAAACTAGTGAAAAGGCGTTATTAGAAATTTATGAACGTCTACGTCCAGGAGAGCCACCAACAGTAGAAAATGCTAAAAGCTTATTAGTTTCACGATTCTTTGATCCGAAACGATATGACTTAGCGCATGTTGGTCGTTATAAATTAAATAAAAAATTACATTTGAAAAACCGTTTATTCAATCAGATTCTCGCAGAGCCATTAGTAGATCCTGAAACGGGTGAAGTGATTGCTAATGCAGGAGATCAGCTTGATAGACGATTGTTAGATAAAATCTTACCAATACTAGATTCAGAAGAAAATCGTTTCGGCGAAAAAGTATTGGAGCCACATGAAGGTGTGTTAGAAGAACCAATTCATGTGCAATCAGTAAAAATTATTGATCCAACTGATCCGGAAGGGGAAAGAAAGCTAACCGTATTAGGTAACTGTAATGTGGATGATAGCATTAAACATATTACACCTGCTGATATTCTTTCTGCTATCAGTTATTTCTTTAACATTTTACACGGAATCGGAGATACAGACGATATTGACCACTTAGGAAATCGTCGTCTTCGTTCAGTCGGTGAATTGTTACAAAATCAATTCAGAATCGGTTTATCACGTATGGAGCGTGTGGTTCGTGAAAGAATGTCTATCCAAGACACTTCATCTATTACGCCACAGCAATTGATTAATATTCGTCCAGTAATTGCATCTATTAAAGAATTCTTTGGTAGCTCGCAGTTATCACAGTTTATGGATCAAACAAATCCATTAGCCGAATTAACACATAAGAGACGTTTATCTGCACTAGGACCTGGTGGTCTAACTCGTGAACGTGCTGGTATGGAAGTGCGTGACGTTCACTATTCTCACTATGGTCGTATGTGTCCGATCGAAACACCTGAGGGTCCTAACATCGGTTTGATTAACTCATTATCATCTTATGCAAGAGTTAATAAATTTGGTTTCATTGAAACGCCATATCGCCGTGTTGACCCAGAAACAGGTCAAGTGACAGGTCAGATGGATTATTTAACAGCTGACGAAGAAGATAACTATGTTGTTGCGCAAGCAAATGCGAAATTAAATGAAGATGGAACGTTTGCAGATGAAGAAGTTATCTCAAGGTTCCGTGGTGAAAACACGATGGTTAAACGTGAAAAAATTGACTATATGGACGTTTCGCCTAAGCAAGTAGTATCTGCAGCGACAGCATGTATTCCTTTCTTGGAAAACGATGACTCCAACCGTGCCTTGATGGGTGCGAACATGCAGCGTCAAGCAGTGCCGCTTATTCAACCGAGATCACCAATCGTTGGTACAGGTATGGAATATGTATCTGGTAAAGACTCTGGTGCGGCCATTATTTGTAAGTACGAAGGTATTGTTGAACGTGTAGAAGCAAAAGAAGTGCTTGTTCGCCGTATTACAGAAGTAGATGGAAAAGAAGTAGAAGGTGACTTAGATCGCTATCGCCTACAGAAATTCATCCGTTCTAACCACGGTACTTCGATTAACCAACGTCCAATCGTGTCTAAAGGTGACCGTGTCACAAAAGGAGAAATCCTAGCTGATGGACCTTCAATGGAGTTAGGTGAATTAGCGTTAGGTCAGAACGTACTTGTTGGATTTATGACATGGGAAGGATATAACTACGAGGATGCGATCATCATGAGTGAGCGCCTTGTAAAAGATGATGTATATACTTCTATTCATATTGAAGAGTACGAATCGGAAGCGCGTGATACGAAGTTAGGACCTGAAGAGATCACACGTGATATCCCTAATGTTGGGGAAGATGCATTGCGTGATTTAGATGAAAGAGGTATTATTCGTGTCGGTGCAGAAGTGGATGACGGTGATTTATTAGTTGGTAAGGTTACGCCTAAAGGGGTAACAGAATTATCAGCTGAAGAACGTCTATTACATGCTATCTTTGGTGAAAAAGCTCGTGAAGTTCGTGATACATCACTAAGAGTACCTCACGGTGCAGGTGGTATTGTACTAGATGTTAAGATCTTCAACCGTGCAGACGGTGATGAATTACCACCAGGTGTTAACCAGTTAGTTCGTGTATATATCGTACAAAAACGTAAAATACATGAAGGGGATAAAATGGCCGGTCGTCACGGTAATAAAGGGGTTATCTCTAAGATATTACCAGAAGAAGATATGCCATTCCTACCAGACGGTACACCGATCGATATCATGTTAAACCCATTAGGGGTACCTTCTCGTATGAATATCGGGCAAGTGCTTGAGTTGCACTTAGGTATGGCTGCGAGACAACTTGGTATTCATGTTGCATCACCTGTATTTGATGGTGCGCGTGAGGAAGATGTTTGGGAAACACTAGAAGAAGCAGGATTAGCTAGAGATGCGAAAACAATCCTTTATGACGGACGTACAGGTGAACCATTTGATAACCGTGTATCTGTTGGTGTTATGTATATGATTAAACTAGCACACATGGTAGATGACAAACTACACGCTCGTTCAACAGGACCATACTCACTAGTTACGCAACAACCATTAGGTGGTAAAGCACAATTTGGTGGACAACGTTTCGGTGAGATGGAGGTATGGGCACTTGAAGCATATGGTGCTGCTTACACATTACAAGAAATCTTAACTGTTAAATCAGATGATACAGTTGGTCGTGTGAAAACATATGAATCAATTGTTAAAGGTGATAACGTTCCTGAACCAGGAATCCCAGAATCATTTAAAGTATTGATTAAAGAATTACAAAGTTTAGGTATGGATGTGAAGATGTTATCAGGTGATGAGCAAGAAATTGAGCTCACAGATGATGAAGATGATGATTCGCAATCTGCTGACAACTTTAATTTAGAGATAGAAGAAGCACCTAGCAAATAGAGGTTAACTATATTCAAACCCGATCAACCTTCTCGCAAGATTGATCGGGCGCGAATCGTTAATAAGCATAATGCTTGAATCAAAACAAAAGACTAAAAGGGAGGTTTACCCCTTGTTAGATGTAAATAATTTTGAATATATGAAGATTGGATTAGCGTCACCAAATAAAATCCGTTCATGGTCATTTGGTGAGGTAAAGAAACCAGAAACGATTAATTATCGTACATTAAAACCTGAAAAAGATGGTCTGTTTTGTGAACGAATTTTCGGTCCTACAAAAGATTGGGAATGTCATTGTGGTAAATATAAGCGTGTAAGATATAAAGGTGTTGTATGTGATCGTTGTGGTGTGGAAGTAACAAAAGCAAAAGTTCGTCGTGAACGCATGGGTCACATCGAATTGGCTGCGCCGGTATCACACATCTGGTATTTCAAAGGTATTCCTAGTCGTATGGGATTAGTACTAGATATGTCACCTAGAGCGCTGGAAGAAGTTATTTACTTCGCAGCATACATCGTAACGGATCCAGGTGATACGGCACTTGAGAAAAAACAATTGCTATCTGAAAAAGAATACCGTGCTTATCGCGATAAATATGGTAGCTCATTCAAAGCTGACATGGGTGCAGAAGCAATCAAAAAAATCTTACAAGATATCGATCTTGAAAAAGAAGTAGAAATTCTACGTGAAGAATTAAAATCAGCACAAGGTCAACGTAGAACTCGCGCGATTAAACGTTTAGAAGTATTAGAGGCATTCCGTAACTCTGGTAATGAACCAAGTTGGATGATTATGGATGTATTGCCTATTATCCCGCCAGAATTAAGACCAATGGTTCAGTTAGATGGTGGACGCTTTGCTACTTCAGATTTAAACGACTTATATCGTCGAGTAATCAATCGTAATAATCGTTTGAAACGTCTTCTTGATTTAGGTGCTCCAAGCATTATCGTGCAGAATGAAAAACGTATGCTTCAAGAAGCTGTTGACGCACTTATTGATAATGGACGTCGTGGACGCCCAGTAACTGGTCCAGGTAACCGTCCGTTAAAATCTTTATCTCATATGTTGAAAGGTAAACAAGGTCGTTTCCGTCAAAACTTATTAGGTAAACGTGTTGACTATTCTGGACGTTCTGTAATCGTCGTAGGTCCACATTTGAAAATGTACCAATGTGGTCTACCGAAAGAAATGGCGGTTGAATTATTCAAACCGTTTATCATGAAAGAATTAGTAGAGCGTGGATTAGCGCATAACATTAAATCTGCTAAACGGAAAATTGAAAGATTACATGAGGAAGTATGGGATGTCCTTGAAGATGTAATTAAAGAACACCCAGTATTACTAAACCGTGCACCAACTCTTCACCGTTTAGGTATTCAAGCATTTGAACCTACACTTGTAGAAGGTCGTGCGATTCGCTTGCACCCATTAGTGTGTACAGCATACAACGCAGATTTTGACGGTGACCAAATGGCGGTACACGTTCCGTTATCAGCAGAAGCACAGGCAGAAGCTCGTATTTTAATGCTTGCCGCTCAAAACATTCTAAACCCTAAAGATGGTAAACCAGTTGTTACACCATCACAGGATATGGTATTAGGTAACTATTACTTAACATTAGAACGTGAAAATGCTATTGGTGAAGGTATGATCTTCAAAGATCTAAACGAAGCAATGCTAGCTTATCAAAATGGCTATGTACATTTACACACTCGTGTTGCCGTTCAACCATCTTCACTAAATAAAGAAGCATTCACAGAAGAACAAACAAACAAATTATTAATTACCACTGTTGGTAAATTAATTTTTAACAGTATGCTGCCAGAATCATTCCCTTATATGAATGAGCCAACACAGCAAAACTTAGAAGTTGCAACACCTGATAAATACTTTGTTGAACAAGGTGTTAATATCACACAAGAAATTGCAAAACGTGATATTATTGCACCGTTCAAAAAAGGTATTCTTGGTGATATCATTGCAGAAGTATTCAAGAAGTTCAAAATTAGTGAAACATCTAAAATGCTTGACCGCATGAAAGATTTAGGATTTGCTTACTCTACTAAAGCTGGTATTACAGTTGGTGTTGCCGATATCGTAGTGCTTTCTGAGAAAGAAGAAATCTTGAAAGAAGCACAAGATAAAGTAGATAAAGTTACGAAGCAATTCCGTCGAGGTCTTATTACGGAAGAAGAACGCTATGATCGTGTCATTGCTGTTTGGTCTCAAGCAAAAGATACAATTCAAGCTAAACTAATGCAATCACTAGATAACAGTAACCCGATCTTCATGATGAGTGATTCAGGAGCTCGTGGTAACGCGTCTAACTTTACACAGTTAGCAGGTATGCGTGGGTTAATGGCCAACCCGGCTGGTCGAATTATTGAGTTGCCGATTAAATCAAGTTTCCGTGAAGGTTTAACAGTATTAGAATACTTTATCTCTACACACGGTGCTCGTAAAGGTCTTGCCGATACAGCCCTTAAGACAGCAGACTCTGGTTACTTAACAAGACGTCTAGTTGATGTTGCGCAGGATGTTATTATCCGTGAGGATGATTGTGGAACAGATCGTGGCTTAACAGTATCTGCTATTACAGAAGGTACGGAAATGATCGAACCATTATTTGATCGTCTAGTTGGTAGAACGGCATTCCAAAACGTGAAGCATCCAGAAACAAATGAACTTATCGTTGCGAAAAACGAAGTAATTTCTGAAGATGCAGCGAAAGAAATCACAGAAGCAGGAATTGAAGAGGTAACTATCCGCTCTGCTTTCACATGTAATACCAAACATGGTGCATGTAAAAAATGTTACGGCCGTAACCTAGCTACTGGTGAAGAAGTAGAAGTAGGAGAAGCGGTAGGTATCATCGCTGCTCAATCTATCGGTGAGCCAGGTACACAGTTAACAATGCGTACATTCCACACTGGTGGGGTAGCAGGTAACGATATTACACAAGGTTTACCGCGTATTCAAGAGATCTTCGAAGCGCGTAATCCGAAAGGTCAGGCAGTTATTTCAGAACTGAATGGTATTGTTCAAGATGTTACAGAAGTCAAAGACAAACAAGAAATCGTTGTTCAAAGTGCTGTAGAGACAAAAACTTATACAGCTCCATACGGTTCTCGACTTAAAGTAGCGATTGGCGATTCAGTAGAAGCTGGTCAACCATTGACAGAAGGTTCTATTGATCCGAAAGAACTACTGAAAATCCAAGGTATCGACGGCGTACAAACGTATCTATTAAAAGAGGTACAGAAAGTATACCGTATGCAAGGGGTAGAGATTGGTGATAAACACGTCGAGGTAATGGTGCGACAAATGCTTCGTAAAGTACGTGTTGCTGATGCTGGAGATACAGAAGTACTACCTGGCTCTCTATTAGAAATTCACCAGTTCAAGGATGCTAATAAAGAAGCGCTAGTAACAGGTGGTCAACCAGCAGTAGGTCGTCCAGTATTACTAGGTATCACTAAAGCATCTCTAGAAACAGATTCATTCTTATCAGCTGCGTCATTCCAAGAAACAACTAGAGTATTAACAGATGCAGCAATTAAAGGTAAACGTGATGAACTGTTAGGATTGAAAGAGAATGTTATTATTGGTAAACTTGTCCCAGCAGGTACTGGTATGCCGCGTTATCGTAAGATTCAAGAAAAACTAGCAGAAGATCTAAAGCAAGCAGAAACAAACTCTGAAGAAGTTACACAATAACTTTTATAAATGGATTACCTGCCATATAAAGTGGCGGGTAACCCATTAAATACATTTACTTGATAGACAACAAGGACGAAATACTTTAAATAATTGTATAAATTCACAAATAAAAGTTGACTTTATTTTTTGGTGATGATAGTATATTTAAGGTGCTTCCGTTATCCTTGTTTGCTTTGGAGGATATGAATATGTCTTATGAAAAAGTGGCACAGGTAAATACTGAAAAGATAATCGGAACAAAACAAGTCTTAAAAGCCATTAAAAATGGTCATGCAAAAGAAGTGATCATTGCTAGTGATGCTGATTTGCATTTAACTAGCAGAGTTTCACAGACTGCGACAGAACACTCTGTACCTATTTCTTATGTGGATTCTATGAAAGAACTAGGAAAAGCTTGTGGAATAGATGTTGGAGCAGCAACCGTAGTGATCAAACAATAAAGTTTTGGCAATTATTTGCGAAGACTTTGTTTTTTGCTCTAATATGAACCACCTGGATGTGTGGTATTACATCTTTACTAAAGAGAGGAGGAAATCTAGATGCCAACTATTAATCAATTAGTTCGTAAAGGTCGTGTATCTAAGTCTAAAAAGTCAGATTCACCAGCTTTAAATAAAGGTTATAACAGCCGTAGAAAAATTGCGACTGATCAATCTTCTCCACAAAAACGTGGTGTATGTACTCGTGTTGGTACGCTAACACCTAAGAAACCAAACTCTGCACTTCGTAAATATGCACGTGTACGTTTGTCAAACCAAATCGAGGTAACAGCTTATATTCCTGGAATTGGACACAACTTACAAGAGCACAGTGTAGTGTTAATTCGTGGTGGACGTGTAAAAGACTTACCAGGGGTACGTTACCATATCGTTCGTGGTGCACTTGATACTTCAGGTGTTGAAGGTCGTATGCAAGGTCGTTCTAAATACGGAGCGAAAAGACCTAAGAAAAAATAATTTCTTCAATAAGATTTTAGGAAGGAGGGAAAGATATGCCACGTAAAGGACCAGTACAAAAGCGTGATGTCTTACCAGATCCGTTATACAACTCAAAACTTGTTACACGTTTAATCAATCAAATTATGGTTGATGGAAAAAGAGGTAAAGCACAAAAGATTTTGTATAGTGCGTTTGAATTAGTACAAGAACGTAGCGGCCAGAACGCAATGGACGTTTTTGAACAAGCTATGAAAAACGTTATGCCAGTACTTGAAGTACGCGCTCGTCGTGTTGGTGGTTCTAACTACCAAGTACCAGTTGAGGTTAGACCAGAACGTCGTCAAGCTTTAGGTTTACGTTACATCGTAAATTACTCTCGTCTTCGCGGTGAAAAAACAATGGAAGAGCGTTTAGCGAATGAAATCCTAGATGCTTCAAACAATACAGGTGCGTCTGTTAAAAAACGCGAAGATATGCACAAAATGGCGGAAGCAAACAAAGCATTTGCTCACTACCGCTGGTAATTATCAAACCACTATATTATATGTAGGAAGGAGAAATATTCATGCCTAGAGAGTTCTCCTTGGAGAATACACGTAATATCGGTATCATGGCTCACATCGATGCTGGTAAAACAACAGCAACAGAACGTATCTTGTACTACACAGGTCGTATCCACAAAATCGGAGAAACACACGAAGGTGCTTCTCAAATGGACTGGATGGATCAGGAACAAGAACGCGGTATTACCATTACCTCTGCAGCTACAACTGCGCAATGGAAAGGTAACCGTATTAACATCATCGATACACCTGGACACGTAGACTTCACAGTAGAAGTTGAGCGTTCATTACGTGTACTTGATGGTGCGGTAGCTGTACTAGATGCTCAGTCTGGTGTAGAACCGCAAACAGAAACAGTGTGGCGCCAAGCAACAACTTATGGTGTACCACGTATTGTTTTTGTAAACAAAATGGATAAAGTCGGTGCAGACTTCCTTTATTCAGTAGGTACGATTGGCGATCGTTTGGGAGCTAATGCTCACCCAGTACAACTTCCAATTGGTGCTGAAGATGAATTTGAAGGAATCATTGATCTTGTTTCAATGCAAGCTCACTACTACCTTGATGATCTTGGTAATCGTACAGAAGCTAAGCCAATTCCTGATGAGTACAAAGAACAAGCAGAGGAATATCGTACAAACCTTGTTGAAGCAGTTGCTGAATTAGATGAAGAACTAATGATGCGCTACTTAGACGGTGAAGAATTCTCTAACGAAGAATTAGTAGACGCTATTCGTAAAGCTACATTAAGTGTAGAATTTTATCCAGTATTCTGTGGATCAGCTTTCAAAAACAAAGGTGTTCAATTATTAATTGATGGTGTTGTAGATTACTTACCATCTCCATTGGATATCGCTGCGATTGAAGGTATTGTTCCAGATACAGAAGAAGAAGTAGTACGTAAAGCTGATGATAAAGAACCATTCTCAGCACTTGCGTTTAAGGTAATGACAGATCCATTCGTTGGTAAACTTACATTCTTCCGTGTGTACTCTGGTGTCTTAAAATCAGGTTCATACATTAAAAACTCTACGAAAGATAAACGTGAACGTGTAGGACGTATCCTACAAATGCACGCAAACTCTCGTGAGGAAATTGATGAAGTTTATGCTGGAGATATCGCGGGTGCAGTTGGTTTGAAAGATACTAGTACTGGAGACACACTATGTGATGAGAAAAGTCTAGTAATCCTAGAATCAATGGAATTCCCTGAACCAGTAATCTCTGTTGCGATTGAACCTAAATCAAAAGCAGACCAAGATAAGATGGGTATTGCATTAGCTAAACTAGCTGAGGAAGACCCTACATTCAGAACTGAAACAGATCAGGAAACTGGTCAAACAATCATTTCTGGTATGGGTGAGTTACACCTTGATATTATCGTGGACCGTTTGAAACGTGAGTTCAAAGTAGAAGCTAACGTTGGTGCTCCACAAGTATCTTACCGTGAAACATTCCGTGCTTCTGCGGAAGTAGAAGGTAAATTCGTTCGCCAATCTGGTGGTCGTGGTCAGTATGGTCACGTTTGGGTTAAATTCGAACCAAACGAAGAAGGTGCTGGTTTTGAATTCGTTAATAATATCGTTGGTGGTGTAGTACCACGTGAATACATCGCATCTGTTGAGGCTGGTATTAAAGAAACAATGGAAAATGGTGTACTTGCAGGATACCCATTAATCGATTTAAAGGCGACGCTTTTTGATGGAAGTTATCACGATGTCGATTCCAATGAAACGGCATTTAAAGTAGCAGCGTCAATGGCGCTTAAAGCAGCGAAGAACAAATGTGACCCTGCAATCCTTGAACCAATGATGAAGGTTGAGGTAGTTATCCCAGAAGAATACATGGGAGACATCATGGGTGATGTTACTTCTCGTCGTGGACGTGTGGAAGGAATGGAAGCTCGAGGTACAGCACAAGTTGTTAAAGCATTCGTACCATTAGCAGAAATGTTTGGTTATGCAACTTCACTTCGTTCTAATACACAAGGTCGTGGTACTTACACTATGCACTTCGATCATTATGAAGAAGTTCCTAAGAGTCTAGCAGAAGAAATTATCAAGAAAAATGCTGGACAATAAATAATTTTTATAATTGATTTTTTCAGCAATCTGAAGTATAACTTGTATTATAGGCTTAGACGAGTTATCGCTAAGCCAAGATACATGAAAATAAATAAAAACTTTTACTTAATTAAAGGAGGAAATATACATGGCTAAAGAAAAATTTGACCGTTCCAAAGACCACGTTAATATTGGTACAATTGGACACGTTGACCATGGTAAAACAACTTTAACTGCAGCAATTACAAACGTATTATTCAACAAATTTGGTAGTGGGGAAGCTCGTGCTTACGACCAAATCGATGGTGCTCCAGAAGAGAAGGAACGTGGAATCACTATCTCAACTGCACACGTTGAGTATGAAACAGATTCTCGTCACTATGCACACGTTGACTGCCCAGGACACGCTGACTATGTTAAAAATATGATCACTGGTGCTGCACAAATGGACGGAGCTATCCTTGTAGTATCTGCTGCAGATGGTCCAATGCCACAAACTCGTGAGCACATCTTACTTTCTCGTCAAGTAGGTGTACCTGCGATTGTTGTATTCTTAAACAAATGTGATATGGTAGATGACGAAGAACTTCTAGAACTAGTTGAAATGGAAGTACGTGATCTATTATCTGAATACGAATTCCCTGGTGATGATGTACCAGTAATTAAAGGTTCTGCACTTAAAGCACTTGAAGGTGAAGAGCAATATGTAAATGCAATCCTTGAACTTATGGATGCTGTTGATGAGTATATTCCTCGTCCAGAACGTGATACTGAGAAATCATTCATGATGCCAGTTGAGGACGTATTCTCAATCACTGGTCGTGGTACTGTAGCAACAGGACGTGTTGAGCGTGGTGTTGTTAAAGTTGGTGATGAAGTAGATATCATTGGTCTTAACGAAGAAACTGCTAAAACAACTATTACTGGTGTTGAAATGTTCCGTAAGCTTCTTGATTATGCTGAAGCTGGTGACAACATTGGTGCATTACTTCGTGGTGTTGCACGTGAAGACATCAACCGTGGTCAAGTATTAGCAAAGCCTGGTAGTATTACTCCACATACTAAATTCAAAGCGGAAGTTTATGTACTTTCAAAAGATGAAGGTGGACGTCACACTCCATTCTTCTCTAACTACCGCCCTCAGTTCTACTTCCGTACAACTGATGTAACTGGTGTTATCAACCTTCCAGAAGGTGTTGAAATGGTAATGCCTGGTGATAACATTGAGATGACTGTAGAACTTATTGCACCAATCGCGATCGAGGATGGAACTAAATTCTCAATCCGTGAAGGTGGACGTACAGTAGGCGCTGGTGTTGTAGCTGAAATCACTGAGTAATCAGTGTTGATTAAAAAAAGCAGATAGCTTAAGCTATCTGCTTTTTATATTTGTACAATTTCGTTCAGTCTGCTGATATCTATATATAGAACATAAAGAGCTGGCTATAATTAGACGATGTAGAGAAAATAAAAAACTTTGACGATGTGCATTTTGTATATATGAATTGCCAAAAGGTAACAATGATGCTAGGATAACTGCAGAAGAAAAAAGTAATGTAATGGATGAAGTAGTTAGCTGGATTAATAGTATAGAATAATGCGACAATTCAAAACTGTAGAAATGCTTGTGGCAAAAGGGATAAACCTAAAATTTTTCTAAAAAAATTTCATATAAATCTTGCAATCATCACGGTAATTCTATATAATGAATAATGTTGGTCATAAACAGGCGATGATGCGGAAGGTTGTTGGCACACCCGGCCCCTTTGCCATGGCTAGTGTGCGAAGGAATTTTCGCGGAGAATGTCTATTATCTAAATGGGCGAAAAGGAGGGAACATAATGGCAAAAGAAAAAATTAGAATTCGTTTAAAAGCGTATGATCACCGTATCTTAGATCAGTCTGCAGAAAAAATCGTAGACACAGCAAAAAGATCAGGTGCAGGAGTTTCAGGTCCAATTCCGTTACCGACAGAAAGATCTGTTTATACGGTATTGCGTGCGACTCACAAGTATAAAGATTCTCGTGAGCAGTTTGAAATGCGCACACACAAACGTCTAATTGACATTGTAAGTCCAACACCAAAAACGGTTGATGCTTTAATGCGTCTTGATTTACCGTCAGGTGTAGATATTGAAATTAAACTATAATATACATTTAACACTTTAGGAGGTGTAACGGATGACGAAAAGAATCTTAGGTCGCAAAATCGGCATGACTCAGATCTTCTCTGAAGATGGTGAATTAATTCCCGTTACAGTAGTTGAAGCTGAACCAAACGTTGTGCTGCAAAAGCGTACAGAAGAAAATGATGGTTATGCAGCAATTCAAGTAGGATTCGCTGATCAGAAGAAAAATCGTACGAACAAACCGGAAGCAGGACATGCTGAAAAAGCAAACACTACTCCTAAGCGCTTCGTTCGTGAATTCCGTGACGTAAATCTTGAAGAATATGATTTAGGTCAAGAAATCAACGTAGAGGCTTTTGAAGCAGGAGATATTATTGATGTAACAGGTACTTCTAAGGGTAAAGGATTCCAAGGTGCTATCAAGCGTCACAACCAACAACGTGGCCCTGAATCACACGGTTCTCATTACCATAGATCACCAGGTTCAATGGGTGCTGCTGCTGACCCGGCACGAGTTTTCAAAGGTAAAAAACTTCCAGGTCAAATGGGTGGTAAACAAATCACTATCCAAAACTTAGAAGTAGTTAAAGTTGATGCTGAACGTAACCTATTGTTAATCAAAGGTAACGTACCAGGTGCAAAAAAATCATTCGTGAAAATTACGAGTGCAGTAAAGGCTAACTAATTAATAACTGAAGGGAGGATATGTCATGCCTAAAGTAGCACTATTTAATCAAACTGGATCACAAGTTGGTGATGTAGAAATTAACGATGCGGTATTCGGAATCGAGCCAAATGAACATGTACTACATGATGCTGTTTTAATGCAACGCGCGTCTCTTCGCCAAGGTACACACGCGGTTAAAAACCGTTCGGAAGTACGTGGTGGTGGTCGTAAACCATGGCGCCAAAAAGGAACAGGTCGTGCACGTCAAGGTTCAACTCGTTCGCCACAATGGGTAGGCGGTGGAACAGTGTTCGGACCGACTCCAAGAAGCTATAGCTACAATTTACCTAAGAAAGTTCGTAGATTAGCACTTAAATCTGCTCTTTCTTCTAAAGTAAAAGACGATAGCTTAGTTGTATTAGAAGGAATTGCTATTGAAGCTCCTAAAACAAAAGAAGTTGTTTCAATGCTTTCTTCATTAAACGTAGATGCAAAAGCATTAATCGTTACAGCTGACAAGAATGAAGTATTAGCTAAATCAGCTAACAACCTTCAAAACGTAAAAGTACTATCTGTAAGTGAAGTAAATGTATTAGACTTGCTTACGCATGACAAGCTGATCATTACTAAAGAAGCAGCTGAAAAAGCAGGGGAGGTGCTTGCATAATGGCAGATGCACGTGATATTATTAAGCGCCCAGTAATTACTGAACACTCTGCAGACTTAATGGCAGAAAAGAAATATACTTTTGAAGTAAGCAAAGATGCAAATAAATCACAAATCAAAGATGCAGTAGAAGAAATCTTTGGTGTGAAAGTCGTAAACGTAAATACATTGAATAAAAAAGGTAAGTTCAAGCGCATGGGACGTTATGGCGGATATCGCCCTAACCGTAAAAAAGCGATTGTTCAATTATCTGAAGACAGCAAAGAACTAGATTTCTTTGAAACAATGTAATTTGATTAATAAAGGAGGGAAATCAGATGGCGATTAAAAAGTTTAAACCAACCACTAATGGTCGTAGAGCTATGACGGCATCAGACTTTGCTGAGATTACTACTAATCAGCCGGAAAAATCTTTACTTGCACCATTAAAGAAACGCGGTGGACGTAATAACCAAGGTAAGTTAACAGTTCGTCATCAAGGCGGTGGACATAAACGTAAATATCGTATTATCGATTTCAAACGTGACAAAGATGGAATACCAGGCAAAGTTGCTACAATCGAATACGATCCAAACCGTTCTGCAAACATCGCTTTAATCCATTATACTGATGGAGAGAAACGTTATATCATTGCACCAAAAGGTATTGAAGTAGGTCAAGAGATCGAATCAGGATCCAATGCAGATATTAAACCAGGAAATGCATTACCACTTGGAGATATTCCAGTAGGTACAATCATTCACAACATTGAATTAAAACCTGGTCGTGGAGCTCAGTTAGCAAGATCTGCTGGTGCGCAAGCACAAATCTTAGGTCGTGAAGGTAAATACGTATTAGTACGTTTAGCTTCTGGCGAAGTACGCTTAGTCTTAGCAACTTGCCGTGCGACTGTAGGTCAAGTAGGTAACTTAGAACACGAATTAATCAACGTTGGTAAAGCTGGACGTTCTCGATGGTTAGGTAAACGCCCTACAGTTCGTGGTTCTGTAATGAACCCTAATGATCACCCACATGGTGGTGGTGAAGGTCGTGCACCAATCGGGCGTAAATCACCAGTTTCACCTTGGGGTAAACCAACTCTTGGTTACAAAACTCGTAAACGCAACAAAGCGTCTGATAAATTTATTGTACGTAAACGTAAAAAATAACGGGATTGAACGACGGGCGTAAATAACCCGTCTGTCAATCGCGAAGGGAGGCTTATCCATGGGTCGTAGCTTAAAAAAAGGACCTTTCGCAGATAATCATTTATTGAATAAAATCGACAAGCTAAACGAGGATGACAAAAAGACAGTAGTGAAAACTTGGTCTCGTCGTTCTACTATTTTCCCAAGCTTCGTTGGTCATACAATTGCTGTATATGATGGTCGTAAACATGTACCGGTATATGTAACAGAAGATATGGTTGGACACAAATTAGGTGAATTTGCGCCAACTCGTACGTATAGAGGCCATGCCGGAGATGACAAGAAAACAAAACGTTAATTGAGAGGAGGTACTCCTAATGCAAGCAAAAGCTGTTGCGAAATCAATTCGTATTGCTCCTCGTAAAGTTCGCCTAGTGATTGATCTAATCCGTGGTAAACAAGTAGGAGAAGCAATTGCGATTTTAAAACACACACAACGCGGTGCGTCACCAGTTGTAGAAAAATTATTAAACTCTGCTATCGCAAATGCAGAGCATAACTATGAAATGAATGCTGACAACTTAGTAGTGTCAGAAGCGTTTGTCAACGAAGGAGCTACGTTGAAACGTTTCCGCCCACGTGCACAAGGTCGTGCATCACAAATTAACAAACGTACTAGCCACATTACAGTGGTTCTATCTGAGAAAAAGGAGGGATAATCTGTGGGTCAAAAAGTAAATCCAACTGGTCTTCGTGTCGGAGTCATTAAAGATTGGGAATCTAAATGGTATGCAGGAAAAGATTACGCAGACCTTTTACATGAAGACATCAAAATTCGTGACTATATCGAAGGTCGATTAAAAGATGGTGCTGTATCTAAAGTTGAAATCGAAAGAGCAGCAAACCGAGTAAATATTTCAATCTCTACAGCTAAACCAGGTATGGTAATCGGTAAAGGTGGTTCTGAAGTAGAAGCTTTACGTAAATCACTTAACCAACTTACTGGTAAGAGAGTTCACATCAACATTGTTGAAGTGAAAAAAGCAGATTTGGATGCTACATTGGTAGCAGAAAACATCGCTCGTCAATTAGAAAACCGTGTTTCATTCCGTCGTGCGCAAAAACAAACGATCCAACGCGCTATGCGTGCAGGTGCGAAAGGTATTCGTACTCAAGTATCAGGTCGTCTTGGCGGTGCTGACATGGCAAGAGCTGAAAGCTATAGTGAAGGAACTGTTCCACTTCATACTTTACGTGCAGATATCGATTATGGAACTGCAGAAGCAGACACTACTTACGGTAAACTAGGTGTTAAAGTATGGATTTATCGTGGAGAAGTCCTTCCAACTAAGAACAACAAATAAGGAAGGGGGCAAACATTATGTTAATGCCAAAACGTGTAAAACATCGTAAGCAACATCGTGGTAATATGAAAGGTAAAGCCAAAGGTGGTACGTCAGTAGCATTTGGTGAATATGGTCTTCAGGCTGTTGGTAATGCATGGATTACTAGCCGTCAAATCGAAGCAGCTCGTATAGCGATGACTCGTTATATGAAGCGTGGTGGTAAAGTTTGGATTAAAATTTTCCCAGACAAACCTTATACAGCTAAGCCTCTAGAGGTTCGTATGGGTTCTGGTAAAGGTGCTCCTGAAGGATGGGTAGCAGTAGTAAAACCTGGTAAGATAATGTTTGAGATTGCAGGTGTATCGGAAGAGGTAGCGCGTGAAGCACTTCGTCTTGCATCTCATAAATTGCCAATCAAAACGAAATTCGTAAAACGAGAAGAAATTGGTGGTGAAATCAATGAAGGCTAATGAAATTAGAGAACTAACCACTGCCGAAATTGAACAAAAGATCAAGTCATTAAAAGAAGAGCTTTTCAATTTGCGTTTCCAACTTGCTACCGGGCAATTGGAAAACACAGCACGTCTACGTGAAGTACGTAAGTCAATCGCACGTATGAAGACTGTTGTTCGCGAAAGAGAGCTAAGCGTAAATAACGGATAATAAAGGAGGTTAGCCTCAGATGAGTGAGCGTAATAATCGTAAAGTCTATACTGGACGTGTCGTATCTGACAAAATGGACAAAACAATCACTGTTTTAGTTGAAACATATAAATTCCATAGTTTATATGGCAAACGTGTTAAGTACTCTAAGAAGTTCAAAACACATGATGAAAACAACACAGCGAAAATCGGCGATATTGTTCAAATCATGGAAACAAAACCACAATCAAAAACTAAACGTTTCCGTTTGGTAGAAGTAGTGGAAGAAGCAGTAATTATTTAATTAAAGTTCGCTCGGATAAATTCCGAAGGGAGGGTACACGAGTATGATCCAACAAGAATCTCGTTTAAAAGTAGCAGACAACTCTGGAGCTCGCGAGGTATTAACTATTAAAGTACTAGGCGGTTCTGGTCGTAAAACAGCGAACGTAGGTGATGTAATTGTTTGTTCTGTGAAACAAGCAACACCTGGAGGCGTTGTTAAAAAAGGTGAAGTAGTTAAAGCAGTAATCGTACGTTCTAAGAGCGGAGTAAGACGTAAAGACGGTTCTTATATTCGATTTGATGAAAATGCAGCGGTTATCATTCGTGATGATCAAAGTCCAAGAGGAACTCGTATCTTCGGACCAGTTGCACGTGAATTGCGTGATGCAAAATTCATGAAAATCGTATCTCTAGCTCCGGAAGTATTATAAGCACGCGAAGAAAATCGTGTAAGGAGGTGCGCGTATATGCATGTCAAAAAAGGTGACAAAGTACAAGTAATTTCAGGTAAAGACAAAGGAAAGCAAGGTACTATATTAGCTGCATTTCCGAAAAAAGATCGTGTACTTGTAGAAGGTGTTAATGTTGTAAAAAAACACGCTAAACCTTCACAAGAAAATCCACAGGGTGGAATCTTAAATCAAGAAGCAGCAATTCATGTATCAAATGTAATGCCATTAGATCCTAAGTCTGGCGAACCAACTCGTGTTGGTTATGAAGTACGTGATGGAAAGAAAGTTCGTATCGCTAAAAAATCTGGTGAATCTTTAGATAAATAGTCTTAGCGATGAAAGGAGGTTTACGTGATGAACACTTTAAAAGAAAAATACAATAACGAAATTGTTTCTTCATTAGTTGAGAAATTTAATTATAAATCAGTAATGGAAGTACCAAAAATTGAAAAAATCGTTGTGAACATGGGTGTTGGTGATGCAGTACAAAACTCTAAAGCACTTGATGCTGCTGTAGAAGAATTGGCTCAAATCACTGGTCAAAAACCTGTAGTAACAAAAGCTAAAAAATCAATCGCAGGCTTCCGCTTACGTGAAGGAATGCCAATCGGTGCGAAGGTAACACTACGTGGCGAGCGTATGTATGACTTCCTTCAAAAGCTTATCGATGTATCATTACCACGTGTACGTGATTTCCGTGGTATCTCTAACAAAGCTTTTGATGGCCGTGGTAACTACACTTTAGGTGTAAAAGAACAATTAATTTTCCCAGAAATTAATTATGACCAAGTAAGTAAAGTAAGAGGGATGGATGTTGTTATCGTAACAACAGCTGATTCTGACGAAGAAGCTTCTGAACTTTTAACTCAACTTGGCATGCCTTTCCAAAAATAAGCGATAAACTCGCATTAAGGAGGGAAAAACGTGGCTAAAAAATCAATGGTTGCAAAGCAACAACGTAAAGCAAAATTTAAAGTACAAGAATATACAAGATGTGAACGTTGTGGACGTCCACACTCTGTAATTCGTAAATTCAAACTTTGCCGTATTTGTTTCCGTGAACTTGCTTATAAAGGGCAAATTCCTGGTGTCAAAAAAGCAAGCTGGTAAATCCCCGATTAGGGAAGGAGGTAAAATAAATGGTTATGACAGATCCAATTGCAGATATGCTTACTCGTATTCGTAACGCTAACACGGTGCGCCATGAAAAATTGGAATTCCCAGCGTCGAATCTAAAAAAAGAAATTGCAGATATTCTAAAACGTGAAGGTTTTATTCGCGATTATGAATTCGTTGAAGATAACAAACAAGGTATTCTTCGTATCTTTTTGAAGTATGGTACAAATGATGAGCGTGTAATCACAGGTTTGAAACGTATTAGTAAACCAGGTTTACGTGTTTATGCAAAAGCTGATGAGCTTCCTAGAGTATTAAATGGTTTAGGTATTGCGATCGTTTCTACTTCAAAAGGCGTATTATCTGATAAAGAAGCACGTACACAAGCTATCGGTGGCGAAGTGCTAGCATACATTTGGTAAGATATTTATAGAAGACAGGAGGTGTAGTAGCATGTCTCGTATAGGTTTTAGAATTTTGGAAATTCCACAAGATGTGGAAATTAATGTAGACGGAAATAATGTAACTGTTAAAGGACCTAAAGGTGAATTAAGCCGTTCTTTTGACAGTAGCATGACAATCAAAATTGAGGATAACGTGTTAACAGTTGAACGTCCGAGTGAATCTAAACTTCATAAGACGTTACACGGTACAACTCGAAGCCTAATTGGTAACATGGTTGAAGGTGTTCACAAAGGTTTTGAAAAAGCTCTTGAAATTCAAGGTGTTGGTTACCGTGCACAATTACAAGGTAACAAACTTGTAGTAAACGCTGGTTATTCTCACCCAGTCGAAGTGGAACCAGTTGACGGAATTGACATTGAGGTTCCATCTAATACAAAAGTTGTTGTAAAAGGTATCGACAAAGAATTAGTAGGTGCTGTTGCAGCGAACATCCGCGCTATTCGCCCACCTGAGCCATATAAAGGTAAAGGTATTCGTTATGAAGGTGAATATGTACGTCGTAAAGAAGGTAAAACTGCTAAGTAAGGTTAGGTAACACACGCAGAAAGGAGTGACCTAGATGATCACAAAGCCTGATAAAAACAGTGTACGTAAGAAAAGACATATGCGTATCCGTAAGAACCTATCTGGTACGGAGTCTCGCCCACGTCTTAACGTATTTCGTTCAAATAAAAACATCTACGCACAACTAATCGATGACGTAAATAACGTTACTTTAGTAAGTGCATCTTCAGTAGATAATGAGTTAAAATTAGAAGCAACTGGTAATGTCGAAGCTGCGAAACAAGTTGGCGAATTAATCGCTAAACGTGCTGTCGACAAAGGATTGAAAAATGTAGTATTTGATCGTGGTGGTTATTTATATCATGGTCGAGTTAAAGCTCTTGCAGATGCTGCTCGCGAAGCAGGTCTTGAATTTTAATCAAAAAAGGAGGGACATATGTTGCGTACTAACATCGACCCAAATAAATTAGATTTAGAAGAACGCGTTGTAACAATCAACCGTGTAGCGAAGGTAGTAAAAGGTGGACGTCGTTTCCGTTTTGCTGCACTTGTAGTAGTCGGAGATAAAAATGGTCATGTAGGATTTGGTACTGGTAAAGCACAAGAGGTACCAGATGCTATTAGAAAAGCAATTGATGATGCTAAGAAGAACTTAATTACTGTACCGATCGTTGGTACTTCAATTCCACACGAAATTCACGGACAATTCGGCTCTGGTAACATCTTAATGAAGCCAGCTGTAGAAGGTACGGGAGTTATCGCTGGTGGACCGGTGCGTGCCGTATTAGAACTTGCAGGTGTTGGAGATATTTTATCTAAATCACTTGGTTCTAACACACCAATCAACATGGTTCATGCTACAATCAATGGATTAAGTGAATTAAAACGTGCTGAGGAAGTAGCTAAACTTCGCGGCAAATCTGTAGAAGAATTGTTAGGATAAGGAGGGAAACGAAATGTCTAATCAATTAGAAATTACCCTCAAACGCAGTGTCATCGGTAGATCAGAAGTACAAAAAGCTACTGTTCAAACACTAGGTCTTAAAAAGATTCATCAGTCAGTAGTCCGTGAAGATACTCCTGTCGTGCGAGGCATGATTAACAAAGTATCACATTTAGTCGACGTAAAAGAAGTTAAATAATAATAAGTTTTTAAAGAGGAGGTGCTCGCATGAAACTTCATGAATTAAAACCGGCTCAAGCGAAGAAAGATCGTAATCGTGTAGGTCGTGGTATGTCATCAGGTAATGGTAAAACTTCTGGACGTGGTCATAAAGGACAAAAAGCACGTTCTGGCGGAGGGGTACGTCCTGGATTCGAAGGTGGTCAAATGCCACTGTTCCAACGTTTACCAAAACGTGGTTTTACAAACATTAACCGTAAAGAGTTTGCAATTGTTAACTTAGAAACATTGAATAACTTTGACGAAGGTACTGAAGTTACACCTGAGCTTTTACTTGAAACAGGTACCATTAGCAAGGTAAAATCTGGCGTTAAGATTCTTGGAAACGGCAAGTTAGAAAAGAAATTAACTGTAAAAGCTCATAAGTTTTCTGCTTCAGCTCAAGAGGCAATTGAAGCAGCGGGCGGTCAAACTGAGGTGATTTAATGTTTCGTACAATCTCCAATTTTGTGCGTGTGGCTGATATTAGACAAAAAATAATTTTTACACTTCTCATGTTAATAGTATTTCGTCTTGGTACATTCATTCCGGTTCCATTTACAGATCGAAGTGCTATTAACTTTATGAATGAACAAAATGTGTTTGGTTTACTGAATACATTTGGTGGTGGAGCATTACAAAACTTCTCTATCTTCGCGATGGGGATCATGCCTTACATCACAGCGTCCATTATCATGCAATTGTTGCAGATGGATGTCGTTCCTAAATTCACCGAGTGGAAAAAACAAGGGGAAATGGGACGTAAGAAACTAGCACAGGTTACGCGTTATGCAACTATTGTGTTAGCATTTATCCAAGCTTGTGCTATGTCAGTTGGGTTTAATGCTATGTCAGGAGGACTTTTAATTAATGACCCTGGCGTAGGCAAATTCATCGTCATTGCCCTAGTCTTAACAACTGGTACTGCATTCTTAATGTGGTTAGGTGAGCAAATTACTGCTCATGGAGTTGGTAATGGTATCTCTATCCTCATTTTCGCTGGTATCGTTGCAGCCGTGCCTAATGGTATTAACCAAATTTACGCACAATACTTTGGATCGAATGTTGGAGACGAACTATTCTTAAACATCGTTATTGTATTGCTAATTGTATTATTAGTGATTGCTGTTATTGTTGGAGTTATCTTCATTCAACAAGCGTTACGTAAAATCCCAGTACAATATGCTAAACGTTTAGTGAATCGTTCACCAGTTGGGGGACAATCAACACATTTACCATTGAAAGTAAATGCTGCTGGAGTAATCCCAGTTATCTTTGCAATTGCATTTATCATCGCTCCGCGTACGATCGCGAGCTTCTTTGAAAATAGTGAGGTTGCTAAGAGAATCTCTAACATTTTTGATTATACAAACGTAACAGGAATGATTATTTACGTTGTGCTAATCATTGCATTTACGTATTTCTATACATTTGTTCAAGTTAACCCTGAACAAATGGCAGACAACTTGAAGAAACAAGGTGGCTATATTCCTGGTATTCGTCCAGGAAAAACAACGGAGACTTATTTAACACGTGTTATGTATCGACTAACATTTGTTGGATCTATATTTTTAGCTGCGGTAGCTGTGTTACCTCTTATATTAGGAGATGTAGCTAATTTACCACAATCCGTTCAAATCGGAGGAACAGGACTTCTAATTATCGTTGGTGTAGCATTACAAACAATGAAACAATTAGAAGGGCAGCTTGTAAAACGTAACTATAAAGGTTTTATCAAATAAGACCTTTTATAGATCGGACTAGAAAGAGAGCGAGGGGAATATCGTTGAATCTAATCCTTATGGGACTTCCTGGTGCTGGTAAAGGTACTCAGGCAGAAAGAATCGTAGAAAAATATGAAATCCCTCATATTTCAACTGGAGATATGTTTCGGTTAGCTATTAAAGAAGGAACAGAGCTTGGTCAAAAAGCAAAAAGCTTTATGGACCAAGGTGCACTCGTTCCAGATGAAGTAACAATTGGTATCGTTAAAGAAAGATTAAGCAAAGACGACTGTAAGAAAGGTTTCTTACTAGATGGTTTTCCACGTACTATAGCTCAGGCTGAAGCACTGGATGAGTTACTAACTAGTATGGGTCGTTCTATCGATTATGTCATACACGTTGATGTACCTAAGGATGATTTAGTTGAACGTCTTACTGGACGCCGCGTTTGTCCTGAGTGTGGTACCACTTATCATGTTCTTTACAATCCTCCTAAAGTGGAAGGTATTTGTGATAAAGATGGAGCACAACTTATTCAACGTGAAGATGATAAACCTGAAACAGTTAAAAATCGTTTAGCTGTCAATCTTGAACAAACACAACCAATGTTAGACTTTTATTCTAATAAAGGTGACTTAGTAACTATCAATGGCTCTCAAGAAATTGATAAAGTATTCAGCGATATTGATGAGAAATTAAGCCAAATCTCTTAATGAAATGTCGTTAATGTTGGTATAATGATATCGACAGTGAATTTTGAAAAACAGGTATAACGTAAAACCTAAATGAAGGTGATGATGGTTGAGCGAATCGGAGAGTTTTCCGAAATTAGGTCAGGTTGTTCAAATCCTACAAGGACGCGAAGCAGGTCAGTTTGCAATTGTAATTGGAAAAGTAGACAGTCGTTTTGTGTTGTTGGCGGATGGAGATAAGCGTAAATATGATCGTCCAAAGAAGAAAAATCTTCACCATATTGCGCTTACAAGCTTTGTATCTCCTGAAGTTCAAAGAAGCCTTCTCGAAACAGGGCGCGTAACAAATGGCAAGTTGCGTTATGCTATTAATAAATTTGTCGAAGAAAATGAGACGGATTTGAGGAAGGGAGATCAACTCGATGGCGAAAGACGATGCAATTGAAGTCGAAGGTACGGTAATTGATACATTACCGAATGCAATGTTTAAAGTAGAATTAGAGAATGGTCACACCGTTTTAGCTCATGTTTCTGGTAAAATTAGAATGCACTTTATTCGAATCTTACCAGGAGATAAGGTAACGGTTGAACTTTCTCCATATGATTTAACAAGAGGTCGAATTACGTACCGTTATAAATAAGATGCTCCGATAATAAGAGGAGGTATGGAAGATGAAGGTAAGACCATCTGTAAAACCAATTTGTGAAAAATGTAAGGTTATTCGTCGTAAAGGGAAAGTAATGGTAATTTGCGAAAACCCTAAACATAAACAAAAACAAGGATAAAAAAGGAGGTGTAATCACTCTATGGCACGTATTGCTGGTGTAGATGTACCGCGTGAAAAACGCGTAGTGATTGCTTTAACCTATATTTACGGTATTGGAAAAACAACTGCTAAAAAAGTTTTAGAAGAAGCCGGTGTTAGCGAAGACACTCGTGTTCGTGACTTAACTGAAGAAGAACTAGGACAAATCCGTCAAAAAGTCGATAGCTATACTGTAGAAGGAGATCTTCGTCGAGAAGTATCTTTAAACATTAAGCGTCTGATTGAAATTGGTTCATATCGTGGATTACGTCACCGTCGTGGATTGCCTCTTCGTGGACAAAAGACGAAGAACAACTCTCGTACTCGTAAAGGTCCAAGAAAAACAATGGCTAACAAAAAGAAATAATTTAAAAGGAGGTTTGCTAAATTATGGCTCGTAAAAGTAATACACGTAAACGTCGTGTGAAAAAAAATATAGACACGGGTATCGCACATATTCGTTCTACATTTAACAACACAATTGTAACTATTACTGATGTTCAAGGAAATGCGGTTAGCTGGAGCAGTGCAGGAACTTTAGGTTTCAAAGGTTCTCGTAAATCAACTCCATTCGCAGCACAAATGGCTGCTGAAACTGCTGCAAAGGCAGCTCAGGATCATGGTTTGAAATCTTTAGAGGTTACAGTGAAAGGACCTGGTGCTGGACGTGAAGCAGCTATCCGTTCACTTCAAGCAGCAGGTTTAGAAGTAACTGCCATTCGTGATGTAACACCAGTTCCTCACAATGGTTGTCGCCCGCCAAAACGTCGTCGAGTATAATCACACAGTATATTATTTGTTAATCTGTCTATAATGGTTTATGATAGCTTAATAAAGTTTTTATACAGACAAAAGTATAAATGGACGAATGCTGTTACCTAACGAGGTAATAAGCAAAGTTATTCATTAATGTTTATTGATTACACCATTGCTTTCGACAGATATAATATCACAATTGCATAGTGTAGAAACGGGAACTGCCACCTGGGGAATTTCGGTTAGGCCTCAGAGTCTAACCGAGGTTTCGACGTTTTAGAGGAGGGTTTAATAGATGATCGAAATTGAAAAACCAAAAATAGAAACAGTAGAGATCAGTAATGATGCTACTTATGGCAAATTCGTTGTAGAACCACTAGAGCGTGGATATGGTACTACACTTGGTAACTCCTTGCGTCGTATCCTATTATCTTCACTTCCTGGCGCTGCTGTTACATCTGTTCAAATTGAAGGAGCATTACATGAGTTTTCAACAGTTGAGGGAGTTGTCGAAGATGTGACTTCGATAATTTTAAACTTGAAAAAGCTTGCTCTTAAAATCTATTCAGATGAAGAGAAAACTTTAGAAGTTGATGTGCAGGGAGAAGGAGAAGTTACGGCTGCAGATATCATTTTTGATAGTGATGTTGAAATTCTGAATCCGGATCTTCACATTGCTAATGTTGGTAGTAACGGACATTTGAAAATGAAAATCTCAGCTCAAGGCGGAAGAGGCTACCGCCCTGCTGATTCTAACAACCATGAAGATCGTCCGATTGGCGTTATTCCAGTGGATTCTATCTTCACTCCAGTATCAAAAGTAACATATCAAGTAGAAAATACTCGTGTTGGAGAAGATGCCAACTATGATAAACTTACTTTTGATGTGTCAACAGATGGAAGTATTCGTCCGGAAGAAGCAGTTTCTTTAGGAGCTAAAATCTTTACGGAACATATGAATATTTTTGTTGGTTTAACAGACGAAGCGAAAAATGCTGAAATTATGATCGAGAAAGAAGAAGATCAAAAAGAAAAAGTTCTAGAGATGACTATCGAAGAACTTGATTTATCTGTAAGGTCTTATAACTGCTTGAAACGAGCAGGTATTAATACTGTACAGGAATTAGCTCATAAGTCAGAAGAAGATATGATGAAGGTTCGTAACTTAGGTCGTAAATCACTCGAAGAAGTGAAACATAAGTTAGAAGATTTAGGATTAGGATTACGTAACGAAGACTAATCTTGACACTTTTTAGAGATTGAGACAAAGGAGGGGTATTCCATGGCTAGAAAATTTGGACGTTCAACGGATCAACGTAATGCTTTGCTTCGCGGTTTAGCTACTGATCTTATTATTCATGAACGCTTAGAAACGACAGAAGCAAAAGCGAAAGATCTACGCTCTGTTGTGGAAAAAATGATTACACTTGGTAAACGCGGTGACCTTCATGCTCGTCGTCAAGCTGCTTCATTCTTATACAAAGCTGAAGCGAACGAAAATGAAGATGCTGTTCAAAAGCTTTTCAATGATATTGCAAGCCGTTATGAAGATCGCCAAGGTGGATATACAAGAGTGCTTAAATTAGGACCTCGTCGCGGAGACGGTGCTAATATGGCAGTCATTGAATTAGTCTAATTCAATAGCAAAAAGAGGCAAGGGGCAGGAGCAAAACTCGCTAAGAGGATGCATCCAAGCCCTTTTTTTGTTATTAAAGAAAGGACAAAATTTGAATATTTGTCTAGCTCTGAGCGCAAAAAAATAGGGACTTTTTTATATCTCCGATGAGATTGCTACCGTTCTATTATCCTTTCCTATTTCAAACAAGACTAGCTTAGCTATATAGTATGTTACAATAGTAAATAAATATTACCCGGGAAATAAAAGGAGAAAGAACGATGCCTGTGATAGAATTTCGAGATGTTTATTTTCGTTATAATGAAGATGCCCCATGGATATTAAAGAAATTCAACTTAACAATTGAAGGAAATGAAACAGTAGCTATTATCGGCCACAACGGTTCAGGTAAATCAACAATTGCTAAATTAGCAAATGGCTTACTTGTTCCACAAGCTGGTGAGATATGGATAAATGGTAGGAAAGTAACGCCCTCAAATGTTTGGGAAATCCGAAAGAACATTGGATTAGTATTTCAAAATCCAGAAAACCAATTTGTTGGCACAACGGTTAGAGATGATGTAGCTTTTGGTTTAGAGAATCGCGGAGTTCCACGTGAGGAAATGATAAAACGGATTGATAAGACATTACAACAAGTAGAAATGCGACACTATCAACATCATGAACCACATAATCTGTCAGGTGGTCAAAAGCAGCGAGTTGCGATCGCGAGTGTAATGGCAACACATCCAGAAATTCTGTTACTAGATGAAGCTACTTCTATGCTAGACCCAAAAGGTAGAAAAGAAATTCTTGCTACCATTAATCGGTTAAAAGAGGATCTGGAGCTTACAATGGTCATGATCACACATGACTTACAAGAAATCACTTTAACAGATCGAGTAGTGGTGATGAATCATGGGGAAGTTTATAAGGATACATCTGTAGAGCAACTATTTGATGACTATGAAGGAATAGAGTCTGTTGGTTTATCCTTACCACTTACCGTTCAACTTGCAATAGAATTAGGGCAACATGGCTATCACTTTGCCACCTACCCAATCGATAGTAAGGAGTTTTTGGACGCATTATGGACATCCAATTTGAAAGAGTAAGCTATACGTATCAAATGAATACACCTTTTTCCTTTCAAGCATTAAAAGATATTAACCTGAATATCCGTTCAGGAGAGTTTGTAGCGTTTGTTGGTCATACAGGTTCAGGGAAATCGACCCTTCTGCAACATATTAATGGCCTATTAACACCTACAGAAGGTACAGTAAAAGTAGGGGATTTCCACTTGTCAAAGGAGAGGAAACGGCAAGATTTAAAGAAGTTACGAGAAAAAGTTGGGGTTGTTTTTCAATATCCTGAACACCAGCTATTCGAAGAAACCGTAAAACGTGATATCAGTTTCGGTTTAAAGAATTTTAACGTATCAGCTGAAGAAATGGAAACAAGAATCATGGAAGCTTTAGAAAAAGTACAGCTTAACCCAGCTGTTTTAGAGCAATCACCTTTCGAATTAAGTGGAGGACAGATGCGTAGAGTAGCAATAGCAGGTGTATTAGCGATGAAGCCTGAAGTGTTAATCTTAGATGAACCGACTGCAGGACTCGATCCTAAAGGACAGGAAGATGTCATGGAGATGTTTTTTGATCTGCATAAGGCACAGCATATGACGACGATTCTAGTTACGCATCAGATGGATCAGGCGCTCAAATATGCTGATCATATATTTGTGCTTGCAGATGGTAGTCTGTTAATGGAAGGAACACCTGAGCATATTTTTAAACAAACAGATCTATTAGAAAAAGCGAATTTAGATATGCCGGAAATTCTTACGATTCTTCATCAGCTTAATCAGAAGTTTGGTATAGATATTCGCTATAAAGGCCAAAGTCCATCTGTATTAGCGAAGGAAATAGTGGCTATGTTAAGGGAGAAGAAGTAGTTATGAAATCATTCATGATCATTGGACAATTTGTGCCGGGTAATTCTCTCATTCATCGCTTAGATCCGAGAACAAAGCTACTGATTATTTTTACGTTTGTTATTATCGTATTTTTTGCAAACAATAGTTTCAGTTATGGTTGGTTAACATTATTTGCACTTATTTTAGTATTTTTAACTAAGTTGCCGATTGCTTATGTGATAAAAGGGATTACGCCTGTCTGGTTTTTAATTATATTTACCTTTATCCTGCATTTAATTATCACAAAGGATGGAGCGGTGTTGATTGAGATAGGGGCGTTTAAGATTTATGAAGGCGGAGTTGTTCAAGGTTTTATTATTTCCTTGCGTTTCTTCCTACTTATTATGGTTACCTCTCTGTTAACGTTAACGACAGCTCCTATGGAAATAACAGATGCGATCGAAGAGCTATTAGCACCATTAAAGAAAATACGTGTACCAGTCCATGAGTTAGCTTTAATGATGTCAATTTCCTTACGCTTTATCCCGACGTTATTGGATGAAACGGAGAAAATTTCGAAGGCACAAGCATCACGTGGAGTAGACTTGCGTACAGGCTCTTTTAAGGACCGTATCTATGCAATTGTACCACTCTTGGTACCTTTGTTTATTAGCGCCTTTAAAAGGGCAGAGGAGCTCGCTATGGCGATGGAAGCAAGAGGCTATCATGGAAGTGAAGGAAGAACGAAATTAAGACAATTACAGTTTAGCAGGATAGACTATACGAGTATGGTTGTCTATCTAATAATTATGGTGATTTTCTTTAGTATACGAGCTTATTAAGGGGCAAATAACATGAGATTAAGGGCAATTATTCGATATGACGGTACAGCGTTCTCTGGTTATCAAATACAACCAAACGGGCGTACTGTGCAAGAAGAGATCGAGAAAGTATTAACGAAAATGCATAAAGGAAAGCCTGTTCGTATCACAGCGTCTGGTAGAACCGATCAAGGGGTACACGCAGTTGGACAAGTCATACATTTCGATACAGATCTAGAGATTCCTAATCCTAATTGGGTACGCGCGCTTAATACGATGCTTCCGGCTGATATCGAAGTAGTAGCGGTTAAGGAAGTTCCAGACGATTTTCATGCTAGATTTGATGTTAGTGAAAAGGAATATCGTTATTATATAATGAATGGAGCATCCCGAGATATATTTCGTCGGCATTATGTGTATCATGTTCCCAATCAGTTAAACGTTCAAGAAATGCATGAAGCAAGTCAGTATTTTATGGGGCGTCATGATTTTACTTCTTTTTGTTCGGCTAATAGTAATGTAAAAGGGGATAAGATCCGAACGATTACAGATATTGGTGTAGAACAGCAGAATGAGGATATTATCATTCGTGTGAGAGGAACGGGATTTTTATACAATATGGTACGAATTATTGTTGGCACCTTAATAGACGTTGGAACTGGAAAACGAGCAACAAATGAGGTATCTGAAATCATTGCTGCAACAGATCGAGCGACAGCGGGAAAAACCGCGCCACCACAAGGTTTATATCTATGGGAAGTAGATTACGAAAAAAAAGATGACAAAAACAACGATTCCTTGCGTGCTATCTATTGACAATTAGCGTAGTATGTTATAACATGATCTATGGCATTTTATTTTCTAGACCACGAATAGCCCCGGAAAGTTACTCGTGTTAGAATATAAATTCGGACAAGAAAAGCGTAAGCGAAAGCTTTTAGTAAGAAAAAATAAGAAAATTTTTTAAAATGATTTAGGAGGTAACCGAGCATGCGTACAACTTTCATGGCAAATGAAAATAACATCGAACGCAAGTGGTTTGTTGTAGACGCTGAAGGTCAAACGTTAGGTCGTTTAGCAAGTGAAATTGCTACAATCCTTCGTGGTAAGCATAAACCAACATATACGCCGCATGTTGACACTGGTGATCATGTGATCATTATCAACGCGGAAAAAATCGAACTTACAGGTAAAAAACTAACTGATAAAGTATATTACCGTCACAGTAATCACCCAGGTGGTTTAAAATCACGTAATGCTAACGAAATGCGTGAAAAATATCCTGAGCAAATGTTAGAACTAACAATCAAAGGGATGCTACCAAAAAGCAAATTAGGTCGTCAAATGGCTAAAAAATTACATGTTTATCGTGGAGCAGAGCATAAACATGAAGCACAAAAACCAGAAGTTTACGAACTTCGCGGATAATTAAAAGGAGGTAATCAATAGTGGCACAAGTACAATACTACGGTACCGGACGCCGTAAAACTTCAACTGCACGTGTACGTTTAGTTCCAGGTACTGGACGTATCGTTGTAAACAAACGTGATGCGGAAGATTTCTTCCCATATGAAACACAACGTACAATCATTAAACAACCTTTAGTAGCTACTGAAACAGAAGGTAGCTATGATGTATTAGTAAACGTTGATGGTGGTGGATACACTGGTCAAGCTGGTGCAATCCGTCATGGCGTTGCTCGTGCATTATTAGAAGCAGACCCAGAATACCGCACAACTCTTAAACGTGCTGGATTCTTAACTCGTGACGCGCGTGCTAAAGAACGTAAAAAATACGGTCTTAAAAAAGCTCGTCGTGCACCACAGTTCTCAAAACGTTAATATTTCAATATTTAAAGCACCTAACCCACTTCGGGAAAGGTGCTTTTTTTATGTCAAAAAATCTTTTGTAACTATATGTTGACTCTATTTATTCTTCTTTAAGATATTTCTGTAGTATGATGATTATAGTTATATACCATACCGAACCTGGAATTATTGCATGATAACGTGTTTTTATTCAATGAAATTCTCTAAGCTTTTTCCATATACAACTTTCAAGTAAACATAATAATACTAATAAGAGATAAGCGTTTTTTGTATTTTTTTTATTTTGAAAATGAACGATCTTTACTAGTTAATCGTATTACATATAAATCATTATTGTATGGAGTAGATCTTATGGATGAGCAGGATTTAATTCGAAAGGCGAAAAAAGGAGATACACTAGCACTTTCGAAATTGCTACAACAGAATTATTCGTTTCTCGTAAAATATTTAATGAAAATTACCCTTCATCCACAAATCGCAGAAGATTTAACACAAGAGACAATGATGAAGTGTATAGAAAAAATCCAACTGTATAATGGTGAATCCAAGTTTTCCTCATGGCTCATCACAATCGCAACAAACCTTTATATCGATCAACAGCGTAGAAAGAAGCGGGAGAAAAAATGGCTAGAGCAGGAACAAGCACTCCGAAAAATGAAATGGAATGCAACCAATAGGAACGAGGAATGGAATGATGTACTTGATGTGCTTGCCCAAATTAATGAAGAAATACGTATGCCGATCGTGTTAAAGCATTATTACGGATATTCATATAAGGAAATTGGAAAAATGATGGGTATTGCAGAAGGAACAGTAAAATCTCGAGTTTCAAAGGGCCTAAAAAATGTGAGAGAGGAGCTGGCTGGAATTGAAGAAGAATGATTCTAAAAATAGCGATATTAAGTTGGATGATGAAGATGAATTAACGGTCAATCAATTAATAGATGGTTTAGAAAAACTGGATGAATGGAATCCAGTATCTACTCCAAACTTACAATGGTTTCAGGCAAATGTTGAATTAGAGAAAAAAAGAATACGAAAAAAACAATGGAAAGATCTCCTCACATTTATCTCTGTTGCAGTATTGGCACTTTCAGTTGTGATTGCCGTCGTTTATCGTCAGCCCATTCTTTTTCTTTACTTTCAGCTTGTGGGGATTATCTTATTGCCCTTAGCTCTTAATAAAACTAGAAAGAAGGTCAGTAATGAATGAACTCAAACGAACTAAGTAGCGTGCCGCTTTGGTTATGGATCGTGGTTGCATTCATTCTGATTTGCCAGAGCTCATGGATGTTTTGGGATGCACGTAAGAGGGAACACAATGCTTGGTTATGGGGCATTTTAGGTCTTGTTCAATTTCCAATGTATCTTATTATCTATCTTATTTTTGCAAGAAAAATATTTACAAGAAAGGACTCAGGATCAAACTCCTGAGTCCTTTTATATATTTTATTTGCGAGTGAACGATTAGGTGAATGTAATCGTATTAAGGGTAAGTAAATTATTTGGAGGGGAAAAAATGAATGTAACATTAAATGAAATACCATGGGGAGCGATTGCGCCAATTATTGTCTTACAATTGATTCTTATGATTACCGCATTAGTTTCTTGTATTAGAGAAGAAAAAACGAACGGACCTAAATGGTTGTGGATCCTTATTATTCTCTTAATCAGCTTAATCGGACCAGTGCTTTATTTCGTTGTTGGAAGGAGAAATGATTGATGGAGCTAATAAAGGCAAATGGTTTAGTAAAAAGATTTGGAAATACAAATGCTGTTAAAGGAATTAATTTTCATATTGAAGAAGGTAGGTGCGTTGCCTTACTTGGACCAAATGGAGCAGGAAAAACAACAACACTAAAAATGCTATCAGGATTGCTAGAACCGACTTCAGGCAGTATTGATTTCAAGGGAGAAACAGCAAAAGATTTAAGGCGGTTTATTGGATATTTACCTCAATATCCTACTTTCTTTAACTGGATGAGTGGAAAGGAATTTCTTGTTTTCGCAGGACAATTAGCAAAGCTGAATCGTAAAGAAGCAGAAAAAAGAAGTGAAGAATTACTGGAGCGTGTCGGTCTGACGAATGCGAAGAAAAGAAGAATCGGAGCATATTCTGGTGGAATGAAGCAGCGGATCGGGTTGGCACAAGCACTCATTCATCGCCCGAAATTACTTATTTTAGATGAGCCTGTTTCAGCACTTGATCCAATTGGAAGGCGAGAAGTGTTGGATATGATGAGAGAGATTAAAAAGGAAACAACGATTCTCTTCTCAACTCATGTCCTTCATGATGCAGAAGAAATAAGTGACGACATTCTTATTATGCATGCGGGGGAAATTACGATATCAGGTAGCCTGGAAAGTGTAATGGAGGAGTATCGACAACCTATTCTACAAATTGAATTCGAATCACAGGCTAACGATTGGGTAAAAAGCATTGCCAGTTATAGCTTTGTATCTGAAGTGAATATGCAAGGTAATAAAGCCAGCATCGTATTAAAAGATATGGTAAAAGGCAAGCAAATATTATTACAAGATATCGTGGATAGAAAACTTCCAGTTCGTAAGTTCGAGATTTCTCAAACAACATTAGAAGATTTATTTATGAAAGTGGTGAAGGCATGACACACTGGGTGGTTCTTTATCGAAAAGAAATGAAGGAAATGGTACGAAATTATAAAATGTTATGGATTCCGATTGTTTTTATTCTGCTAGGTGTCATGCAACCGGTTAGTGCCTATTATATGCCGGAAATTTTGGATACTTTTGGCGGTCTTCCAGAAGGTACAATTATTGAAATGCCTACTCCAACTGGGGAAGAAGTATTAATGGACGTTATATCTAATTATGGATTGCTTGGTGTATTTATTCTTGTTTTAAGTGCGATGGGTGTTGTTTCTGCCGAAAGACAGAGTGGAGTAGCGGGTATGGTCATGATGAAACCAGTTCCTTATTCCTCGTATATATTAGCGAAATGGGCTGGGTTACTTACCATTACACTCATTTCATTGTTTATCGGGTATGTAATCTCTTGGTACTATACGAGTTTACTGATTGAACCGGTCACTTTCGAGCGTATTTTTCAAAGTGTAGTGATCTACAGCATATGGTTAGCTTTTGTTGTTACACTGACACTCTTATTTAGTACGATAATGAAGGGGAATGGTAGTGTCGCTTTTATTACAATTTTTGTGGTCTTTGCTATTTCGACGGTGACATCGATTCTAGGAGAGTATATGAAATGGAGTCCGGCTATGATGACAGAGTACACAGGGCAGGTCTTGTTATCAGGAGAACTAGATTCTAACTTTTTACTAGCTTTTATTACAACGATGGCTATTATTATAGTAGTTCTCTTTTCATCCATCCAAATTTTTAAGCAAAAAGAGTTGTTGGAATAGAAATGTGTTCTGCTTAGCGTGTGTATCTTATTTATCAAATAGTAGCATTTTCATCATAAGTTTCATCCATTCGACATAAATTTAACAAACCTCTAACGTTTTTCCTATATTCATTTAATATACAGTCCTTAAAGTAGAAATGGTAAGCGATTTTAAATCTATTATAAGAAAAGGAGAAATGTAAAAGGTATGAAATTTATGAAGAAGATGTCGATACTATTTGTACTTGCAGTGCTAACAATAGCGTCTTTTCAGCTTCCGATTCAAGCTGCCGAGAAGCCTGCAAAACCACAAGGGACTACGGAAGAAATAAATACAGATGCTCCTGAAGTCGTACCACCATTATCAGCAGTCGATAATGGCGGAAATGCGAACGATTCCATCTTGAAGAATACAGCTGGGACTAATCCTTTTATTAATATATTAGATGGTTTTAATCAAATCTGGTCTTTGAATCAACCAGATTGGAGAGATGGCACAGCGTTAACGGTGTCAGGTGAAAATGGTGAGGTTGCAAACTATGGTGACGGACCTACCGTTTATTTTGATGGCTATAAAAATGATGAAACGAAAGTAGTAGCAGATAAAAAAGCATATGCTAACGAAGAAATAAGAGATCCAGAGACCTGGAAAGCTAATATAAGATATGTCGAAGAGGTTACCAAGAATAGGACGGCTGAAGAAGCATTAGCAGCCTATTATGATGATCAACGAGATAAGGTATATAGTATGATGGATGCTTATGGTCCTTTAGCGAATGATTATGCAGAGATCGTTAACCCGATCACAAGTGTTGTCAGGTCAGCAGAGGAAATGAATAAGGTATTGGAAGAAGAGACGGTTGAAGACCAAGCCCAAGGGATGGGGCAATGGGAAGGAACGGAACTAGAAGGTGCGATGGATTTAGTTCATTTAATTCGATTTAGAAACCCTTCTTCATCAAGTCCTTCTAAATACTTCTTTTCTTCTCCTAGACCGTACAGAATGAATTCGAATGGTGAAGTGAAAGAAGTGGTTGACGAGAACGGTTTACCTGTTTGGAACACAATCGGAAGTGGTGAAAGTACCGTAGAAGAATTACCTTCAGGTGGTAAAAAAGAAACAGGGGAAAGACATTATCAGCAATATGAAACGAATGTGGAAGTAATTCCTGCATTAGAATATGTAAAGAGAAAAGCGGAAGATGGTAGAGGGAAAGATGGAGCATTTCCAAGTGGACATACAAGTGCAGCATATTTATCCACATTTGGATTTGCATACGCAACACCAGAACGATATGCTGAATTTTTAACAAGAGCAGCACAAATGGGTGAAAATAGAATTGTGACCGGCATGCACTCTCCGCTTGATGTTATAGGAGGAAGAATACAATCTACAGCAATGACGGCTTATGCATACAATCTTGCTGAAAACCAAGCAGTATTGGATACGGCTTATCAAAATGCTGGAGAGGTATTCGGCGGATTAGCTGAATCAAAAGGAATGAGCTTGTACGATTATGCACATACAGTAACAGAAGATTATACGTTTGAAAGTGCTTATGATAAAGAAAAGTGGGAAGACCACGAAGCGAATAAAGCTTTCTATCGAGAAAAACTAACATACGGATTACCTCAAACAGGCACAAAAGGTTTAGATCCTGTAGTTCCTAAAGGGGCGGAAGTTTTATTAGAGACTCGTCAACCGTATTTGACCGATGAACAACGTAGAGAAGTATTGTATACAACAGAAATCGAATCAGGCTACCCTGTAATAGACGAATCAAATGGATGGGGAAGACTTGATTTAGTAACAGCATCTGATGGATATGGTGCCTTTTTAAGTAATGTAACAGTGAATATGGATGCTTCAAAAGGAAGATTTAATACCCATGATTGGTGGAGAAATGATATAACTGGCAGTGGTATGCTTACCAAGCAAGGGACAGGAACACTTACGCTGACAGGGAACAATAGTTATTCTGGCGGTACATTGTTACAAGAGGGAATGTTAGAAGCTACTTCTGCGACTGCTTTTGGTGAAGGCGATCTTTACGTGGAAAATGGTACAGTTTTAGTTAATGTAAATGAAGCTTTGAATGTAAATGGTAACTTAACGATGGAAGCTGGAAGCCTAGACATCGCAATAGATAATGACCAAACGCAACTAAATGTAGGCGAAGTGTTATACCTAGATGGTGGAGAGTTGAATTTGGATCTTTCTAATTATGAAATAGACGAGGAGTCAAATATTACTTTAATGACTGCTGACAAGGTGGCAGGTGAATTCGATAATGTAACAGCAGATGATTACGAGGTAACGGTAACTTATCATAATGATAATGTCGTTGCCCATATTACAACAATCGATACTGCTGAGCCAGTTTCGCCAGAACCAAAAGAACCAAAAGAGCCAAAAGAACCTAAGGAACCAAAAGAACCAAAAGAGTCTATAGAACCCAAGGAATCAACAGATCCAGAGAAACAAGATCGGATTACCTTAACACCTGATGTTGTCAATAGTGAGGCAATAATCAAAGTAGACTCACTTGATAAGCTAGCTGCTCAAGGTGAGCTAACAATCGATTTACGAGATCATAATGATTCTGTTAACCTAGCATTTTCTTCTGACCAAATAAAATGGCTGAAGGAGCATCATATAACGATCATCGTTCAGTTGAAAAATGTCAGCATGCAACTAGCTGCCACTAATTTTACTAATGAATATGAGGATGTAACAATCGAATTAGAGCGATTAGCTGATATTGATCAAGCACTAAGTGTGGTTTATGATTTTGAAATCAAACAAGGTGACGAACAATTAAGTACCTTTGACGAAAAAGTAACATTGGCTTTTTCTGTTGATAGTGACAAAGTAAATGATAAAGATCAAGTGCAACTATTTTATTTAAATCCGGAAACGGAAGAGTGGGAAGCAATCGGCGGAGAATGGCAAGATGGAAAAGTGAAAGCACAAACCGATCACTTCAGCACCTATACCGTTTTTGAACAGGAGGCAATGGAACAAGATCCTGTTAAGGATGACGAACAAAAACTACCGGAAACTGCCACTACAATCTATCAGTATTTACTAGCAGGGTTTTTACTCTTATTAAGTGGTGTGTTCTTCCTTGTCGTAAGAAGAAGAAAAGCTTAATCGTTTATGTAGAGAAATATGAAAATACTCACTAATTAGAAAGAGGCTAACCATTGACTTTATATAGTTAACCTCCTTCTTACTCTTTCTTTGTGCAGGCAGACAAAAAATTCACTGTCGGTGAATAGGGAGTTTCAAAGCGTCAAGAGAATAAAAAAGATATTATGAATATTAAAGAAGACATAATTCAAGAATAAATTTAGAATAGATAAACGTTCAACATTCTAATTTCCAATCATAAAATTTGACAAAATAAATTATTTATGCTATAATTTACAGTTAAAATTTTATTGTGTATAATAAGGTTCTCCTGGCCAGGGGAATCTTATTGTTTTTATAGGAGGAAAATGGTATGAAACAAAATGAGTCCAGTTTAACTTCCTTAGTATCTGCTTTCGGTCGAGCATTTCACAGTAAACATGACACACCAAAAATCTTTGATGATTTTATTGCAAAAGAATTAGTTTCTGAAGAAGAATTCGCAACTATCAGTAAGAATATGATTAATGGGATACAGTTTTTTAACAAAGATATTGGGGAGAAGTATAAAGAAAAACCAGAAGAAATTTTAAAGTGGATTACACAAGTTCAACTTTCTCCAATACCATTAGCACGATTTGCCTACTGTGAAAAAATATTACTAAACGAGATTAATTTAGGGGTAGAACAATATGTCATACTCGGAGCTGGATTAGATACTTTTGGCTTCCGCTACCCAGAGGTAAACAACAGCTTGGAGATATTTGAAATTGATTACCCAGCTACACAGGAATTTAAAAAGAAAAAGTTAAAGGATGTTAAACTCAGTATCCCAGAAAATCTTCATTTTGTTTCTATGGACTTTACTAACAAATTTTCTAAGCAAGATTTAATAGATAAGGGGTTTGACAACAAAAAAACTTTTTTTAGTCTTTTGGGTGTTTCGTATTATTTGACAAAAGAGGAAAACCAGAGCTTGATAAATAATTTATTTACTAATATACCATCCGGTAGTTCGCTTGTTTTTGATTACGCAGACGAAAAGCTTTTTGAGGAAAAAGGGTTATCTAATAGAGTTGAAAATATGGTAAAAATGGCTTCAGCAAGTGGGGAACCAATGAAGTCCAGTTTCACTTATAATGAAATAGAGAGTATGTTAGAAAGATCAGGTTTGCTAATTTATGAACATTTATCACCAGATTTGATAAATAAGCTTTATTTTAGAAATAGGTCGGATTATTTATCCGCCTTCGAGACAATTCATTTTATACATGCTGTAAAAAGATAATTTCAATATAAGAAGGGGTGCAAAACGTTTTTGTTTGCACCTCTAATCAATATATTTCGATGTAAAACCAAGCACCTAATTTTAAGAAGGTACTTTTTATGCATGAAAACTCTACATTTTGACTATATTTCTGGTTGTATTAAATATTAATCTTTTCTCTTATATATTAGTCATCTTCCAAATCGGCATTTCTTTTGTTTCTTAAATGATAAATATAATAGATAGGAATAACTCCACATAAAAGAATGATTCCTGGTAATAGTAAACCATTCATCATATTAAACCCGTCAACTAGGGATATGATTATCCCGATAGCAAGGCAAATCAGTACTAATACCAATAATGAAATCTTTAATCCTTTCTTTGGAGAGCTCTTCTTGCTTTCATGCTCTACGCTAATAGTCATCGATAAGTAAGCGGATAAGGTAGTTGTTATGATAAAAACAACCCATAATGGATTATTTGTCATTCCACTCATTCCTTTTGTTGCAAGGTCATAGCCTAGAATGCCAATGATACCAAGAGTCTGTATAATGTAAGCAATACGAATATTGTTTAAATTTTTAAGGGTTAGCCGTTCATCTCTAATTTTCTGCATTTTTCCATTCCTCCTTTTCTATCCAGAACACTTCATCTAACGTTTTGTTGACTGCATGACAAATGCTAAGGCACAATTTTAACGTTGGGTTATACTTACCTTTCTCAATCAAACTAATTGTTTGGCGTGTTACCCCTACTTTTTCTGCTAATTGTTGTTGTGTAAGATTCATGGTGACTCGCGCAATTTTTAATTGGTTTTGCACAAATTAAAACACCCCCCTCTATGTAATGTATATATTACATTATACACTATATATTCCATTTTTCAATATATATCTTACATTGGGTCTGTAAATACTTCATCATGGTACATGGGTTCGTAAAATCCCAGCCTTAAACTTCGAGTTACAACAAGAAAGCGAAGTAGTGGATAACGGCCACTACCTTACTGATACGTCTCACTTTCAACCAATAAAGGTAAATAGTCTAATCTCCATTCCGCGTGTTATAATGAATGGAAGATATATCAAATATTCGGAAATGGCAGGTGCTACATATGGCAAAGAAGCTATTACTTACAGGATTTGAACCTTTTCTTGATTTTTCTATTAATCCGACAATGAAAATTGCTGAGGAATTAGATGGTACCACAATTCGGGATTACACAATTGCCTCTCATATCTTATCTGTTGATTTTCATAAAGCAGGCAACCAATTACTACAATTAATTGAAGTGGAAAAACCAGATGCTATTATTTCGCTTGGGCTTGCTGGCGGGAGATACAAGGTTACTCCCGAACGCATTGCGATTAACGTGAATGATGGACCAATAGATAATCAAGGCCATGAACCAGATAATGAAGTGATTTGGAATGATGGTGCAGATGGATTATTCTCGACACTGCCAATTAGTAACATGGTCAAGCAGTTAAAAGAACAGGGCCTTCCTGCTGATATCTCTAACACCGCAGGAACTTACTTATGTAATCATGTGATGTATCAAGCATTACATTATACAAAAAAGAATAATCTTACATTTCCGGCAGGCTTTATCCATATCCCTGCATCACATGAGCTGGCAATTGAGCATGGAAAAATACCCAGCTGGAATCATGATGATTTGAAGAGAGCAGTTACTATTTGTATTGGAACTTTATCAGACGAGGTAAATTAAGATATCATTACTTTTTAAAGAAAAGAGGACTTAGCTATGAAAAAAGCATTAATAAATATTGATTATACAGTAGACTTTGTAGCAGAGGACGGCGCTTTAACTTGTGGGGAACCAGGGCAGCAACTAGAAGAGAACATTGTGGCGCTAACAGAGCAATTTATAAAGGACAGAGAGTATACAGTATTTGCAGTGGATTTTCATGATAAAGACGACTTATATCATCCAGAGTCAAAGTTGTTTCCACCTCATAACATACGAGGAACGAGCGGCAGGGAACTATATGGTAGATTGAAGGATACTTATGAAGGAAATAAAGAGAAAGAAAATGTTTATTATCTTGATAAAACAAGGTATTCCGCTTTTGCTGGGACGGATTTAGAAATAAAATTGCGAGAGAGAAATATTGAAGAAGTGCATTTAGTTGGGGTATGTACAGATATTTGTGTGCTTCATACGGCGGTTGATGCTTATAATAAGGGATTTCGAATTGTTGTATACAAGGATGCTGTAGCTTCTTTTAATCAAGCTGGTCATGAATGGGCTTTAGGACATTTTGAAAGTTCGTTAGGAGCGATAGTGAAAGAATTTTGAGATGGGAAGAAAAACTCGTTCAAACCATTCATTTTCTATCTTTGAAAAATAGTTCTTTATTTATCGCGGTGCTAGAGTCCGTAACACCCCCACTTCGAGTTTCGAGTTAAAACAAGGGAGTTAAGTGGGGGAAATGGACGATAACTTTACTGATTGAAGGCTCACTTCAACTCTCATCAGACAGCTGCTTTGCTGCATTTGGTACTTCACGAGGTGTATAGTCAACATTTTCAGAAGAAAATACATTAATCACCATTTGGCCTCCGCTGACCTTAGCGCGAATCAGTAACGGCTGATTAAGTGTATTTTCAAAAGTGAAATCTGGTCCATACCAACTAACAGTAGCGTCTCTACCTTTTGGCACGTATGGGACACTTTTGCTATGAGAATACCGTTCGACAATCTGTACACCTGCGCGGTCTACTGCATTGAAAAGGGTAGAGGATACCTGGCAGATACCTCCACCAATCCCTTCTGTCAGTTCACCTTTAACAATTTCAGGAGCGGGCAAATAGCCTTTTTCCTTGGTTCTCTTTCCAACGACCTCATTAAAGGAAAAGGTTTGATTAGGAAATACGACATGGCTATCTATTGCTTCGGCAGCAAGCGTGATATTATGTGCTCTTTCTTTATTACCAGCGTTAAAATGGGTAAGATAATGGCCGATTCGTTCTGTGCGAATGTTAGCTAACAGTTCACTATCTACATTTGGATGAATAGAGAGCAGAGGAACTTCTATCATTTTGTCATTATTGTGGTTGAGAAGATAAGCATAAAACAGCTCAGTAAATTTTTCTTCGTGTAATTGGTAACCTAATTCTCCAGAAATAATCTTTCCTTGTTGATTAATATAGGCATTCTTCGGTTCAGTATATACAATCTGTCCAAGCTCTTGCGTGAATGCTTGATATTTTGTCCAATTAATAATTGGGTCATCTACAAAAGGTTCTAGAAACTGCTCACGGTTAACATTGGCAATTTCCTCATTGTTATGTGTCACGATTAATTCATTGGATGTAGTGATTGGGCTAATGAGTAAAAGCAGAGTGGTTAAAATAATGTTCATATAATGATGCCTCCTATCATTAGTATGATTCGGAGGCGCATTTTCATGTATTTAATTCGTAGCCAGAGTTTGGAAGGGCGCGAGTAAGTGATAAGTCTCACTTCAATTGCTCCAAGCTCTTATTAGTAATCGTTCCTTGATGAAAGGACAATTGCCAGCGATTATCTATATACTTCCAAATAGAGCTTCGTAATGTTTTACGATTTTGTGTGTGATTGATTAAATAATAGGTCGCAAATACAACATCTGGTGCTAATTGGTCTATGCTATAGTTGTAAAGGGTCATATCATCTAAGTTTAATTCACCTTGTAAGCATAGTTCTTTATTAGTTAAACGACCTGAGCTACCAAATTCAAAGAAATCGTCGGAAAGGATTTGGGCTAATTTGTTACTGTCGCTCCGAATATCTGGTTGAAGGTGGCTTTGCTCCAGTTCAAGAAGATGAGTTTTTAATTCATTTTCCATACAATATTTCCCCTTTATTTAACCATGCTGTGTCTGTAGCTTCTGTTTGTGCAACGTATGGCGCACGCCCCAATCATGCATTGCTTCAAGGATTGGTTGTAAACTTTTTCCGTACTCTGTTATCGAGTATTCGACTCTTGGTGGTACTTCTGGATAAACAACTCGTTCGATAATATCTTCTGCTTCTAGTTCGCGTAATTGTTTCGTTAACATCTTTTGTGTAATTCCGGGCATACTTCTTCTTAGTTGGTTAAATCGTTGCGTTCCATTATTAAGGAGATGTAACAAAATAATCGGTTTCCATTTGCCAACAAGAATACTTAAAGCATCCTCCACCTTACATGCATTTAATTCATACTTCATCTTTAACCAGCTCCTTTACTTTTGTTATAGTGCAATCCCTACCTCAAGATAGGGAAAACGGGTGTTACTACCCAATGGTATCTTTTGGGATACTATATATCATTTAAGTGCGTACTTACATAATTCAATTATATGGCTCATAATAACATATGAAGATAAACTTTGTAGATAGAAAGGTTGTTTAACATGGAAAAATATCGTATTGATCCAGCAAAAGGATTAGAATTTGGCATATATACATTAGGTGATCATTTGACGAATCCGGAAACAGGTAAACGAATTCCGGCAAGTCAACGAATTAATGAAATTATCGAATTAGCGCAGCTTGCAGAAGATGCAGGCTTAGACATTTTTAGTGTTGGAGAAAGTCATCAAGATCATTTCACTACACAAGCACACTCTGTCATTCTTGGAGCGATTGCTCAAGCGACAAGCAAAATTAAACTAATTAGTTCGTCAACCATTATTAGTACATTAGATCCTGTTCGAGTATTCGAGGATTTTGCAACGATTGATTTAATTTCTAAAGGCCGTACTGAAATCGTTGCAGGTCGTGCTTCCCGTGTCGGAAATTTCGATTTGTTAGGATATGACTTGCAGGATTATGAGGAGTTATATGAGGAGAAATTCGATCTGTTATTACAAATTAATGAGAATGAATTTTTAGACTGGCAAGGGCAATATCGTGCACCACTTCATAATGCGCATGTACTACCACGTCCATATGAGGGTAAGTTACCGATTTGGCGAGCAGTTGGAGGGCATCCTTCTAGTGCTGTAAAAGCAGGATATGCAGGCGTTCCAATTTTTGTTGCGATGTTAGGTGGACCAGCGACTGTGTTTAGTCGAACAATTGAAGCTTATCGAGGTGCACTTGAACGAACTGGTTATGATCCGAAAGACTTCCCAGTAGCGACAGCTGGTTTCTTCTATTTAGCAGAAACAACACAGCAAGCACAACGAGAAACATATCCATTTATCAATGAAGGGATGAAAAAGACAAATGGTAGAGGGTTTGCCAAGCAAGTCTTTGCCCAAGGTGCGCATCCACATGATATAATGAACATCGGTAGTCCACAAGAAGTAATTGAAAAAATCTTGTATCAACACGAAACATTTGGACACCAACGATATATAGCTCAAATGGACTTTGGTGGAGTGCCATTTGATAAATTGCGTAAAAACATCGAACTAATTGGTAAAGAAGTTTTACCAGCTATTCGTAAATACACAGCTAAATAAGGAGGTTGCACCAATGAAGGTGGTTGCCATAGCTGGTTCTATTGTCGGGTCTAAGACAAAAACCGCTATCCAATATGCAGTAGATTTACTTTCAAATAAATATCCAGAGCTAGATGTCACACTATTGGATTTAGCTGAGCTAGATGTCCAGTTCAGTGACGGTAGAAATTATCTCGATTATCAAGGGGACACAAAGAAAGTAACAGAATCCATCATGGAAGCTGATGCTTTAATTATCGGTACACCGATTTTCCAAGCTTCTATACCAGGCACATTAAAGAATATTTTTGATCTACTACCTGCAGCAGGATTGGAAAATAAAGTAGCAAGTATGATTGTCACAGCTGGATCACAGCGTCATTATTTAATTCCAGAGCAACAATTAAAACCAATCTTAGGGTATATGAAAGCGCAAGTAGTACAGCGCTATGTGTTTGTTGAAGATGTGGACTTTTTCCAAAAGGAAATAAAAAATGATGATGTGAAATTCCGAATCGAACGACTTATCGAGGATACAGTAACCTTAACAAGAACGTATCAGAAGGTTCAAGCAGAAAAAGAAGCAGAATATGATTTTTAACTAGGAGATCTTGCATACCTGATATTACAGGATGTAAGGTCTTTTTTTAGAATTTTACTTGAAGAAGGTGAACAGTAATAATTGATAGACAGTGTAGAGAAATGTGTCATCTATTGTAAACATTTCTAACTTTTCACTTTAAAATGATTTTCATTTAATAGATAATCAGTTATAATAAACGATAACGGATACATATACCGTTGTCAGAAATCATAATAAATAGTATGAAGGGGGTTTTTATTGTGAAAAAATTTAGTTTGTTTTTTATTCTTTTTCTTCTACTTGGTGTTGTATTAGCAGCTTGTGGATCTGACTCAGATGATAGCGGTGAATCAGCCGATGGTTCAGAAGATTGGGTAGAAAATGTTACTATCTTAACTGGTGGTGAAGCGGGTGTTTACTTCCCATTAGGTGTGGCAATGGCTGAAATTATGGATGAGCATGTTGATGATGTTAGTGCAACTGGTATTGCTAGTGGTGCATCAGTCGTTAACTCCAATGAATTAAATGATGGTCAAGCAGAGTTTGCGCTTATCCAAAATGATGTGGCATATTATGCGCATGAAGGAACACATATGTTTGATGAAGTAGTAGATGGTTTTAGTGGGGTATTTACTATTTATCCAGAAACGATTCAAATTGTAACACTAGCAGATAGTGGCATCGAAACAGTAGAAGATTTAGAAGGTAAACGTGTAGCAGTAGGTGATGTTGGGTCAGGTACTGAAGCGAATGCTGAACAAATCTTAGCCGCTCATGATATGACTTTTGATGATATTAGTGCTGAATGGATGGATTTTGGTGATGCATCAACAAACATTCAGGATGGAAACATTGATGCTGCATTTGTAACAGCTGGTACGCCAACAGGAAGTATTCAAGAATTAGCGGCAAGTGCAGATGTTAGTATTGTGAGTATTTCTGAAGATAAAATTGCTCAGCTTGAAGAGGATTATCCATACTATACGAGAGAAGATTTAGATGCGGATACTTATGAAAGCTTTGATGGAACTGCGACTACTGTAGCAGTTCAAGCAATGTTAATTGTAAGAGATGACTTACCTGAAGATGAAGTGTATGAATTAACCAAATCTATTTTCGATAATCTAGATTCTATGCAAAATGCGCATGAACGAGGGAATGACTTAACACTCGATACTGCACAAAGTGGTATGTCAATTGATTTACACCCAGGTGCACAGCGTTATTTTGATGAACAATAAAAGAGCGGCCAACACAAACAACAAAAAGGCATTGCTACTGAGCAATGTCTTTTTTCCGAAGTTTATTCTACTATTAATTGTGTTGTTCATTCTTTTGTTTTTTTTACTGTTATGGAATCGACCTCAGCATCTGTTAGTGATAACAGATATGAATACGGGAGAAACATTATGGACAAGTGAAATAGAGCAAGGTGAAACATTCTTCCATGAGTATATTCATTCAGTAGAAAAATCTCCTGTGAAAGAAGTGTTCCAATTTTCCGCATCAGCTGAATTAGTAACGATGGAAAGCTGGACAAAGTCATTTGGAGCAGGAATGCCCTATCAACGGGAAGGGGACGTAGAGTTGAAAGACGGTTATTATGTGATGAAAAATATCAACCGTCCAGTACATGGGGGAACATTGAGAATGAAACCTTCCGATTTGTATCCACACATTTTTTCCTTCCATGATGAAACCATTTACTTGTCTAAAGAACCCTTTGTGAAAAAGATTATCGAAATCAAAGTAAGAAAACCAACATGGTGGGAAGGAATGCTACGTTCCTTCTCACGATAAGCAAATTTATGTAGAAAGAGGGATGCAAGATGGAGGACAGCCAGAAGAAGATGCTCCAAGAATTAGAGGGGAGTGACCGTGAACTTCGCGGTTTTTGGGCTATTATTGTTTTAGCTATTAGTGTATTTTTATCTGCCTTTCATTTATATGTGGCCGGGTTTGGCTTACCTGGTATAGGTTCTAAAACTTTTTTAATATTTCACTTAACGATTGGAATAGTACTTGTATTCTGTATTTTTCCGATTAAAAAAGGACTTAAACAATCATCAATACCTTGGTATGATGTAGTATTAGCCCTTATTTCATTAGGAGTGGGGACGTATATTATTCAGAAGCAAACCGCTACGTCGATTATGTCAGGACGTCCAACAGATTTAGATTTATTTGTTGGTTTACTATTAATTATTATTGTGTTAGAAGCGACAAGGCGTGTTGTAGGAAAACCGCTTGTTATTATTGCGCTTGTATTTATTGCTTATTTCTTTTTGGGTGAATATATGCCTGGACAATTCCATCATACTCGAGGCGATTTTGAACGATTTGTTTATGAAATTACCTATCGTAATAATGGTATTTTTGGAACACCCATTTATGCTTCTGCACAGTTTGTGTTTATCTTTATCTTGTTCGGTGCGATTCTTGAATCGACAGGTGCTGGACAAATGTTTATTAATCTTGCGTTGCGTATGTTTGGCCGATTTAAAGGTGGTCCAGCGAAGGCTAGTGTTGTAGCAAGTGGATTAATGGGTAGTATTTCAGGTAGTTCTACAGCCAATGCCGTGACTACAGGTACATTTACGATACCTTTAATGAAGCGAGTAGGTTTTAAACCACATGTAGCTGGTGGGGTGGAAGTTGCCGCATCATCAAGTGGACAATTTTTACCGCCAATCATGGGAGCTGCAGCCTTTATTATGGTGGAGTTTACCGGAATTCCGTACTATCAAATTATTCAAAGTGCGATTATTCCAGCCGTGTTAGCCTATGTCGGTATTTTGTTTATGGTACACTTTGAGGCATCTAAGCATGGCATTACAGGAATGGATCGTAGTGAGTTAGTTTCAGGCCGTAAATTACTTATACAGCAAGGTTATTTACTAATACCGATTATTGCCTTGCTTTATTACCTTGTATATGTACGAGTATCTGTTAATAATTCTGCTTTCTTCTCGATTATCGTATTACTTGTATTAGCAATCTTTGTACAACGTTTTAAAGATAATATGGGACGCACGGCAATTATTGGTGCGGCAGTTATTGTGGCTGCTTTATTACTACAGTTTTTAATTGCCCCGATTAATCAAGGCTTGCGTTCCTTAAACGATATATTGAATATTAATTTCTTTGGTGCGGAAACAATTAGATGGAAACCAGAAATGCTTGTTTTACTTCTAATTAGTATCGGTATTGCTCTTATTTTTGCTTTCTCTCAGAAAAAAATGAAGATAGAATCTCCACCAGTTCATTTTGGTTGGAAACAAACGTTAGCTGGTTTTGAAACTGCTGCGAGAAACGCTTTATCGATTATTGTTGCCTGTGCAACTGCAGGGATATTAATCGGGGTTATTACAACTTCTGGTTTATCTACTAAGTTTACGAGAATTGTGATTGGCTTTAGTGAAACATTAACAAATGCTATGCCTAACTTCTTGGTGACGGATAATACGCAATTGTATTTTGCGTTAATTTTAACGGTGTTTGCTTGTCTGCTATTAGGTCTAGGTTTGCCAACAACGGCAACTTATGTAGTATTAGCAGCAATTGTTGCACCTGTTTTGACAGATATGGGGGTACATGTATTAGTTGCTCACTTATTCGTATTATATTACGGAGTGTTAGCGGATGATACACCACCAATTAATTTACCAGCTTATGCGACAGCGGGTATTGCGAAAGCAGGGCCTGTTCGAACAGGTATACAAGGATTTAAGTATGATTCTGCAGCCTTATTATTACCGTTCGTCTTCACATTAAACCCGACGATTTTAATGATTACGGATGTGAGCTGGTATGAAATGGTTTGGGCTATTTTTACTGCGACGGTTGGTATGATTGCCTTTGCGTCATTTATTCAAAACTGGTTAGTACGACAGTATCACTGGTATGAAAGATTACTTGTATTAGTAGCGGCATTAATGTTTATTCAGCATAACTGGATTACGGATATCATTGCTGTTCTCATTATCGCAGTAATCTTCTTGTTACAATTTTTCTTGTCAAAAAAGAATGCCGATAAAAAGCAAATGGCACAATAAACAACAAAACCCGTTTCTTCTATAGAAGCGGGTTTTGTATTTTGAAAATATCGTCATAATTAATCCGCTTGTCCCATATAGTGGTTACAGGAAAGTAATAGGGGGAAATGCGGATGCCAAAGATATTCAAAGTTATTCTATGGTTAGCTGGTCTATTTGCTTTAATTATTTTGATTCAATATCCGATGCAACGTTCATTAGATTCGTGGCAAACATGGTCGTTGCCACTTGCAGGTCAGACGATTGTTCTTGATCCGGGTCATGGTGGCTATGACGGTGGAGCAGAAGCGTCGGACGATACACAGGAAAAGGATATCGCGCTTGATGTATCTAATATGCTGCGTGATTATTTGCAACAGGCAGGAGCGATGGTGTATCTCACAAGAGAAGGAGATTATGATTTAGCAGCAGACGAAACAAAAGGCTTATCGAAAAGAAAATCAGAAGATATTCGTAATCGGGTAGAGTTTATCAAAGAAAAGCAAGCAGATTTGTTCCTTAGTATTCATTTGAATGCATTACCAAGTAAGCAGTGGCGTGGTGCTCAATCGTTTTATCATCCTGGTTTGGAGCAGAATCAATTATTAGCTGAAGCGGTTCAATCAGAAATCAAGAGGAACTTAGCTAATACAAATAGAGAAGCATTAGCTATGAGTCAAGTGTATATTCTGAAATATGCGGAGACCCCTGGTGCATTAGTTGAGATAGGTTTCTTATCCCACGAAGAAGAGAAAGAGTTATTAAAATCGTCTGAATATCAACAACAAATGGCCGCAAGTATATATGAAGGTGTTCTTCAGTATGTAACAGAAGAAGTAGGAAGTGAGTGAAGCATCTTACTAAGATAATTTGCGAATTATGTTATACTAGCAAATAGGACAATAAAAGAAAGACTGAGGTGACCTATTTTGCTAACAGAACAAAGTGTAATCGATCTTTTGCATAATTTGAAAGACCCCTTCCTACATAAAACATTTAAAGAAACTAACGGAATTGAAGAGGTCTCTATAAAAGAAGACAAAAATCATGTCAGTGTTAAATTAGCGATTGGGAAGATAAATACAGCGGAACAAATGCAACTGCAACAAGAGTTAGTTGGGAAGTTAAAGCAATTAGGAGCGGCAACGGTTGGTTTGCGTTTTAGCCAGCTACCTGATGATGTTATTTCTAAGTTCCAGCCGACGAAAGAAGAAGATACATCATTATTAAGTAAAAATTCTCGTACGAACTTTCTTGCGATTGCCAGTGGTAAAGGTGGCGTTGGTAAATCAACGGTAACAGTTAATACCGCTGTTGCTTTAGCGAGACTAGGTAAGAAGGTCGGTATTATTGATGCAGATATTTACGGCTTTAGTGTACCTGATATGATGGGAGTAGAGGAACAACCGAAGTTGAAAGGTAATAAAATTATCCCAGTAGAACGTTTCGGTGTGAAGATTATGTCGATGGGATTCTTTGTCGAAGATAATTCTCCTGTTATTTGGCGTGGCCCTAGACTTGGGAAAATGCTGACAAGCTTCTTTAAGGAAGTTGAATGGGGAGAACTCGACTTTTTACTATTAGACTTACCACCAGGAACAGGTGATATAGCGCTAGATCTTCATAATATGATTCCTTCGTCAAAAGAAATTATTATTACAACACCACACCCAACTGCGGCATTTGTTGCAGCGCGTGCTGGTCAAATGGCGATTAATACAGAACATGAAATCTTAGGTGTTATTGAAAATATGGCATACTTTGAGAGTAAAGTGACTGGTGAGAAGGAATATGTTTTTGGTAAAGGTGGAGGAGATAAACTAGCAGAAGTGCTAGATACAGAAGTAATTGGTCGCCTTTCACTACAACAACCATATGAAGAAGACGGCGTATTCGCTCCGTCTGTATATCAAGAGGACCACCCGAATGGTAAAGAATATTTAGAAGTTGCTAAACAAATTATCGAACGATTTTAAATAAAAGAAGTGGAGCTAGTGTTCGCTAGCTCCACTTCTTTTTAATTATCGCTTTGATCTTCTAAGTTTTGGTTGGATGGTTCTGTTTTATTACTATCTTCAGATTGTTGTGAATTAGATTCTTCACCACTTGAGGAAGGTTTCATCTCTTTAGCAGCCTGTAAGAGTAAGTCAGCAATTTTTGCTTGGAACATAGGAGATTGAAAAGTTTCTTCCATTACTTTTTCCAAATGTGAGCGGAATTCCTGACTTGTTAAGAGTGTCATTGTTTGCTGCTCCATTTCCGGATTGCTGAGTACCTCCATTAGTTTCTCTTGGTAGGTAGAATCACTCATTAAGTTTTTTGTTACATCTTCTTGTTTATCTTGTAAAGACATGGCGAATGATTCGACAAACTTAGGATCGTTGAACATTTTTTCCCAGAATTCTTTGCCCTTTTCTGAAGTTAGTGCTTCTTGGACAGCTTCTTTCATCGCTTTTGATTCAATTACGTATGTTTGTTTCATATCTTCACTCGTTAATACTTCTGTAATGGCCTTTTTTCCATCATCTGTTTTAAGAATATCGGCAACCATTTTTTTGGTTCCTTCATAACCTTCTTGTTCTTTGTTTGCTGCAGCTCCTCCCTCACCGCCACATCCTGCGATAAATAACAGAGAGAAACAACAAATATATAGAAATCGGTACATTATCACCGCTACCTTTCTGTTTAAGAGGGGTTTTCCGGATAATTTGAATCGGTGTAAAAATAACCTGTATTTATAATATGGAGTCATTTATAATTAATATGTATCATAAGCGAAAAAAACTGCTGTTCATGGTAAAATACATAACAATAGACATTTAGGGGGATTACGTTTTGAAAAGCCGTAATGTTGTTCGATTATTTTTTTCCACTTTACTTTTGGGAGGGGTTTCCACTTTAATCGCAAGCTTTTTTGTGAAATCGGATATATATGTGGAGAATTTTAACCCCATTGACTGGTTTGAAATCTTAGGCTTATTTGTATTTTTCATTGGGATGGGTCTTGTATTTAGTTTAGTCAGTCAAATGGGTTTCTTCGCTTATTTAACGGTTAATCAGCTTGCCTTAAGTGTATTTCGTAAATTTTGGCCGACAGTACAAATCGTTATTATCGCTTTTGCGTTGTTTGATCTTGTCTATTTTCGTTATAGAAGTGTGGACGATGGTACAATTACACCATTTTTATTAACCGCCATCGCCTTATTTGTGTACAGTTGGGTTGTAGCAGGTATTAAAGCGAAGGAAACACATAAGCGAGCATTTATTCCAGCACTTTTCTTTATGGTTGTGATTACGTCGATTGAATGGGTACCAGCGCTTCGCACGCAAAATGGAGACTATGCTTGGCTATTAATCGTACCGTTAATTGTATGTAATACCTATCAGTTATTAATCCTTCATCGTTTAACAGAAAAGAAATAGACCTTTTGGCCAAAAGGTCTATTTCTTCTGAGAACGTAATTCCTCTTGAGTTGTTTCAGCTTGAGTGATTAGTTCGGAGATAGTTAGAAATGTTTGATTAGATTTTATCTCAGGAATTACTTTCCCTAACGCTTTTTCTGTCTGTTTCACACTATCGGAAGCATGGAGTAAAACAATATCTCCATTATTAACGTTCTTTAAAAGATGGTTGGTAATTTTATCTGTACCAGGGTTTTCCCAATCATTCGGATTAACACTCCAATGAATAACTTTTAGTCCCTGGTTTTCTGCAATATCAATAATATCTTCATTCAAATGACCATTAGGGGCCCTTAATAAGTAAACATCCTCATGCCCTAATTTAGTAAATGTATCTTTTGCCTTCATTAAATCTGCTCGGACTGCTTCTGTTTCTTGTTCTACATATGATTGATATTGATAACCTAACATACCTATTTCGTGTTTGCCCTCTGCAATTTGTTCTAATATATCAGGATGACGCTCAGCCCATTCCCCACTAACAAAAAATGTAGCTCGAACACCTTCTGTTTGTAATCTCTCTAATATCGGAATAACTTGTTCGTCTCCATGGCTAATGTTGAAGGTTAGAGCAATAGACGAGTAATCTGTATTTCCTTTATTCAATGCTCTTGGAGTGTCCTTATTAGAAAAGACAGTGGAAGAATAATTGAATTCTAAAAATAAAAATAGCGCGACAAACAATGCGATAGGAACAATAATAAACAGCTTCTTTTGTTTTTTCATATCTACAATATATAAACGTCTCATCCATCATCATCTCCATTCGTTTTCGCTAGGCTTGTCTTATATATATGAGAATAAACGGGAGTATATGTTGTCTAATTATGTTTAAATTTGAGAAAAAACAGGAATATACACAATAAATAACGGGGAGATTACTTATTAAAATATAAATTAGGGGTGGACAGGATGTTAGGTTTGTTAATTAACGATAAGGAGCAGAGTGAATTACAGTACGTGATCAAAAGAGAATTGGAAGAGTTGCTGATGGATTTAGAAGATCAGCGAATTGATAAAATGGTGAAACAAGCAATGCGCGAGAGGTATAAAGTTATTTTTCACTTGTATACACGTGTCGCGAGTGAAGAAGAGATAAAAAAATATATACCGCAAAAAATACAGAGTGAATAGGTGAGTAGGAAAATACTATATTCTCTACATAAGAGATGTAGTATTTTTTAATATTCATTTATTAGACTGTATAGTGTAACGGTCCGTTTCATAAGTATTCATCTTCCTTTTTTAAAAAATAATAAAAAAATATAAAAAAACACTTGTCAGCTTATTTAGGATATGGTATATTATTTTTTGTCGTCGTTGAGACGCGCTTGAGATAAACGGTTAAGAAAAAAACAAAAAAGTTCTTGACTTAATATTTGAAACATGATATATTATATCTCGTCGCTAAAAACGACAAACATTGAACTTTGAAAACTGAACAAAACAACCAGTATGAATTTAAACATGAAACATGCTAGCTTATAGAAGTGAGCAGATCAAAAGAACGTCGATTAAGTTCGCAACGTCCTGTTGCAACATCGACATCAGCACATCCATGTGCAAGTCTTTATTGAGAGTTTGATCTTGGCTCAGGACGAACGCTGGCGGCGTGCCTAATACATGCAAGTCGAGCGCGGGAAGCTAACTGAATTCTTCGGAAGGACGTTAGTGGAACGAGCGGCGGACGGGTGAGTAACACGTGGGCAACCTGCCT
>NZ_JAWZSR010000010.1:0-147235 GCF_033949965.1 Gracilibacillus pellucidus | reverse complement strand
GGATTTATTGATAGTTCGTTCACTTCTTTTTCTGTAAAATACTTTTTAGTCATCATGATCCCCCAAATCCATTTTTATTTAAGTATACAAAAAAGAACCCTATAAAGCAGTCCTTTTTTAAAAGTGTCTACTCTATAGGGTACATATTAAATAGGGAGGTCTATTTTCGTTTGATCAGTGATACGATCAAAGCGAGCAATGCAATCAAGAAGGTACCAAAACCAAATAGTACCATAAAACTTTCATACATACTCATAAGCATCACCCCCTTTTTCCATGGGGATTAGCCGACCTTACCCTAAAAGAACATTATCCTTTATTAGCATAACATAATAAACACGAACATTCATTCTTTTTATAAACTGAAACCGCAGTTGTTAAAACTCCTACAATTACAATAGACCGAACCCCTATAAAGAGGGGGTGGTACTTTAGGAGATAATCCCTCAGAGCCTAGTGAACAGCATATGAGGGGTTATCTTTTGTTATTTTTGTCGGACATAATAAACGCTATCAACATCACCGTTAATTAATAGAGGTTCTCAACAACTTTTTCAAAAAAGACTTTACCTCAAGTAAATCCCATTCAAGATCACGAAAAAACATGTTATAATAAAATTAAGAAGTGTATATACTAAATAACCCGTAGCCTTCACTACGGGTTATGGATAAGCGGTTCCCCCAGAGGGATCGGCTATCTTGATTTGGATAGACCTCTCCTAATTACTTGATGGGCAAATAGGGAGGTCTATTTTCGTTTGATCAATGACAAGATCAAAGTGAGCAATGCAAGCAAGAAGGTACCAAAACTAAATAGTACCATAAAACTTTCATACATACTCATAAGCATCACCCCCCTTTCTGGGGATTAGCCGACCTTACCCTAAAAGAACATTATCCTTTATTAGCATAACACTGCAAACACGAACATTCATTCTTTTTTATAAACTGAAACCGCAGTTGTTAAAACTCCTACAATCGGGTATAATATCATTAGAAATGACATAACCTATTAAAAACCGTAGACGTTGCACCGCCTACGGTTACAATAGACCGAACCCCTATAAAGAGGGGGCGGCACTTTTAGGAGATAATCCCTCAGAGCCTGGCAAAAGCATATGAGGGGTTATCTTTTGTTATTTTTGTCGGACATAATAAACGCTATTAACATCCCAAAGGATATCATGAGCGCTAACGTATTAGCTATGTCCATAAGCGTCACCTCCCTTCTCTTGGAAGTATCCAAAGAAGGTATAACAAGGTGCGCCACCTCTCATATGAAGCCGATCTATTGATAAAACGATTATAACATCTCAATTAATTAATAGATATTTTCGACAACTTTTTTCTTATATTACTCAGAAAAAGACTACGCGCAAGCGGCATAGCCTCATCCTTAAACATCCCATTATTCATACGCCAAATAAGCTGATAACATCCATACATATTTTTCGTACCTACCTTGCAAAGAAATCAGCAAATCAGCTGTTGGCTCATCTTTTATCTCATCAGCTAAGGATAACCCTTCTTCTTTGATTTCAGCAATAACCTGTTTATAATCGGCCATTAATTGCTCAATGATTTCTGTCTCTTTATCATCAGCACTTGCTTCCACTAATGTTGTCTCTTCAAGATACTTCGACATCACAGCAAGTGGCTTCCCATCAATTGCTAAAACTCGCTCCGCCACCTCATCTAAGTCAGCAGCAATCTGGTCATACATTTCCTCAAATACAGCATGCAACTGATAAAAATTCCGTCCTTGTACAAACCAATGATAACGATGCAACTTCACATATAACACAAAATGATTGGATAATAATTGATTCAAAAAGTTAATTAATTTTTGATTGTCCATATATACTCCACCTCACACAAGATTTTCCTTATGTTTTGTGAGTTGAGATGAAATTATACGCAAAAATTAATAGTTGCTCTCAATATAATCAATTTCCTCCGCTACACTTAATTATAACCCAACTGCATCTTTATATTTATTTACTGTACAAGCATGTTTTTTTTAAATCTTTTTGTATTCAAGAGAATAGCAATCAATGAAATCAATAAAATAATAACAACTGTCACTATTTGATTAGCTTGTATAGTGGAATGATAAAGCATTCTGTATAAATATGACCATGGATAGTACGGCCAAAGTGGTGAAGGTGCAACAAAAAAATTTCCTATTGTTCCCAACAACGCAATCGATAAAGATAAAATTTGATTATTTAAGATAACAGAAATAAAAAACTGAATATTTACAAGCGCAATAATACCAATTACTGAATAAAACATACCATTGAGGTTATTCATTACATAGACTAAAGGATTACCACCTTCTAAGACAATGAATGGCATAGCAAGCATAACAGACATTACATAAACTGCTAATGCCTGAATTTGAAAAGAACACACTTTATTCCAATATACTCTAGTTAAAGAAAAAGCATTATAATAATATATCAGAATCCCTTCATTCCTCTTTTCATTGTACAATGATATCGAAATTATAAGAGCCACAATGACTGGGAAAAATAATTGAAAAAACATGGATAAAGCAGTTACATAAATACTATTTTCATCCACTGAAGCTGCAATTAACCCTAGAGACCCTTGAAGAGTAACCATAACTAACATGCTTACTATTATTATCAGTAAAAGTCCGGTTCGTTTAGTTTTCTTTAGTTCATTTATCACACCATTTGGCATATCCATTAACATCCCTTTCTAGTCAGTTTGAAACAATTGCTTTTTAGCAGATAACAGCACAGTTACAACAATAAATAGACCGGAACCTATAGCAAAAAATATAATGGTGAACATATCTTTTAGATTACTTAGCTCAATTGCAGTAGTAGATAGGAATAATGGAAACAATAACTGAACAGCATATGGAAAGTTATTATATAAAAACAAAAGAATAATCCATACAATTGAAATCGATGAAGCAATCAAGCCATTCCGGATAATGGTATGAAATATAAATTGTAAGAACCCAATACTTATTGTAATTAATAAACTTATTAATAGAGAAGAAAAAATTGTCCGAAATTCTACTGAAATTCCTTGCATTAAACAAACAATTAAAAGAGAGCCATAAGCTATAATAACTGAAATTACATAGTAGACGATAAATACTATAGATTTAGCACCTATTATAGAGACTGTGTACGGAATTTTAGTCAGCAACAGACTCCAAGTATTATAACTATTTTCTTTGGAGTATATAAAAAACCAGAGAAAAGCTGATAAAATTACAACACAGTAATTATTGACAAAATGGTAATATAACAATAATCCAGAACTATTTGCTAACCCCTGAGCAGCAAATGTATCATAACCTTGTTTATAAACTATTAGACTAACTAAAACAGGAATAAGAGCAAAAATAGCTGTACAAAAGAGAAGAAGAATCCTAGGGATTTTTGTGAATTCTCCTGTAACTAGTGGAAGAAACTTCATACAGATTCACTTCCCTTTCCTGTCAATGATAAGAATACATCTTCTAACGTTTTTTTCGATTGGGTAAGCTCAAATACCTTTATTCCATGATTTGCAAATATCTTATTTAATTCTGCTGCTGCTTCTGGATTGGTTTGCATTACAATATCATTAAGATTTTCTCGATAAGTAATAGAATGACTATTGAGTATTTCTTTGACCTTCTCTGGTTCATTCACTATCAGTGTATACTCATTCGAAGTTTTTTCATACAAATCTCTTAGCGTTCCTTCATAAATCATATTTCCCTGATTTATCATACCAATATGAGTTGCCATCGATTCAATTTCAGCTAAATTGTGGCTGGAAACAATAATCGTTTTCTTTTCATATTTACTTAAATTAATCAACAAATTTCTAATTTCATGAATCCCTTCCGGATCTAATCCATTCGTAGGCTCATCTAAAATAATGATATCTGGATCATTAAGAAGGGAAAATGCAAGACCTAGTCGTTGACGCATCCCAAGAGAATATTCCTTAACTTTTTTATTTTTTGCAAAAGTTAAGTTCACTACATCTAATACTCTATCTACTTCACTTATAGGTAAATTTATCACTTTTTGAATATATTTCAGATTTTCATAACCTGTTAAATGCGGATAATAGCTAGGAGTATCTATAAAACATCCTATATTTTTTAAAATTGCTTTTTTATGTTTCTGTAATTCTTTTCCTCTGTATCGTATTATACCGTCATCTGGTTTAATCAATCCTACTAACATTCGCATTGTTGTAGTTTTCCCTGCTCCGTTTGGTCCCAAAAAACCGTAAATACTACCAGATGGTATGTTAAGTGACAAGTTATTTACAACAGTTTCAGTATCATATGTTTTTGTAATTTGTAATGTTTCTATCTCTATATTGGTCATCTTTGATCATCCTTTTAGCTTATAAATGTGTGTATTATGTGACATCTTGTTAGCTGATTAATCAACTAAACAACTCGTGTTTTAGCTACCCAGTCATGAAAAGTTTTTTGTTTATCAGTAAATAGAGCAAACAGAAAGCCAATACCTAACATAAAAAAAGAAATACACGAAACTATGTATCTTACAAAAGATTTACTTATAGATATTTTCTTTCCAGAATGACTGTCGGTAAGTTTGAGACCTAGCAATATCATCCCGACAGTTCCTTGCATTGTAGTAACCGGAAAAAAATCTTCCGCACAAAACCGATATGATGACTTACGTGATTGTTCATCTTTTTTAAAAAGCTTGCTAATTTTTTACATGAGTAGGTGATGTTATGTGAAGATTCATCGTTAAATCCTCTCAAATTAATTATTTTAAAACTAATATTTGCTCTCAATATAATCAATTTCCTCCGCTACACTTAATAACCCATGCGCTTTTCCAACCGTTCCATCTTGAGCCGACCAAAAATAATTATGATCTTTATCCACTCTAGAGAAGTCTCCATCCTTCCATCTTTCAACGATAACAAGCAAGTCTTCTTTTTTAGTAAAATTGCTGTCTTTAATTACTTCATAAACTTGCTCAATCGTCTTTTGGTGCATAGGAGCCTTGCCCCATTTCTTTTCTGCTCTTACTTTCTGATGGCTCATATTATGCATAACACTAATGATTTCATCTTCTGTTGGATTATCCCCTAATCCCAAGTCTAGTTCCTCTTCTGGAATAGCATCTAGGGCTTCCTCCAAATCCGATTGCAGACTCTCACTATTACGTTCTTGTTCATCTGCCTTTTCTTCCGCTTTCTCATCTGACATTTCTTCTATATTTTCTTCCTTTTCAGGAATTTTAACCGACGCTTCACTTTCTCTATCACCTAGCCACGTCTCACCAAACCAATTAACCATTTTTTCACCGCTATAGATTGCAATACCAACAGCAACTACTAAAATAGCTAAAATAATGACTACTTTCTTCATCTTTTATCCCCCATCAAACTCGTTCTTAACATTATAATTATCTTTCTTCCACGTTCCTTCTCTTTATTTTTTGTCAATAGTTGTTAGTTTATATACTAATTGTGCATGATTTACCAATCTATTGCAATTTTTTTAAGATACTATAATGAGGTAGGGAAGGGATTGGTGGAAAACACCAGAGCAATTAACAGATTTGATGTTTTACATTGCGACATTAATAAAGCCTATTATTATGTATAGAACTAGGCACACTGACAATATATTTACGTCCCCCCTTTACTTTCTCCTTTTTAGCGGGCATTTCCCACTACCAACAAAAGTAGCTTCTTCGTCTCGACTATATTTTTTCAATCAGATTAAATCCCTAACTTTATCCATCTTTTCTTTGCAAAACTAAGAAGAATTAAATTGATTATCACTATGAATACTAAGTATAAGATGATAATCACTACCATCCAATGTCATACTATCAGATTGTAGTATTTTATCTATTCGCGAATACATAGTATTACTTGCTTCAAATGGAGCAATAAGGCCAAATAGCTTTGTACTGACTGCTACTAAAATAATCGATGTAATCCAATAAACAATACTGATACCGATACTTATTAATATATTAGGACTTAAGACGCTAATTGTCCCTATGATCAATATATCAGTGAATTAGCGTCCGTTTATCCCCCACTTAGCTTCTTTGTTTTCACTCGAATCTTGAAGTGGGGATATTATAGACTCATGCACCGTGATAAATTAAATGATAAGAAGCGCGCATTCACGCTCTGTTCAATCCTTACTCATTTTGTCCAATGTATTAAGTAGAAGTCTCTATAACCATTGACTAGTCTTCATTTGTCAAACAACAGATTGAACAAACTAGAACAACCAAGGACCCTGATTTCTTCACCGTCCTGTATATACTCAAAATCACTTTTGCACTTATTTAGCAAATAAGTATGTTGATCATGAATTGACCAAAGTGAATGGCTTGAACAAACAACTAGTTTCATAGTTTTTTTGCTACTTTTTCTCCAATCATATGACTCAAAATGAGTACGAGTATAAATACAGCAGCAACAACCAAGGCACCAAAAACCATTTTCATATCAACAAAATATTCCACACGAAAATAATTAATCAGTATTATGTAATAAGGAATTACTAAGAAAATACTTGTAAAAACTCCTGGAGTATAGGTTCTTAACAGTAATGACTGTATTGGATGAGAAAAAATATTTATTGCAAACACCATGGCAATACCTAAAAATAAAAACATGTAATCTCCTATAACGGCAACTAAGAGCAGGATCGAACTAAAAACAGAAATAATAAAAACAATCAGCGCAAACTGTGCAGCTGTTACATGAATAAAACTTTCTAGTTCTTTTTGGATAAAAAATGGGATCTTATCTTTAACTTGAGGGTAATTTACTTTCCCCCACCTCTCAACCATAATTATTTCCTCCAGATTATGCAGCATAAAAATAACTAAAAAAGTTAAAATTAGTGTATTTACATCCACTTCCATACCCCCATATTAAATTAATCGCTCAACCATTCTTTCTCTAGTCCTACTTGTTAAATGTCCGTTAGTGAATTACATGTTGTGAAGTCACTTTTTATCCTATTCCATTCTGAGCTCAGTCCGTTCATAGATCACCTCTTATCTAATAGCTAATAGCTAATAAGTTACTTAAGTAATTGATTCACTTTCCCCTAAAGACCATCTGATTTATATATTAACTTATAACTAAGAAACATACAATATTTTACAATTATTTTCATACTACTCGATGATAAAAAATAGAGAGACGGTTGATTACACTTAATGATTTCGTATCCGCTCGTCCTAAAGTAAACAATCATATATTGTAGTAAAAGATACGCGGAGAAAGAACAAAAATTGCACCGTGATGATCACCTTTTTGTATCATTTTATGATATATCTATAGACAACTATATCATAAAGTGATACATTAAAATTAATCATATACTGATATAGGAGGTGATCAGTTGAAAGCAAATGAGCAACTAACAGATTCGATGTTTTACATTATGGCAGCCTTAACAAAGCCTAGACATGGTTATGCCATCATGAATCTCATAGAAGAGCGATCACTCGGACAAATAACGATAGGGCCTGCTTCCATGTATACGATAATTAAAAAATTATTAAAGCAAGAATGGATTTATCTTCATGATGGCTCTAAAGCTAGACGGAAAACATATTTACTTACAGAGAAAGGAAAAGAAATCTTAAAGGCAGACATTCAGCTAAGAAAATTAATGATTAATCTTGCTGAAGAAGGATTAAAGGAGGCTGAAGAATGAGCAATACCAAGTATATGATGTCAGGTGGTTTAGCTTTTTCAGAAAATAAGGATATGGAAAAGCTACGAAAATTCTCTTTAAAAGGCTGGCATGTCAGCACTTTTGCTTTTATGGGATATAAACTGACAAAAGGAACATCTACTGATTATATTTATAGTGTCGATTATCAATTATTAGACACAGAAGAAAAGGAAGAATACGTTGACTTTTTCCATGCTTCTGGTTGGACACATGTTACATCAGAAGCAAACATGCACTTGTTTCGTGCATTACCTGGTACAAAACCTATTCACACTGAGCGCGAGACAGTAGCCGAAAAGCATGAGAACTCAGGAAAAATGTTAATACATGCAGCCATTTTACTTTGTTTTATGACTGCACTCTTTTGGCTTGGGTCATTGATAACTTCAGAAGGTTTACAAATAACTTTTATTGTCATAGCTATCATTCTCACTGCGATTACGATACCAACCGTTGGAACTATACTAACAACTTATCATAATAAGTGGAAAGCAGAAGGAAAAATAATTTTAGCTAGAATAGCCAAAAGCGTTGCTATCCTTTTTGTTATCACACCGTTATTCGTTATTTTATTGACAGCAAACAGCCCAAACAGTTTACTAAGGTTGTTCATTAGTATGGCTATCGGTGGTATTGCACTTCCAGTATTAATTTGGATTATTATGTCCCTATACTATAAGTTCTCTTACAAGGGGGAAAAGATATGAAAGCCTTTTTACAAGTTGACCATCTAAAGAAATCGTTTAAAAACACTACCATTCTTAAAGATATTTCATTTGACGTGAACAAAGGGGAAATCATGGCCATTCTTGGTCCTAATGGAGCGGGAAAATCCACGACTATTCGTAACATTATGGGGATTATCTACCCAGACGAGGGAAACATCACCTTCGAAGGAAAGCAGCAAATCCCACGTAATAAAGTTGGCTATTTGCCTGAAGAACGAGGCTTATATAAAAATGTACAAGTAATGGATATTCTTCTCTATTTAGCAGAGTTAAAAGATTATCCACGCAAAAAAGCGAGAGAACGGGCTCTTGCTTATTTGAAAAAATTTGGATTAGAAGGAAAGGAAAAGACTTCTGTGGAGGAATTATCGAAAGGAATGGGACAAAAAGTACAATTTATTGCTTCCATCATCCATGAACCAGCATTTTTGATTCTCGATGAACCTTTTTCCGGATTAGACCCAGTCAGTCAGGAGTTGTTTAAACAGGAAATAAGAGACTTAGCAGCAAACGGGACAGCCATTCTATTATCCTCTCATCAAATGAACCTAGTAGAAGAAATGTGTGATCGCCTGTTTCTCATCCATCGTGGGCAAAAAGTGATTTATGGCAAGATGGACGATGTAAAGCAAGAATACGCTAATTTCAAATGTACGATTAAAGGGACAAACAAACGGGAAGATGTAGAAGGTTTACCTGACGTTCAACGAGTTGAACAAAGAGATGATACTACTATCTTGTATTTAACGAAGGATATCCACATCGCTTCTTGGTTAAAGCAGCTACCAGACCAACTAGAAGTAAAAGAGTTATCCATTGACCGTATCTCCCTACACGAAATATTTATTGATATTGCGACAGATCAAAATATGTTAAATGAGGGGGAATATGAGCGTGCGTAATGCATTAAAGGTTGCCAAATGGGAAATAAAAAGGAATTTAAAAAACAAGTCATTCTTGATCGGATTATTTTTAACACCAGTCTTAATTATAGGTTTTATGCTAATTGTAAATCTTTTTGGAAGTTCAGAAGAAGAAGAGTCGGTAACACATGTGCTTGTGAATGACCAGCTTGATACGCTGAATGCACTGAAAGAAACAGCGGCTGCTTTAGAATTAAATCTAGAGCTGGAACCTGCAAATGATAATGCAGACGTGACGCCAGAAGCCATAAAAGAAAGGCAACATACAGCCTACATCACGCTTGATGATCATTCTTTAGCAAGCGGCGTCTTTTCTGTCTATACAAGTGAGGATATAAGTCCGTCTTTCATGGAGGAAATCCAAGCTTTAACTAATCCATTACAATCATTACAACTAAAGCAATTAGGTCTATCAGAAGAAGAATTAGTCACTATTTCAAACGGCATAGTATTCAAAGAAGCAGTAGTAGAGGAAGAAACAGGCGGTGTTTTTTCAAGTGAAGATTCGTTAAAACGGATCATACCAGGAATCTTTGGTGGAATTATCTTGTTATCCATTGTGTTCACTGGAATGTATACTTTCCAAAGTGCTTCTCAAGAAAAGAAAGACAAGGTTGCAGAAATTATCTTATCTTCGCTTACGCCAGGTGAACTGATGCAAGGAAAAATCATCGGTTACTTTGGACTTGGCATGGTGCAGTTAGTTGTATATATAGGATTAGGGATTCCGTACGCACTTTGGAAGCTTGATATTCCCTTATTCGAATATTTACTAGTACCTGAGCTTCTCTTATTTGTCATCATTGCTATATTAGGTTATTTTCTGTTTGCAGCAGTTTTCGTCGGGGTTGGGGCAACAATGGCGGATATGTCTTCATCAGGTAACTTCCAAGGGATGGTCATGATGCTTCCATTCCTCCCATTTATCTTTATTGGCCCTGTACTGAGTGAGCCAAGCGGCTTACTTGCCCAACTTGGATCATATATTCCTTTTACAGCGCCAGGAGTATTATTATTAAGACTATCTATGCTAGATACCTGGCCATGGATGGAAATTATGATTTCCTTAATTATTTTACTAGTAAGCATCTGGATCTTCATGAAACTTGCCGGTAAGATTTTTAAAACAGGCATATTAATGTACGGCAAAAATGCGACACCGAAGGAAATATGGAAGTGGATTCGTGCATAATCGCAAGAGATGAGGATTCGTTACAGCAATACTTCAATCGGTGGGAGTTTTGAACTCCCACTGATTATTTTAAGCATAGGAAATTAGCACGATGGAAAATGAATTAAAACAGGATACCTTGAAAAAGGGAGATTGTCAGAACTAATGTTACTAAGGAACCTCCAGCTGTTAATGTTACTATTTTTCGCCCGTTCTGTTTTTTCGAAGGCTTGATAAGTTCTTGGGACAGAGCGATCGATATCACTATAGCTGCCAGCGCAATAATAAAGAGAAAAGTACTACTCATTTGTATCCTCCTTCCATCCCTTGCTATTCAGTCCGTTTTTCATGATTTGGCTGATAAACGTAACAGTGGCAATGGTTCTCCTACCCTTCTTTTGTTTAACAATTCTCGACTATGATATAAGCTCTTTTTTACTTCCCGTATAGGAATATCTAATAATGAGCTAATGACTTCTACTGGTAATGAACAGACATGTGCCAAGCCTAGTATCATTCTATCTTTAGTGGATAGAACGCCAACTGCATTATTCACAAACGAACGAGCGATTTGCACATCCTGCATCCTGCTTGTTATTTTTTCTCTATCAGCAAGCAAAGATTCTTCCAAACAACTAATCAACTGTTGATAGAGAGAAAAGCAATCCATTTTTCGAATATTCCCTTTCTGATATAAAGCCACAAAGACTTTTCTTGTTATTTCCTCTGCTAAAGAGCGCTCATTGACAATTAGATAGCAACATCGATAGACCGTTGTTTGATGTTTTTTTAAGAAGGGCTTGAAAATAAACATATCTGTAAAAGAAAAGCGTAATGACTTCATCAACATTTTTATTCCTCCACAAATACTAGGTTCTCAGCGATTTCCACTAAATCTTCTTTCGTTAATTCTTCGTTATTTGCTAAGATAGAATAACGAATGCCTTCTTCATCCCACATAAGATTTTTAATAACATCGTCAATATAAATAGCCTTTACATCTCGGACCTCTAACTCTTTATCCGCAGCTAAATCGACAGGTAAATCCTCATCAGACACTTCAAAAGACGTTAAGATAAATTGTGAAACGCCATCTTTCGTAAACTCCTGATTTGCTTCTGTTCTATCGAAGCTGTCCATATCAAGTTTATCTATTTTCGCTAAATCATAATCTTCACTTGTCAAAACAGGTTGACCATACAGTTCAACTAATGCTGCTAATGTTGTTTCTTCCGGTGCATACTTATCATCAATCGGCTCTATGTTTACTCCATCAGGTATATCCATCGTAAAAGTTTCCTCATCGAAAGAAGGATTCATTTCTAATTCCGTAACGGTATATTCAACTGTCACATCACCTGACTTAGAAAGAGTCCTAATAACAAACCAATTTTCTTTATCAACCCAATACTCTTCCTCACCCCTAAGCATGTCATCTTCTTTCGGAATGGCTTTAATGTGATACGTGTCAAAACCGTTTATTTCTTCATCACCAACTGTCTCAATGTCATGTGTTTCTCTTATGTGCTTCAATGTATGTTCCATTTCTTCACGTGGAGATTGACCGATTAACGTATCATTTGGATCTAATGCATCCATTGTGAAAGCTTCATCCTGTAAACTAGAATACATCGTTATCGTTTTTCCATCATTTAACGTCATTGAGCTTTCGCCATTTGCTGTTTCTGAGATTGTTTTAATTCGATAATTCTCTTTGTCTGTCCATTGTTCCATAACTGAATCTTCTATTTTTTCTTCCCCTTTGGACACAATTAAATCGCTTTTCAGATAATACCCATTAATATCCTCACTAACTTCCACAGCCTTTGCTACAACTTGATCTGGTGAATACTGTCCAATCTCCTCCGCTGAACATGCTGCTAAAAGCAACCCGAAACTCACAATAATTATCATGCACCATTTATTTTTCATCTCATTCCATTCCTTTCTCTATTTGAAATGTCATTACAATAACAATCCCTCGGTGTTCTAATGACCACAGCTTCATTTCTCCCTGATGCTTCTCCGCAATTCGTTTGGCAATATTTAATCCTAAGCCTGTATTTTTCGTCTTATCAGATGTTCTTGCCTCTTCTCCTTGGAAAAACGGCATAAAAATCGATTCTTTATCCTGTATTCCTGGCCCCTCATTTTGTACGATAAGAATCCCTCTGTCTTCTCGAAATTGGTTGATGTCTTCTTTTGCTTCTGAAAAGACCCAATCAGGTAAATCTTGAGCGGTGCCTACTGCTGCAATCCCTATCATCCCACCTTGAGGGGTAAATCTTAAGGCGTTACTCATCAAATTATCCAAATACCGTACCATCTGTTGGTCGTTCATATAACATGTTCCAGCAATTTCATTCGTTTTTCGCAAATAAACATGATGCTTTCTAGCTAGTTCATCATAGCCTTCAAATAACATGTCGAAAAATTCCTCGGCATCAACATTCGCAAGTTCCATATCATATTGAGCTGATTGAAGCTTTGCATATAAGGTCAGATCTTCAATCATCCCTTTAATATGAGTGGACTTATTTTTCATGATTTGTAGATATTCTTTACGCTCTTCGTTCGTTAAACTGTTTTCATCTTGCAAAGCTTCGGCATATGCCTGAAGAGAAGTCAATGGTGTTTTTATATCATGCGAAAAGGAGGCCATCATTAATTGCTTCTCTTCTTGCTCTTGTTTCGTTTGAAGTTGAGCCGCCTTAATTTCCTCTTGCATTTGTTCAAAATGCTCCATCAGTTGTCCAATTTCATCCTTCTTCTTATCTTGAAAATAAATTGGTTTCTGTGTCGAGGAAAAGAGGGACATACCTTTCATCAATTTATTTAATGGGCGATTTAACTTTCGGTTTACGATCACTATCACTACTATATAAACCATTAAAAAGAGAGAGAATAAGACGATAACCATGATATTTCGTCTGTTTTGTACACCGTCCACCCATTCCGATCGGTCCACACTCACTTCATAAATTCCCACAATTTGATCATCTTGATAAACGGGCTTTTTGACGGTTAATGAATCATAGGACAAATCGTACTGATAGAGACTTTTAAATAGATTGGGGCGATCGACTGGATCCAGCGTTAGTTTTTCCGCATCTGTTTGATAAATAAGCAATCCGTCATGACGATAAAGCGTAATATTAATATCTGGTGCTTCCACCTCTCTTGATAATTGCTCACCCACATCGCTATTAGAACTGTACTGGTAAAGCGTAGGTGACTGTAACGCTTCTTCGATCGATTCAATTCGCTCATATAATTCAAATGTATCTGTGAGTTCTTTGGATTGATTCCACTCTTGAACTAAGATAAAAAAGCCATATGCGGCAGCTAGCGGCAATAACATCACAATTAAATAAGAAATGATTAACCATGTACGAATTTTCATAGCATTTGTTCTCCGATAAATCGATAACCAGTCCCCCAAATGGTTTCAATCCATTTTGGGTCTTTCATTCGCTCTCCAAGTTTATTTCTCAAACTTTTGATATGAACATTAATCGTGTTGTTTCCAACTCCCTCCACTTCACCCCAGACATGTTGATATAACTCAGATTTCGCAAAGGTTCTATTAGGATGCTGAACAAATAATTGCAACAAAGCAAATTCTTTTGATGTTAGCGAAATTTCTGTACCATCAATGCTTACATGTCGTTGCTCCATGTTAAGTACAAGCCCATTGTTAAAATTTAACTGACTAGATTGTGGTGCAATCCCCTGATAACGGTGATATCTCCTCAAATGAGATTTCACTCGTGCCATCAATTCCGTTAGGCTAAAAGGCTTTGTAATATAATCGTCTGCACCTAGATCAAGTCCCTTTATCTTTGCTTCTTCTTCTAGCTTTGCACTAATGATTAGCAGTGGAATATCACTATTCAGGCGAATATTTTTACAAAGTTGAAAACCATCCATCTCTGGGAGCATAAGGTCAACAAGTACTAAATCGTACCTTTTTTGATTAAAATCCTCCCAACCTTCTTTTCCGGTTGACGCCCAGGTGACATCCATACCGTGCCGAAGAAGATGATCTCTACAAATTCTAGCAATCTCTTTATCATCTTCTACAAGTAAAATAGAAACCATGGTAACTACCCCTCTCACACTATTGATTGTAAAACAATTTTCAGCTATGATTGAACATTTAATAATTATTTTATAATTATGGAGCATGAAGACGAGCTCCTTTTCTTCTATTACTCCATGGTTAAGTTTAGCATTAAGCTACCTTATTCCACCAAATTTTCTGTATTCAAAAGGATGGAATTTGTCATCCATATACTTTCGCTTTATTAGCAACATTAATTTTAGCTGATTGGGGATAATGCTCCTCACCATAAACACATAATTGTTTTCATTCCACACAAAATAATGGTACAAGTTGACGTATATAGTAATCCGCTTTACTCTAAAGAGAGACATACGAATTGAAGCAATCAAAGGAGCATAAAGCATGAATAAAACACAATCATTAAGTGAAGTATTACCTGAGCTGAAACCTTTTCTACAAACCGCTTGGAATAAATCCGGGTTTGAAAAACTAACAGCCATTCAACGACATACAGCCCATTTAATAACGGAAGGAAAAGATATTATTGCGGAGGCACCAACAGGTAGCGGGAAAACACTAGCTTACCTATTACCACTCTTGCAACAAATCGACCCAACACTAAAAAATACGCAAGTGGTAATCTTAGCCTCATCCCATGAACTAGTGATGCAAATACATCAACAAGTTCAGGAGTGGTCAAAAGATAGTGGAATTGGAAGTACGACACTGATTGGTGGAGCAAACGTAAAACGCCAAATTGAAAAGTTGAAAAAGAAACCACAAATCGTCATTGGCACACCAGGAAGAATGAGCGAGCTAATCAATCAGAAAAAATTAAAAATGCATCAAGTAAAAACGATTGTATTAGATGAAGCAGATCAACTATTAGTACCCGAACATCTAGCTACTATCGAAAAAATCGTAAAAAGCACCTTGAGTGACAGACAAATGCTTGTCTTTTCCGCAACTTTACCTGAGACTACTCAAGCAAAAGCAGCAGAAATGATGGACAGTCCAGAAGTAATTCAAGTAGGTACAGAAGACGATGAGCGACCAAATGTGGAGTATATGTATCTTGTTTGTGAAGCGCGGGATAAAATTGAACTACTTCGAAAACTCGTGCGTAATCATGACATCAAAGCGCTCGTATTCGTTAAAGATATTTCAACCCTTTCCGTACTAGCAGAAAAACTCGACTACATGGGCATCCATGTAGAAGTTTTACACAGTGATTCTACAAAACAAGAGCGTGCGAAAGCAATGAAAGAATTCCGCGAAGGAAAAGCTGAACTATTACTAGCTTCAGATGTGGCAGCAAGAGGATTAGATATTCCTGATTTATCACATGTCATTCATATGGACTTACCTAAAGAAACAACCCAATTTGTTCATCGCTCTGGAAGAACAGGACGATTAGGGGCTACATCAGGAACCGTTGTATCGATTGTCACAGACAGTGAGGAGCGACAATTACAGAAGTTTGGTCGCCAGTTAGATCTAACTATTTCTAAGAAAAAACTATATAAAGGGGAATTAGTTGATTCGGAATGATTCTATTAAAACCTGCTTTCTTCGCGAGATACTTATCTCGCGAAGAGAAGCAATATCTAGCGAAGAATTCTTTATTCGTGGAAGTCTTCTCGCCTATTGATGATAAAAAAGAGAAATGCCTATACATTAAATAACCCGTAGCAATCACTACGGGTTGTTTTCACATAAAAATTGAAGATGGAGATTCCCGAGAACATCTGTGCAAGCCCAAACGTTAGAGAAGCTAATAGTATAATTACCTAAACAATTACATTAGTAAATAAAGGTAACACAACTCCACCCTAGTATAATAACTCATCTTCTTTGAAATAAGAGAATGATGCCCACGCTTCTTTTAAAATGGTACTACATTTAATACCTCATTAGTATACTTGGAAAGAGCTAATTGAACATCTCTTTCCATTCCAGGCTTCAGACTAAGATCACCTTCATGAATAATGACCAAATCACTTAATACTGTTTCCATTAGTATATTAAAACCAGCATCAGCCATCATCTCTGCAATGGCGAATAGCTCACGTTCGGCATACAAAGTGGATGTCTTGCTAAAAACAAGTGTCCTCAAAACAGTTTGTTGATCCTCTTTAAAAGTATAAGCATGGCAAAGCTCAACCAATGGTATCTGACGATTTTCATCATATCTGTCTTTTCCAATCGAACAACAAAAAGTAAAAAACTCATTGTGCTCTTTAAAGATTTTCTTACGAATTAAATCTTTATAAAATGGAAGGTATTCTTTACGAACTTTTACACGTAGAGAAGCAGTTTCACTCATCTTACACACCTCCTACTAGTTGTTGTTCAACGATCTGTGTTACACCTGGTTCTGTACTGACTAATTTATAATACTTGCCTAGTTGTCTCTGCTCTTCAAACAGTGATTGTTCTTCTCTCCCAAACTCACGGTCTGTTACGAGCAGAATCCATTGTGAACATACATTTGGGATAAAGCTTAACAAGTTATGTTGGTGCTTGCCTGATAAGCGTCCAAACGGTGTATCCATAAATAACGGCATCTCTAATACTTGATCTCCACCAGCTACTTGCGCTAAAGCTGTGATAAAACTCAGAGATAATACTTGTCTTTGTCCCTGTGAGATATTTGCTAAGAATGGATGGTCATAGGTATTTAATACTTCCAGTGAATAATCACCTTGAACCTTAACCTTTTTAATATTCATTTGACCACTCTCATCTAGCAAATACGACAAATTCTGAGTCGATAAGATTTCAAGTTCAGAAGTAACCTCTTGTTCGAATTCCTTTATAAGCTCATCAAGTACTGCAATTGATTTATCCAATGCCTCTTGTTTTTCCACCAGCTGCAAGTGAACTCCGCTTTTTGCTTTTAAATCTCGGAGAATTAACTCGACTTGTGACCTTTTAGATTGAAGTTCTTCCATTTCGTCTTCATTTGTTTGAAGTTCCATGTTAGCTTTCGTTCTTGATTCAATAAGCGATTGCCTTTTTTGATTAAGTTGATCTAAATCTTCAATTTTGGTCTCTTTTAATCGGTTATTTAAACGATCCAGTTTAACCTTTACATCTTCCACTTCTTGTTGCTCTCGTTCATATTGGTGGATGAGATACTGAAGTTGTGCTTCTTTGTCATCGAGTATGCCAATTAGTTTCATAATACTTGCCTTCAATTCAAAGTAATCTGCTTTTTCTGTTTGATACCCGGCAACTTTGCGTAAACTTTCCAGAGATTTATATTCAGCCGATCCTTCAGTGAAAGCTGTTCCACAGATACATGTTAAATCATGAAGTAGCTTGTCTAGCAAATCTAAACTGGCATTTGCCTCATCCAACTTGTCACCAATAATCATTTCCACTTGGGCTTTCACAGCATATAACGTATCCTTAGCAAGCATAAATGGAAGGAATGAGTTAAATTCTTGTAGACGTTGAAAAGCGTGTTCCGCTTCTTGCTCCTCTCTATTTAACTGGTCTTCAAGCTGACGGCGTTTATCAATATCCGAAAGTTTGCCTTTAAAACTTTCTAATTTTCTATCAATCTCATTAATCTCATACTCATTTTGGCTAATAAATTTCCGTATCTTTTCTTTGTTCCATCTTATTTTTTCAATAGAATCATCAAAGTTAACTTTTTCTTGCAGCTTTTTCTGATAATCACCAGTGGATGTTTTTTGCAGCTCTTTCGTTACCTGTTTTTGTAGAAGGACAAGAACTTCCTTTGCTTTTAACAGATGGTCTATTTTTAGCAGGTTTTTAATACCTGTTGAGATTTCGTTGCGTTGCTCTACAGTCGCACGAGTTAGTCGCTCAATTCGCTCACCATCAAAGAAAAAGTAGTTCTTCACTCTTGAATCGAGAATGTTATCCATCCATAGGCTAATCTCTGTTTCATCTTCTATTACGTATCCTGTCGTTTTGTTCAAAAGCTTCACACGTTGAACACGTTCAATAATCTCCCCGTTATCTTCTTGGATCGAGTAGAGTACTCGCTCCATCAAATAATCTTCATTCTCGTGATTAAATTCAATAGTAATACTAGCCTCGACACCTTTTTTCTCAGATTGGTAGTCTTCTTGAAGAGCTTTTGTATTAGTTAAAATAAGGTCAGAATCATCAGAATCCTGCTCTAACCTCATTTCACCAAACAAGCCAAAAATGACAGCACGATAAATTCCTGTTTTACCGCGCCCATTTTCTCCTAAAATAACCGTCACAAGCTCTTCGTTCTCACCTTGGCTAAAGGTAATGGACTGTGTTCCATAATATTGACGGAAATGTTGAAGAGTTAAAGTTTGAATAATCATTTCCAGGATCCCTTCTTATTAGTTTCCTTTAACAATTGATCAATTTGACGATCCACCTTCTTTGCTAATGCTTCGGTGGAAAGATTTCGTTGATTAACCGTATTAATTGTTGCTAATACAATATCCCTTGTCACTTCATCCTTATCTTGCAAAAAGTTTTGCACCTTATCTTGTAAATAAGTCAGCTCTTGCATTTATTAGTCCTCCGTCCCCAATAGTGAAGTTGAGATCATTTCATCTCCAACTAGTTTGATTGATGTTTTATTGTCCTCAATCTCTTTCCATGTTTCAGCAAGAATGTCCCCATCACTTGTATAGTGGTTTTGCTGAAGCACTTTGCCGATCTCATTTATTTTGGCTGCACCGTTGAACTCTTCCCTTAGTATATAAACAAGGAAATCTGTATTTGAGTTTAATTCTTGCTGTTCTTTTAATGTAAAGATTCGATGCATAGAACCTAATGTTTGAAACAAATCATCGCGTCGAACGCAATCAATTAACAAATCTTCTGTCCAAGGAAGGTCATTCTTTAATTCTGGCAATAAATCTAAATCAATCATTGACGATAAAACGTATGGTTTGTTTTCCTGCTTTATTAAAGAATGTTTGATTACCTTGCGAACTTGTTCTGCTTTTTCCTCGTTCCAACCAATTACCTCTGAGTGGACATATTCTCCAAATTGCCCTCTAGTATAATAAAATATTTGGTCACTGCTCGATATTACTAGGTCAGCCGTATTAATCCGCCCACCAACATCTTGAACAAGCCAATCAACTAATTCTTCACGTGACACTTCCCGATTTTGGTCAAGAAGGTAACCTTCAACAATGGATTTCATCGTAGGATTGTCTTCCTCCGCTCCATGAGCTAAAATGTGCGGAAATCTAGGGAAAACATAGTCCTCGTGGAAGTGCTTTTTCAGTAGGTAGTAAAGCACATATGCCGAGTAGATGCCCAGACCCTTACAATACGATTCATTTTCAGCATACAAACCACGAATTTGAACAAATGGAATCTGCTTCATTTTTTTGCCTAATTTCTCACTAATAGCTAGTAAACTTTCCTTCGAAATATCGTTAAAGAATTCGAGTAACGTGTAGGATTGATGCGAATCTGGGATTACTTCCTCAAGCTGTGATAAATTCAATTGTAGTGTAAATGGCTTCCAGCCAATGGTTTCAACAAACTCATGATAAATATCCGCTGTTGATACAGATACCCCTCTTCTTCGTATATAGTCAATAATACGTTCACCATTATATTTAAAATCTTCATCCGCACGAGTTATGCGGGGGTATTTATTGAAGCTTATTCCTTCGATAGGGGAATGTTTTCTCAATAATTCATATAGCGCATATTCGGTAGGTACCTTTGCTGTTAGTAATTCATTCTCATACTGCTGATATACTCTGCCTACTGTTAAATAACCCCTTTCTTCTATCCAACTCTCAATATAAGTTGATATTGTTGAAAGAAGTTCATAAGGAATTTGGACAAACTTCTTATGAATATAAGTGCCTCGCCCCCATAAATAGGCATCTTCAAATTCATCTCTACCTATTATAGCTGCGAAATCTCGGTGAGAATTAAAGGTTCCGGGAATAATAGAATTGCCTCTCTCACAGAGTTCATCCGCATTTTTATATACTTCTGCCCCATTAGGATAATCTTGCAGAACAATGCCAGCAAGGTCCGCTTTTGTAGACTCGCTAAGAATGAAAAATTCCCTATATTTCATTAGACGGCTATTTACCTCATGCTCTGCAATGATTGGTGGACAATCGCATGATTGAATAAATTCTTTCACTTCCTCAGCCGTTACAAGCTTCCCTTTCCATTCATCTTGGAGCCTTTTCTGCACCATTTGTTCTATTTCTATAAGTTGCTCTCTAGAAAGATTGGTTAGTAATTTGTCTTCATGAATTAATCTAACATCATGTAGCAATAAACATTCCTTTATTATGTAATGAGAAAAAATGTTGCTATCTAAATAATCATTTTTGATCACTTTCGTCCTATTTACCTGTTCAGTGATTATCTTAATCCAGTCAGCTCCACTATGAGAAAGCCTTTCAAGCATTTTGCGGATAATTTGACGGACACGTTCCCTTGTTAAATTATAAGTTTGGCCCAATTCTTCCAGTGTTAAATGTGATCCCTTCAACGATTCCTCGTAACGTTTAGTTATGATATCAATCCAACGATCCTGAATTTTGTGAAGCTTCTTTTGCTCATCATCACTTATAATCGTCTCGATTCTCTCAACAAATTGATTAAAGAAAAACACACACTTTTCTTCCTCTGTCATATCGTTTAGTTCCTGAATATAAGCATGTCTCTCTTCAAAATTCTGAGCCTCAGACTTTAATGCATAGAAAAACTTCTCTACTCGTGCATTCCCAACTCTAGGCGCTTCATTTAACTCTATAAGGTTATATGGTAATTCTCCATAGGTTTTTATACCTTTTGATGAAAAATAATTCAATAGTGGTTGAAACGATTGTAAATATGCACCACTGATAGTTTGCTTTTGAAAGTCTTCACTGAATTCAAGGACTTCCCCTTGAAAAGAAACTCCGGTTCCTTGCGGTCGTTCCACTTCTTCGATTTCCGATTCTTTTACTACTTCTTTTAACAGGTCCCAAAACTTTTTGACTGCTCCTGGGCCAACACCTTGAAATTGGGTATGAATACCATCCAGGACATCAGGAAGCTGACCAATGGTTTGATAGTTATGTTCCTGAAGCTGTCTCACTAAATGATTGCAACCAGGGAAATCCTCGATTTTAAGTGGTTTATCTAGTTTGGCTAAAGGTATTACTAGTACTTCTTGCTTACATAAAAGCTTTTTTCCCTCCACTACCTCTTCTTCGATAACTGTTTCTATAGTCGGAACATTATCTTCTTCTACTACATGTTCAACACATTTATCTAAAATTAGCAATAGCTCATCTTCATAATCTTTAAAAAGCCATTTCAATGAGGAGATGGGGAAATGGTGTAGATCGGATAACACTGAAATTCCAAACTTGGATAGAATGGAACGGAAATGAGCAGGAAATATGTCATGAAACATATCCTTCTCCAATCGATTCACCACTAAAAACCCTTCCTCAGGATTCATCTGATAGGAAGTTAACTTAGCTAGGGAACCGTTAATTTGCACACCAAATAGTGCAAGGTGTAACAACACATTAAAAAACTCGTCTCTGGATGATTTATAATAATCTCGCAGATTATTTAATGTGATATCTTGTAAACTATCCGCCTTATAGTTTTCCAAAAAAATCTTTAACGAACCTTTATATGTAGTAACATTTAGTAAATGAACAGGAACATGTAACTCCGTATCATTTAGTGGAGAATATTCAATTGAATCTACTCTATTAAAGACCTTCACTTCTTTATTGTTTTTAACAGGCTCTTTCGATTCTTCTACTACTACCTCTTCTAGTTCGGTACTATCATCTTTCTTTTGAATAAATAATTCATCGGTTGTCTTGTTCAATAGAAACCATGCTGGACGATTTTTAGTAGCTTTACCACCTTTTTTTGAAAAACGGAAGTAGATCTTTTCCTCTTTCAGTGGGAATAACACTTTATTCAATTCCCAACCACCAATTACCCAAAAAGCACCTTTCTTACTACGTTTATCAATTACTTCATACCCTAACTGAGTGAGGTAATCTGGTAAAGCTATTTTCTGATTAACCGGCTTTGCTGCTTTTTCTATCTTTTGGACTTCAGCATCCTGTTGCACAGATGTTGTGGCAGCCACTTCTTTATTAACGTTAGTTAACTGTTGTTTCACAAGCTCCATCATTGAATCAAACTTGTCCCCCAACATTTTGCCAACACTTTCTTCTATGACAGATTCAATTTCGGATGTATTGATGGTTGGATTTGTGTTCACTTGAGGTAATTCATATTTAGGAGGTTTAAAACCTAAATCACCGTAAACTTCCATATACCACACCGTAATATCATACAAATAACGATGTGCTTGAAGCGAGGATTCAATCTTCACTGTAGAAGGTTCATGTGCAGCTTCATTTCCCATTTTACGCAACCAATCAAATCGCTCATAAACTTCCTCTACTATAAAACCATTACGAAGCAGCTTACGTATACGTTCATTCTGCTTTACATCATAAACCTCTTGAATATTTTCTTTTTCATTCACTAATTTTGTAAGGTTTTCCGCAAACATTCTCGCTTTTATAAGAACAGCATGTGGGTCTGAATATACTTTATCTTCAATCTCTGGACCCAGCTCTGCTAACTTTTGATCAATTTTTTTCCAAAAGCTAAAAAGTCCTTCTTTCAATTTGTTCACCTCTTACTTTTTATAGATATAATTATTGTAACAAAAAAACAGAAAGAATTTTGTTGAAATTTGTTGAATTCTACTGATATTTATTGCACTTAAGTACTTCGATTAGTTCAGCACTATGTTTAGCAACAAGAAATTGTCATAAAGGTTAAACTAATGTAAAATGCTTAATAGAAAGAGGGTAAATACTATGCCTACGATTAATTATGGTACAACTATTATTCATTATTGCCATTATAAACAAACGAGAAAAGACGTTAAAATATCCATTGATCTTGTTAATGGTGTCGAAGTATACACACCAGAAAACCTTGATGAATCAAAGTTAATTCCAATCATCCAGAATAAAGCACCATGGATTTCTCAAAAGCTCCAAGACCTGGACGAAGTTAATACAACCGTTCGCCCCAAGGAGTTCATTAGTGGTGAGAAACTTCCTTATTTAGGTCGTCAATATCGGCTTAAAGTATATAAAGAGTCTGTACCAAATGTTTCATTTCAATTTAAGCAAGGACGTTTTATTGCTATCGTTCCTAGAGGTTGGTCCCAAGAACAACTTCAATATCGACTCGAGAATAAATTGATTGCATGGTACCGACAACATGGACTGAAAAAGATAAACGAACGAGCAAATGAATATCAATCCATGTTAGGAGTGAAACCTCGTTCTTTACAGTTAAAAACCCAACATAAACGATGGGGAACTTGTACCCCCAATGGTGACATTTATCTTAATTGGCGAATCGTGATGGCGCCCTTGCGAGTGATTGATTACATTATCGTTCATGAATTAGTACACTTAATTGTGCCTGAACATAACGAGAAATTTTGGCGATTAGTCAGAACAACGCTTCCTCACTATAAGGAAGCTAAAGAATGGTTACGAGTTCATGGTGTGGAATTACACTGTATAGGCTGACTTTATTAACACATACATTCCACGTTCCATATGACAAAAGGCATAACACCTATTACCGATGTTATGCCTCTAGTATAGATTTGTTAAGCTTTATAATGTACCTCACCTAGTTCCATTAGTTGCCTAGCCACTTGTTCCACTTGTTTACTAGGAACGGAGCTTGCTCTAAGTTGTTTCTTCAGTTTCTTTCTCATTTCCCGTCTCACGTCTTCTTTTTCTACCCAATCTATCACTGCATTGTCTTGAATAATGTCTGTGATGATCTCCGTTAAATCTTTTAAACTTTCTGATTCCATTTCAACCGGAATTTGCTGTTCTAGTAACTGGTAAAACGGTAACTGTTTAGCATCCTTTAGTCCAAACGATTGACTTTCTTGTTCCATACCCATCATTTCTTCTCTGATAGCATGGTATTCTTCCAATAGTTCTTCAATCGTTAACTGTCGTGCCTTGCGTTGTTCGATTAGTTGTTCCAGCCGTTCTCTTAGTGAAGTATATTTGACTGGATTCTCATCTAACTTAATTCTTATCTCATGCTTAATCGCATGCTCCATTTCAGCAGCTTTCGCCTCAGGACTTTTCAACTCATCTAACTTCTCATCAAATTTATCTGTGAGTATATTTACCGGCTCAAAGAGAATCTCAGGTGTTGATGCGTAAACATATTCTTCAATAAGTTCACGTACTTTTCCACCACAATCAGATATATCCATCGTGCCATCATCAACGTAGTAACGAGACTTCGCTAACTTCCGCACTTTTCCTAACCATTTTAAATCATCCACATAGGCTTTAGCTTTAGGACTTGGCATGATCATATCCATACTTTCGGAAAACTTCTTGAACGACGTATCGAATGTATTGCGAATGTCATCTGGCTCTAACACTTTCAAACAAGCTTCTAAATCGCTCTTATTAATATAATCAAAGAATTGCATTACTCTGCGATGGCGTGCTTGCAATCTTGGGATTTCCTCATCCACATGATGCATTGCCCCTTTAATATCTTCTTCATGAAAGATACCTAGTGCTTCTTCTAAAAAACGAGATACACCATAATAATCAACAATTAATCCGTGTGTCTTTTTATCATAAGTTCGGTTTGTTCTAGCAATAGCTTGTAGTAGATTATGTTCCTTCAAAGGTTTGTCTAAGTACATAACCTGTTCAATTGGCGCATCAAAACCTGTTAAGAGCTTATCACATACAATTAAAAAGGCTAATTTGTCTTCAGCTAAAGGCTTCTTAAAGCGTTTGATGAGTTCTTTTTCTTCCGTTCTTGATAGGCCATACTGTTTCATTTCTTCCGAATCATTATGCCCACTGGAAATAATGACTGCTGATTCATAGTCGCTAAGTTCGTCGATCATTTTCTTATAGGCGACAGCTGCCTGACGAGTTACAGTAACAATTTGTGCTTTAAACCCATTTGGCTGGATATGACGCTCATAGTGCTCAATCATATCCAGAACAACGGTTTTAAGCCTTTTAGGTGATGCTGTTAACGCTTCTTCTGTCACATACTTTTGTTTAATTCGTTCTTTGTCTTCATCAGAATAATCTCGGAAGAAACGATCAAATAATGTATCAATGGTTTCCCCTTGGACATGTAAATCAACCAATCGCGCTTCATAAAAGATAGGAACAGTCGCTCCATCTTGTACCGCTTTTTCAATAGGATATTTATCAATATATGTACCAAACGTACGCACGGTACTTTTGTCTTCTTTATCAATCGGCGTCCCAGTAAAACCTATATATGTAGCATTTGGCAAACCAACACGCATATTCATTGCTAATGAACTATACTGGGAACGGTGCGACTCATCAACTAATACGATGACATTATTTGAATCTGTTAGTAAGGGATATTCCTCATTTTCTTCTGCTTGGAATTTCTGTACTAAGGTCATTACGGTAGAGCCTGGACCTTGTTGCAGTAACTTTTGGAGTTCCTCTACGGACTCCGCTTGTTTCGGATTCGGAAATCCACATCGTTTAAAGGTAGCAGTTATTTGCGTATCTAAGTCTTGTCTATCCGTCACAACAACTATTACTGGGTTTTCTAGCTGTTGCAAACGTCGTAATTTCATTGATAAAAAGACCATCGATAATGATTTACCTGACCCTTGTGTTGCCCATACAACCCCACCACGAGTTTGTGGGTCTTCACCGATTAGGATTCGTTCTACTGCTTTATTGACAGCTCTATATTGCTGGTAACGAGCCATTTTCTTAATCACTCGACTGTCTTCTGGTTCATAAACGATAAAGTTTAAAATGATATCCAAGAGTCTCTCTTTATCTAGTATCCCTGTTGTTAAAATATCTTGGGCTGTTGGGTTCTCACCAATTTCCTGAACAGATAAAGGATACGGTTCTTTCCACTCACTATAGTGTTGTACTTTTGCACCAATCGTACCGACTTTTGCACGATCATTACTTGTTGCAATGGCGAATTGATTGTAATAAAAGAGCGCTTCGTTTTCTTGTTGGTAACGACGTAACTGCTTGACCCCTTGTCCGATTTGTTCATCAGGTGGTAAAGCAGGGCTCTTACATTCAATCACGACTAATGGCAGTCCATTGACATACAACATAATATCAGGACGAATCGTGTCATTCGCATGGGTATAACTGAATTGATTCGTGATGACGAAGTCGTTGTTGTCAATATTATCGAAATCAATTAGCTTCACCGTTTGGTTCTTTCTGCCACTGCCAACATCTTGTTGAACGGATAGTTGGTTAATTAATAATTCATGAAAATGTTGATTTGCCTCCATGAGACTTGTTGCTTCCATATGTGTAAGGCTACGAACAACTTTGTTTAGGTTATTTTCATTAATCCATGGATTCAAGCGCTGAATGGCAGCTTGAAGGCGGCCTTTTAAAACAACCTCTGTTTGAGAAGAGCGTTCGTTGTCCAGTTCCGAACCATGAATGTACATGTAGCCTAGCTTCTGAAGTTGGTCCATCATTCGATTTTCCACTAACGCCTCTTCATTCCAAGCTTGGGTCTCACTCATGATGGAACCTCCTCTTTTTCATTGATTTTAACACGAGTTTTGCCTGTTAATAGTTGTTGCATAAGGCCTTGTTTTATACTCACCAACTTATTCAATTTATTATTTTCATTGAGAAGCTTATCATCCATATTCCATAAAGTATTAACTATCTTTATCTGTTCTTCCATAGAAGGTATAGCTACTAATAACGGAAATAGGTTTTTCTGACTAATACCTTTTGCAGTTGTGCCCGTTGAAAATCTATTTATAAGACTTTGAAAAGAAGGGGACATTAAATAATATCTTAAATAATCTTTTAGGATGAATTCTTTAGGTCTAATTGCTACAACTCTTTGGCTTAAAATATATTTTTTATTATCAGGTACTTGTGCAACATTACCTAAAGGAGCTTCCATAGTAAAGAGTATGTCTCCCTGTTCTAGTTCAGATTTAGACATCCATCTTTGATAAAGTTCCTCGGAACCCGTGTAACATTCCTCTTCAAAATCTATATGCCCCATTTTGACATTGTTTGCTGATAAAGCTGGTATATTCCCATTACCCCAATTCATACCTAATTTTTTAGGTGTTCGACCTCTGTAATCAAAAAATTCGTGAAAGCAGTCATCGAATCTAATAACGTCCCAACTACTTGGAAGTATACCAATCTTTGTTTTCTTAAACTTAGTATGCCCAATCCCCTTCGTCAACAACTGTTGCATTAATCCTTTTTTCACCGTCTCTGTTTGTTCGATGATTTGTTCTGTTTTTTCTATTGCTTCATCGACGGATGAGAGGATTGCTGCAATTTTTTGTTGTTCTTTTTTGCAAGGTACAGGCACTTCTACTTTAAGCAATTCATTCTTAGAAATATTATATCTTGTTGAACCTTGCGCTAGAGGAAATACTGTTTTTCGGAAGTGATCCGCTCTAAAATAGTATGCATAGAAATCTGGCAATGTTTTATTAACGTCATTAAATCTGTAGCCAAAGCAAAAGCTATTTAAGTATAAATTATCTATTTCACAAGCCATAACACTACTAATAGCTACTTCATCAGGTGTTTCTGATGAACCTGTGAATAAAACATCACCTTTTTCTACGGCATTTTGGTTTTCAGTTGACTTAACGTGTACAGATGCTAAATCCTGCTTATCTACAAAGTAGTTTCTATTAATATTTCTGTAAGTTACAAATGATGCATTACCATTTTCGTCAAAATCTTTTTTGGATTTACTTTTCAAACCAGAATAACTAAAACCCAATTCAATTAATTTTTCCACTTTCCAATCAGTTGGAAACATATTACTCACCATACCCCAACTCCTTCAAATACCCATACATCTTATCTTCTATTTCATCACGTTCTTGCTCTAACTTTTTCAAATCGTTAAATGCTGCTTGAACGTCTATTTCTTCTTCCTCTTCTGTTGTATCGATGTATCGGGCAATGTTTAAGTTGTAGTCATTTTCCTCAATTTCTTCTAGGTCAACCACTCGACAATATTTCTCTTGGTCTTCCCATGCATCATAGGATTGAACAATTTTATCTATATCTTCGTTTCTCAGGATGTTTTGATTCTTGCCTTCCTGATAGTCATTGGAACCATCTAATATAAAAACTTTACCTTTTTGATTATCAGCTTTATTTCGATTCAAGATTAGGATACAAGCTGGAATACTTGCTCCATAGAAAAGATTCGCTGGCATTCCGATAATAGCTTCCACTAAATCTTCTTTTATCAACCCTTCACGAATTTTCCCTTCTGCACCACCACGGAATAACACACCATGTGGCATTACTATACCAGCTTTCCCTTCGTGGTTTAGCGTAGATACCATGTGTTGAACAAACCCATAGTCTCCAGCATTCTTAGGCGGAATACCAAAACGGAACCGTCCATATTCATCGGCTTCTGCTTCTTCTCTGCCCCAGTTTTTTAATGAAAAAGGTGGATTCGCAATGACACGGTCATATAAAAGAAGTTCTTTATCATCACCTAAAAGTTTAGGTTCACGTATCGTATCCCCACGTTCAATTCTGTGGTCACTTAACCCATGTAAAAGTAGATTCATTTTACCAATTGCCCAAGTATTTAAGTTTCTCTCTTGACCATGCAACGTTAAATTGCGTGGATCCCCACCTTGTGATTTAATGTAATCTACTGATTGTACAAGCATACCTCCAGAACCAGCCGTTGGGTCACATACCCGCATTCCTTCTTCAGGTTTAATCAAGTTAACTATCAGTTCCACGACTTTTGTAGGTGTATAGAATTCGCCACCTTTTTTTCCAGCATCATCAGCGAACTGCTTAATTAAATATTCATAAGCACGGCCTAACATGTCTGGTTCCGATAGATTACCATTACTTAAATCAATCGATGAGAAATGTTGTACAAGCTGCATCAATAACTTATCAGGTAATTTATCTTTGTCATTGAAATCAATATTAGCTAACACACCAGCTAATGATGGATTTTCCTCTTCTAATGCTTCAAAAGCCTTGTTAATGGTATTACCGATATCTTGTGTTTGAATTTGAATATGAGTCCAACGAGCTCGCTCTGGCACAAAGAATTGATGTTCGTCACGGTCATACCAACCATAATCATCGTTTTCTTCTCGTTCTATTTCTTTCGCAGTTTCGATAAAAACATCACTTAATCGTTTTAAAAATAATAAACCGAATATGTAATTTTTATAATCAGAGGAATCAATACTTCCTCGTAAGATATTAGCTGATTCCCACAAATGTGATTCTAATTGTTGCAAAGTTAGTTTTGACATTGCTTTACCTCCGTATGTTTCTTTTTACCTATATTATAAATATATCAAATTTAGGGCGGAATAGATAGAACCTACACTAAATTACCAATTCATCCCTTTTTTTGCTTATGGTGCAATATAAGAACAGTTCTGCCGTTTCACGCTTAAAATGTGCACCAGCAGAACCATCCATGTATTTCGCTATCACGCGCGTTGAATAACTAGTTTATCCCGAATGAATTTTCATAAAAAATGAGAGATGCTCGTGTAAAATGTAAGTTACCACACAAACATTTACGAAACGAGGAATCTCTCATCTACAAGGATAATACGATTTTTACACTCATTCAAAACTTTCTTTCAGAAGGACTATTCTGTTTCATATATGAGAAACAAGCAGGTAAAAAACTGAAATCAAACATATTTATTTCAACACTAACTCCACAACATTCTCCACATGCACAGTCTGCGGAAACATATCCACTGGCTGAATTCCTTTAACTTCATATCCGTTCTTCACTAAATATTCCATATCTCGCACTTGTGTCACTGGATTACAGGACACATAAACGATACGCTCTGGCTTAAGCTTCACAACACTAGACAAGAACGCTTCATCGCTTCCGCTTCGTGGTGGATCCATAATGACTACATCTGCTTTCTCGCCACGTGCAGCCATATCCGTCATGAATTCGCCGGAATCTCCTTGATAGAAACGGGCATTTTTCACACCGTTGCGTTTGGAATTGCGGATTGCATCACGAACAGCATCCTTATTTAACTCGACACCAATAACCTTTCCAGCCTTTTGACTAGCAATCAGACCGATTGTACCAATGCCGCAGTATGCATCAATTACCGTTTCCTCTCCAGTCAACTGAGCCATTTCAATCGCTTTTGTATATAACTTTTCCGTCTGAACTGGATTAATCTGATAGAAGGATTTCGCGGAAATATCAAACTTCATTCCACAAAGGGTATCTGTTATAGTCCCTTTCCCGAATAATACTTGTTCCTGATCACCTAGAACCATGCTCGTCTTGCGATTATTCACATTCATGAGGATGGTCGAAATCTCTGGGTGAGCCTTCCTTAAAGCTTTTACAAAGTTATTCTTCCCTTTAAAAATTGGTGAAGCTACAACTAATACGACCATAATCTCACCACTGACCTTGCCGACCTTGACTAATACGTGACGCAAGAACCCTCGGCCAGTGTCTTCATTATACGGCTGCATTTTAAACGACTTCATCATATCCTTAATCGTTTGCCAGATCGCGTCTGCTTTCGGATCGTGAATGAGACATCGATCCATTGCAATCAGCTGATGACTATTTTGAGCATATAACCCACCAATAATCTGTCGGTCCTTATTCAGACCAAATGTCGTATGACTCTTATTCCGATAATCATAGGGATGGTCCATCGTGACAATCGGTTCTGGTTTTCCGAACGGCTTCATCAAATTATCGATAATTTGCTGCTTAAAGCCTTCCTGAGCCTGATCGTTCATATGCTGCAATTGGCATCCACCGCACTCATAGTAGTAAGCACATGGTGGTTGGACACGGTCTTTAGACGAGGTAATGACCCGCTTCAATTCCGCCTGAACATGTCTGCCACTAGTAGATACGGTTATCTCCGCTGTTTCACCTGGCAATAGATGCTCTACTTCTAGCTGCTTTCCTTGCCACTGAACGATACCTTTACCCTCATCGGTCAGGCCTGTGCAGGTCACTTCTGCAGTTATCGTTTTTTGCTTAGACTGGCGCTTATTTGTTATCGAGGGCTTACCTTGGGATTTGTCGCCCTTTTGTGAAGGTAGTGTGGAGCGCTTTTTCCCATTTATTTTTTTCGATTGATTGTGTTTTTTTCCCGGTTTATATCCATTCTTTTTACTTTTATTCATAGGCACTTCCTATCTATTGTTCTTTGTTTTCTCATTATATACTATACAAAGACAGTAGTAAAACTAACTAATGCAAAAAGACCACCACCAAATATTGGATGGGAAAGAGGTGCCCTACCCTCTATGTGGGCGATTGCCCAAACGGGGACCTGGCACGCCTAGATAGCCGTTAGTGGTTGAATACAGGTCCATTCACAAAAGATTACAAGTTATGTTATACTAAAGATGAGCAATGCATATACTAAATAACCCGTAGCTGTCACTACGGGTTATGGATAAGCGGTTCCCCCAGAGGAATCGGCTATCAATTGGTGATAGACCTCTCCTAGTTACTTGTTGGGCAAATAGGGAGGTCTATTTTCGTTTGATCAGTGATACAATCAAAGCGAGCAATGCAATCAAGAAAGTGCCAAAACCAAATAACACCATAAAGTGAGACTTCAATCAGTGGGAGTTTTTGACTCCCACTGATTGTTAGCGAAACTTATCAGGGCGTTAGCGTCCGTTTATCCCCCACTTAGCTTCTTTGTTTTAACTCGAACCTTGAAGTGGGGGTTTTACGGACACTTACACCGTGATAAAACTCTCATACATACTCATAGGCTTCACCCCCTTTCCTAGGGGACTAGCCGACCTTACCCTAAAAGAACATTATCCAGTATTAGTATAACACAACAAACACGAACATTTATTCTCTTTTAGAGATTTTTATACATATAACCAATAGTATCCGAACATATAGCTACTATCGAAAAAATCGTAAAAAGTACCTTGAGTAACCGACAAGTGCTCGTCTTTTCGGCAACTCTACCTGAGACAGTAGAAGCAAAGGCAGAGGAAATGATGCACAGTCCAGAAGTAATTCGAGTAGGTACAGAAGATGATGATCGCCCAAATGTGGCGTATATGTATCTTGTTTGTGAAGCGAGGGATAGTCGTACGAAATCACGAATTGAAAGCATTAGTATTCGTCAAAGACATTACAACACTTAATGAAAGAATTCCGCGATGGAAAATTTGAACTATTACTAGCTTCAGATGTTGCTGCAAGAGGATTAGATATCCTTGATTTAACTCATGTTATTCATATGGACTTGCCTAAAGAGACGACACAGTTTGTTCATCGATTTGGAAGAACTGGACGATTAGGGTCTGAATCAAGAACCGTTGTAGCCATTGTCACAGAGAGTGAGGAGCGACAATTGCAGAAGTATAGTCGCCAATTAGATTTAACAATTTCAAAGAAAAGCCTATTTAAAGGAGATTTAATTGATTCAGAATAATTCTATTTCCTTTTAATCCTTTTTAAACACAGATTTATTAAATGTTTCATTGGTTGAAACTTCTCCTTCACGGGATATGTTGCTCACTAGGAGAGTACTACTTGCATATTTGGTCTCAAACCTGCTCAACAATAGACGGTGTAGCCATCTTCTCAGCAAATCGCCCCATCATATACCGCGACTGAGGTATTTCACAAATTTAAAAACATCTTGGTACATTAATTTATAGAAGTATAAATGTTATGACGAAATAAAACGAAAGTACACATTAATCTTAACTCTTTGCATCAAACTTTTGTCTTCTTTTAATTTCTTCTAAAAATTCCTGCGGTTGATCTGCTCTAAAAACAACTGAATGGATAAGACTTGTTTTTCCATAAGAACCTTTTGTATGTACTGGCTCTTTCAATACTATCTCGTATTGGGGAGAATCAATTTTTAATAACGAATAGTATGTATTCTTAGTTGTCTTTTCAAATAAGTCATTTTGCTTAGCGGTTATAATACTCTCCACATTATCAATATCCACTTGAATACTACTCTGATATCCTAAACGAATGGTTAAACTATCCCGTTCAATCACATGCGGTAAGAACCTCACAGAATTATATAATCCTACCATATACAGCAATGCATAAATATTTAAAATCGTAAAAATCCAAGCGGCAACGCTACTCCACATATCAAGTAAAAAATGGAGTAATATTCCTTCCACTATAATCAAAACCGAAAACAAAATGACAATCGTTTTAATTTGTGAATCCTTATGATAGGAAAAACCTCTACCTGAGTTTAGTTGCGGCCTTTTAAACCAAACAAATAGAGAGTAATAAATAACACGAAGTTCTGTTAAAACAGCATGCAACATAAACCCTTCTCCTAATTTCGGTTTCAATGCTATTTCAACTACTTCAAGGAAATGATAATTTTCGTTGGAATTTATTCTTCGATAGTTGATAATACTCTTCGTTATCCCGTATCCTACAATCAAAATCACACCAATTTCTATAATGGGAAGAAACCAAATCAAAACCTCATCTAAGAATCCACTTTGAGAAGATGGAATAATGATATAGGCTAGTCCCATAGAAATAAGAAATGATAGATAGAATAATAACTTAGGTAATGACCGTGGTCTGATTAAGAAAATGTGAATGAGAAACGGTGCAATAAGTATCATAGCCAATGTCAGGGTAATGTTTGTTATTGCATTGCTAGTTTCTAGACGCATTATAAAGTAACTCCCACCAAAAATTAGAAGCAGTAATACAAACAGACCTGATAACCTTTTCATTTTTAATCACCCTCTATTTTATTTTGCTCGATACCTGCTAAATACTCCATTAGCTTATAACCTGTTTAAGTGAGTTTATATGGACTGTTGCCATGTTATTCGTTTCTTCTGCAGCCAATTTCCCACCTGATTGATCAGCTTTTTCTTTTACCTCGGTATTTATGGTTTTCCAATCTAAATTATTAATTTGATCGGAAATGAGTAAATGCCAAATCGTTCCTCCCACATAAACAGTTGGTAACGAGAGACTGCCTGTAACTCCTTTTTCGCGACTTTTCTGTACAGTAGTATTCTTCCACTATCTTATCATACATCTCAGTATTAGTTACTCTTATTTTTTTACTTTTTGTGTGTAATCCTATGGCTGCATTATAAACTTTTTATTGTTTTTTCCGTATTAAAAGATTTTATAAGGTATAATAGATTTTATAGTATTTAATTAATAATCAAAGAAAGGCTATTATACCAAATATGACAAAACCTTACTTGCAATCATCAGAATACCTATACACCTACACACATCCTCCTGAAGAAAGCTCTCTCTGTGCATTAGAGCAAAGAACGCTCTTCGGGGTAGAGTCAGATAACCTCATAAAAAGCACCACAAATATTAATCCGAGCAGGAGCCCGTTTATAAAAGGAAAACTCTCGATTCTTTTCTCTGGTGAATCTGTTCAAGCAATTGCGGAACAAGTAGACCAAATCGAACTTAGAGACCAAACCTTTAAGGTGCTCTTCATAAAAATAAATGACCTTTCGAAGGAACAAAAAATAGAATTTGAAGAACAACGAACTATTGAAAAAGAGATTGGCTGGAATATCATCGGAGAGGCGCAGATGAAAAACCCTGATATCCTTTTCGGTATTGTACCGTTTGAGGGTCGCTGGTATTTTGGCACTTACCAGCAAAGCGAATCTGTATGGCTCCATCACTTGAAGAAGCCTTATGAATACTCGACAGCACTAAGCACACGTTTAGCCAGAACCATTGTAAATATAGCAATCCCCAATCCAGCATGTCTCCGCATCATTGATCCGTGCTGTGGAATAGGGACTGTACTTGTCGAAGCACTCTCTATGGGAATCCAGATTGTTGGCTCTGACCGCAATCCACTTGCCGTAAAAGGAGCGAGAGAAAATATCACGTATTTTCACTATGATGGAATAGTGGAAGTAAAGGATATTGCCGATGAAGAAGCCCATTATGACGTGGCAATTATTGATATGCCGTACAATCTGGCTGCTCAGTCAACACTAGAAGAACAGTACACAATCATCCAACATGCTAGAAGGATAGCTAATAGAGTGGTAATCCTTACTATCGAAGACATGGATGAGATGATTGGAAAGGCTGGTTTTACGATAGTCGATCGAGGTGTTGCTAATAAAGGGGAAAAAGCACTTTTCTCACGACAGGTGATTGTTTGTGAATAACAAAGAGCAGGCTTCTTCCCGCCTGCTTTGTTGCTGAGAGATGTTGTCCGCAATAGAATGAAGCATTTATCCACACCATAATAAAACAGCCTCAATCCTATAAAATATAGGACTAAGGCCACATTATTACCACTAATTGATTTTTAATTAAAACCTCAAATCAGGCTTGTGACGAACGACATCAGAGGTTTCTAGTTGAAATGTCAACATTCTTTCTTTCAAATCTAATAATATATCGGAAACATCCGGATCATTTATTCGATTGTGAACTTCATTCGGATCTGCCTGTAAGTCGTATAATTCATCTTCTTCATATAAACGACGTACATATTTATATCGCTTTGTTCTACACATGATAGCTTTCGTATGTTCAGGCCCTTCGCTTCGTTGTAATTTTAAACGAGGGTAATAGAGTGCTCCTGGCTTTTGTTGATCCGTCGCCTCTAATTCCATACAATGTGTTTCCCCTTTAAGCCTGCCTCCCTCTGAAAAAACAGCTTCACGATGTTCTAAATCCTCCTCGGCCAATAATGGAAGTAATGACCTGCCAAAATGTGTATGTTCTGGCTCTATATTTAGCATATCTTCCACTGTTGCAGGAAAATCGATTAATTCGACCAATGCCTCTCTTCTACCAGGTTTCATATCCAGATAACTTGGTGGCTTCACAATAAATGGTACTCGTGTTAAGGAATCTTCAAACGTATTTTGATTTTTCTCTGCTATGTTGAAATCGCCTGTATAATCACCATGATCAGAGAAGAAGAAGACGGCTGTATCATCATAAATACCTGCATCTTTCAAAGCGTCCATTACCAATCCAAATTGATGATCTACTCTAGCACACATTGCATAATATGTTGCCCGCAATTCATCCCACTGTTCTTCTGATAAATTCTCTAAATTTTGTATTTCCGCTATCCCTTTTAACATGCTTGGTTTTCCTTGAAAATCTTTTGGTGGTTTTACACGATCAGGTAATTTTTCACGATCAATCATACTAAACCACGGCTCTTCTACAGCATATGGTGGATGTGGATACATTAATGGCAAATAAATACACATCGGCTTATCATCTGGTGCATTTTTTATTTGCTCAATCGCACCATTTATAAAATCCCAATCATGATTAACGTACCCTTCAAGACCGTGAGATTCTTCTACCTTCCCAGCATAAAAGGAATAATAGCCTGGCTGCTCTGGTTCGCCTCGCCATTCGTCATCAAATACCCCCATTTTTTTACTTCCATCTTGAGGTGGTGTATATTTAACATCACAATAGTCATCGAAATTCGCATCTTGCGGAATTAAATCATTTTTGCCGCCCCACCAGACAAAATAACCATTCTGCTTTAATGTTCTCAATAGTACCGGATCATCTTCTTGCATCATATGAAAAATCGTTCGGTTTCCCTTCACATGAGGATACCAGCCACTCATAAACGAACAACGACTAGGTGTACACACTGGATTTTGACAAAAGGCTTTTTCAAAAGACACTGCTTCATTTTTTACTAGTTCATCTAAATTCGGTGTTACTGCTGCCTCATTTCCTAAATGACCCATCACATCCCCACGCCATTGATCTGGGTTAAAAATAATAATGTGTGGTTGTTTTTTCTTCATAATAAATCCCCCTCAAGAACGTTTATGCTTGACGCGCTTTAATTTCATTGACTATTTGCTTATATCTCGTGCCATCTAATTTATAGAAGTACATGGCAATGATAGCTATTACAGACGTTGCAACTGGCACAATTGTTACCGAAATTAAAATTCCGTGGAGCGCTTCTGCGGTTTGCGTTGCATTCGCTACATAACCAAAAGCACTTAATATAATACCTGATAAAGCACCACCTAATGCCATTCCTAATTTTTGTGTAAAAATAAAGGTGGAATAAACTAATCCTTCCGCTCTTATACCTGTTTTCCATTCACCATATTCAACCGTATCTGGCACCATTGCCCACAATAACGGCCTTGATAATCCCATACCAATTGCAAAAATACTACCAAACACGAAGATAGAGAATGCGCTTCCATTGAAGAAATAAAGAGCTAACATTCCAATGATGATAATAAATTGACTTAGTATGACAAGGTTTCTTTTTCCCATCCACTTTACAAACATAGGACTTATGAGAACGAATAATGAAGTAATAGAAAGATTAACGAATGAATAAATCGCAAACATACCCGCATTGCCATAGTTATATTTGAAAAAATACAGCATTGCGCCATTCTGTACGGTAAATGAAATCGTATTCGCAACAATTAAAATTAAAATAAGCGCTAATGGACCATTCGTTCCAACCATTTTCAGTTTTTGTTTAAATGAGTAACGCTCTTTATTTTGATTAACAGATACATTTGTATCTCCTAATCCTTTAGTGTTGAAGAAAGTTATAAATAACGTTATGACACAGATAATTCCAAATGCAAGAGCGACAATAAAAAACCCTGTCTGTTCGGTTGGAAACATCTGCACTAATGGCAAAGTAGCACTTGTAGCAATCAACGATGCTGCTGTACCAAAAATAACCTTTATAGAAGATATGGTTGATCTTTCTTGGTAATCCTGAGAAATCACCGTCATCATCGAGCTATACGGAATATTGACAACCGTGTACATTAATCCAAATAGAAAATACGTTGTATACGCATAGATTAACATTGTCGTATCCCCAAAATTGGGAACAATAAAACAAAGGACACCTGTAATTGCTAATGGAATCGTTCCAAATAGAATATAAGGTCTGAATTTCCCCCATTTGCTTTTTGTCATATCAACTAATGCACCAGCACCAATATCAGTAACTCCATCCAACAATCTTGTGATTAAAAAAAGTGTACCTGCTGCCGCTGCTGTTATACCAAACACATCTGTATAAAAATATAACAGATAGGAGGATATAATGGTAAAAAATAAGTTTAAACCAAAGTTTCCGATCCCATAATTTACTGCTACTCTCAACCCTACTTTTTCTACAGTTGCTTCATCTTGATCACTACTATGTTGTACCTGTTCCATAAGTTATCTCCCCTCTACGGTAATAACATTTCATCATTTTCTAGTTTAACTACTTTGCCTATCAATGCGCTTGAATAGTCAAATGATTTTATACGTTCAAACTGGTCGTAATCAAAAAAAGGACCATTACCTCACGTCTTTAAATACCTCTCCCTTCACACTGTACTGTACAGGTTAATAAATGTTAGCGATTACATTTAATATCTTACATAATTTCAACGTTGTATAATGGTACATATATTCAGTATTTGGTAATTTTATTAAGTGTGTTTGTACTAAAAGATAAAAGACACTTACTCCTATATGAATAAGTGTCCTATTGATTGTTAACGTCCGTTTACACCATTAAAAATCATGATGAATTGTTTCTTTGTATTGACTTGGCTTCATGCCGGTTACCTTCTTAAACACTTTAGTGAAATAACTTTGATCTGAGAAATGTAATTGATTAGATATTTCGGTCATTGTATATGGTGTCATCATCATCAATTTTTTAGCTTCTTCAATTTTTTGTAATTGGATATATTGACTAATAGTCATACCTACTTCTTTTTTGAATTGTGTGGAAATATAGCTAGCAGTCACCCCAACAAACTCTGCAATTTCTGCTACTTTTAATTCATCATATAAATACATATAAATATATTCTAATGTTTTTTTGATCACTTTAGAGTACACGATTCGTTTCTGCTTATTAACATGTGAGGCAAAGGCTTCAAAAGCGCTTGTTATATGAAACCGTACTTCGTTAACATGTTTAGCTTCCTCAATTTGCAAGATAAATTGATCACTAATAGTTCGCGCTAATTCTGCATTTACTCCACTATCTATTGCGACTCTGGTTGCAACGGCAATTCCGCTGATTCCAAGATTTTTTTCATTACGCAAATAACTTTTGGTAGATAATTCTGCTAGTTTCAAATGATTTCTTGCATTTAGAATTCGTTTAATATCTTCTCTATTTCCATCTCTAATGCATTGCATTAATTCCTTTTCCGAAACCATTGGTGGGTGAAAATCTTGTTCCTGTCTTCTAACAGTTACAAAATCATATTGACTATCTGTTAATTCTGGGTATTGATTATTCTCGTACATCGATACATTTTGCTCCATAATAGATAAAGGCCTACCGAATATGACATAATATAATAGCTTTGCGATGAAGATAAACCTTTCTGGTGACATAATTGGAATCTCTTGATAATAATTATTTACGATTTGCTTATTTACGATAAAAGAACGATCGTTACACATCGTTTGAATCATATTTTCTGTCATTTGATAAGGCAAAACTGGGCCAACAATAAACTTTCCTATCATGTTCTTCCTATATTCAATAGATAATAACAAGTAATTTTCCTGAAATTCTGTCTGAACAACGACGGGTTTATTTAATTTCGCTTCAAAACTATTTAATTCAGCTTTCCACTCCTTTTCATTTGCATATAATGGGTTATAAGGGGCGAAAGAACAAAATAAACATTCAAAATTGGCATCAATAAAATAAACAGGAACTTGGCAGGAGTTACGGACTATGTCACTTATATACTGAATATCAAGATAATCTTGTTCGGTCATTAGCACTCACCCCTTTCAAAGTGTGCAATGAAAAATTAACTAACTAGTACTTGTCTTTTCATTGTTGCAAGAAAAGCCACCCGCTACAACGAGTGGCTTTTCTAAAGAGTTACCTATGAAATGGTTTACATTAATCAATATAAAAAGTTTAACTATCCATCACACATCGAAAGCCAATATTACCAGAAGAGCTATCAGCAGTATTAGAACTTCTTGCTGCTACTCGGTATCGATTACAATAAGATTTGTGACACAAGTAAGAACCACCACGCATAACCTTCGAGATATTGGCACTTACTTTCTCTTGGTCAATTTTCCCATTACGATGTATCTCAAACGTATCAGCACACCATTCCCATACATTTCCTGCCACATTATAAAGACCATAACCATTGGCAGGGAAAGATTGGGCAGGTGCTGTTCCGACATAACCGTCTTCTTGCGTATTATGTCGTGGAAATTCTCCTTGCCAAATATTACAGTAGTGTTCACCATTTGGTGTCAATTCATCGCCCCAAGGAAATTTCTTTTGCTCCAAGCCGCCTCTTGCAGCATACTCCCATTCTTTTTCTGTTGGAAGTCTTTTCCCTGCCCACTTACAATAAGCTACTGCATCGTTCCATGAAACATGTATCACAGGATGATCCATACGCTCTTCAATAGTAGAGCCTATCCCTTCTGGTTGATACCAATATGCTTGTTCTGTTGCAAACCACCACGGTGTTTGCGGTACTTGCTGGAGTTTCCCCGGAAAATCCTTTGGAAGAAGTTGATAAAAAACAAATGACCAACCATACTGCTCCGCCTCTGTTTTATACCCTGTATCATCCACAAATTCTTTAAATTGCTGATTTGTCACCGTATGTATATCTATATAAAATGAGTCTACCTTAACTTTTTGAACAGGACCTTCTCCATCTGTCTTAAAGCCTTCATCATCATCTGTTCCCATTAAATACTCACCACCCTCTAATAACACCATGCCTTCTTTACTGACGCTATTTTCTTGAATGGTTTGTTCATTCTCTGCTTTATTAAATGACATAAAGTCTGCCCTGCTTACTTGACAACAGCTTGGTTTCTTATTTTCCATCACTATCCCTCCATTTTCCCTATAAATACTATCAGTATAACACGATCTAAAATAGTCCTGCTAAAACAATTACATAGAACGGATGTATTCATATTTTCACTAAAGCAAAAGCAGAAGAATTTTATCGTTGCACACTTAATGAAGCAATAGCTGAAACGCCTGACAAAGTTCGTTAATAAACCACTTAGGCAAATCAACTATTAACAGACATAAAGGGAAGATATAATCATTATATCTCCCTATTTTACCGTTATTACATCTTTTTCTAGTTCAGTTACTGTTTTTCCAGGTTCATGCACCGTGCATGTTTCCCCATTACTAAATACAACTATTACATCGGTCGATGGGACTTTTGACTGGATTTTGTCGAAATCTACAGTTAACAATACATCTCCTTGCTTAACTTTTTGATTGTTTTTTACATGAGTGCTAAACCCTTCACCTTTCAAACTAACCGTATCTACGCCAACATGAATCAATATTTCTAAGCCATCAGATGCCTTCAAACCAATAGCGTGCTTGGTATCAAACACAAAAACAACCTCACCATTGACAGGAGACTTAATCTGATTCCCCTCTGGTGTAATAGCAAATCCGTCGCCGAGCATTTTTTGAGCGAAGGAATCGTCTGCAACGTCCTTAATATTTTTAATTGTTCCTGCAACAGGACTAACGAAAGTAGTTTTTTTAAATATATTTTTAAACATTCAATTACTCCCCTACTTTTAGAAAATCATCTGGATTTTTTGAACTTGGATTATAGTTTTCTTTTTTATTAATTTTCCAGCCTTCTTGCACTCGAAAATGTCCTTCTAAGATAGGATCATTCGTTTCTTTCTGATGGCTGGCAAGTTTTTCGCGTAATTCATCCGCAATTCCTTGATATGCAGAATCATTAATAACATTGTTCTTTTCGCCTGGATCAAACAACAGATCATAAAGTGCCTCTTCTGGTTTCTCTACTTGCTCTATACCATTTTCCTGATAATAAGCTTTACTTATAGAGTTATCAATATTTGTTCGGTTGATCTTTAGATAGGAGGTATCGTAATATTTAATATACTTATAACGCTCCGTCCGTACACTTCGAGCTGGTTCATAAGCCGTATGATAATTTATTTCTGAAAAGACCGCTTCTCTTCCACGAAATGCTTCTTCTTCAAGGCGTTTTGCAAATGATTCACCTTGTAGGTAATCTGGTTTTTCTACATCCAACAAATCACACAACGTCGGAAAAATATCCACCTGCGAAACTAAATCATTTACCTCTTCTCCATTCATTTTACTACCAGCTACACGCATAATTAGCGATACAGCAATACCAGAATCAAACAAATTGCACTTATTAAACGGAAAAGCAATCCCATGATCTGTTGTAAAAATAATGATCGAATTATCATAAAAGCCTGCATCCTTAATGGCATTAATCACTACTTTAAAAGATTCATCCATCCATGTTGCTGATCGTAAATAGCCAGCGTAATCTTCGCGAATCGGCCCATCGTCTGCCAAAGGTGATGGTGGCATCACATATTTAGGATCAATTTCTTCCTTATTATCATGACTTTTTTCCGGAAACTTCCGATGGGTAGAAAATAAACCATATGATAAGAAGAATGGTTTATCATCACGATAGGATTCTATCCATTCCTTCACCTTCCAAGCATTTTTATAATCCCATTCTGCGAGTTCAGGTTCAGATAACCCTGCATTATCTGTACTGATATCTTGCTTGTAGCCAATGGTTTTCGCCCCTTGCTCATGATCAATATAACTACCCGCCTCATGCTGGATACCACAAAGTACTGTATTATAGTCATGTTGGTTCAGGAAATGAACAAGATGCTGGTTATAATCATGAAGCTTAAAACCACGTTGCGACAAACCATACATGCCGTTACTATGCGGATACATCCCGGTTAATAGACCTGCTCTACTAGGCGAGCAGGTTGGACCAACACAATATGCCTCACGAAAGATAGTGGCATCTTTTGTAAAGTCTGCTAAGGCAGGTGTCGGTACATTATAACCATAAGGACTCAGAATTTTTCCGCTATCATGTGTGTGTATATAAATAATATTTTGTTTCATGTTTTACACTCCTCGTATCATATATTTCAAGCGAGAGGAGAAAAGTTTAGGTAAACTTTCCTCCAGTTTCAAATAATAGATAAATAAGCGAGTATGATGTCTGCTTAGCAACATACTACTTTTGCTTTAAATGCTCGATATTTTTCTCATCAATAAATTCGTCTATCTCTCCCCGAATCGTATTAACCTTTGGTCCATAGATAACTTGTATCGCTTTACCTCGAACAACCGTATTCATTGCTCCAGTTTGTTTTAACACACTAGAATCAATTTGATCAGGTTTTTTTACAGATACCCTTAAGCGTGTTGCACAATTATCGATCTCCGTAATATTGTCGAAGCCACCTAACCCTTCAATAATGTGTTGCGCTTGTCCACCTTCATAAGAACTATTTGCACTTTTCTCTTCTTCTGTAATTTCTTCATCGTCTCTACCAGGTGTTTTAGCATTTAATTTTACAATTAATGTTTTAAAAACAATGTAATACACAAATATTATAGGAATAGCTAATACGATTGCCCATAAGTAATTTGTCTTATCATTCCCTTGGAACACACCAAATAATAGAAATTCTACTAGACCTGCTGAGAAGGTAGAGCCAATCGTAATATTAAACAAGCTAGATACGACAAAACTACAAGCGAATAAAATGGCTTCAGCGACAAATAATAATGGTGATGCAAAAAGTAAGGCAAAAGAAATTGGTTCTGTCACCCCTGTAATAAATGCTGTCAATCCAACAGATAGTAAAAATCCAGATGTTGCCTTTCTCTTTGGTCCTGCTGGAATCGCTTTATACATAGCCAAAACAATCCCGATCATTCCAAACATCATATGCAAATAACGACCACTATTAAATAAAGCTAAATTACCAAAGAACTGTGTCGTGTTTGGATCAGATAACTGTGCTAAGAAAATAGTTTGAAATCCTTCATAAACTTGACCATCAACTTCCATAGTTCCCCCAGCAGCAGTTGTCCAAAAAGGTAGATAGAACACATGGTGTAAACCAAAAAGATATAGTGTTCTTAACAAGAGACCGTATAAGAATGCTCCTAATGTTCCTAGACCAGTCGCAAATTCTCCAAAATCAGATATAGCGTTTCCAATGAATGGCCATACTATAAACATAATCGAACCAACAATTAAGAATACAAAGGTATTAACAATTGGAACAAAACGCGATCCACCAAAAAAGGCAAGAAACTCTGGTAATTTTATATCATAAAAGCGGTTATGGACTAACCCTGTGATAATACCTGCTAAAATACCACCGAATACCCCCATTTGTAATGTCATAATACCAAATTGTGTACCTTGTCCAAGTAAACGTGGGTCCATATCTCCTGTGGCAAGTTGGCCAGTAATATCAAGTAGGGAATTAATCGTAATGATGAGTACAAAATAACCAACAACACTGGCTAATCCTGCAGAACCTTTTTCCCTCCTAGCTAAACCAACGGCAATCCCAATTGCAAAAATTAATGGTAAGGCATCAAATACACCAGAACCAGCAGCATTCATTAAGCTCAAAATTGCTTGTAAAATAGTGTTATCTAAAAATGGGTAACTCTCTATAACTGCTTCTCCAGATAAAGCTGCTGAAATACCTAGCAATAATCCTGCAACAGGAAGAATTGCAACAGGTAATAAAATAGCTTTCCCAAGTCTTTGGCCAAACTCTATTAGTTTATCTTTCAACATTCTCCACCCTTTCTATTCGTAATAACCCCTAATTTTATAAAATGATATCGCTTCCTTGTTGAATAGATTAACACCTATTTTTAAATATGTAAATACCTTTTTTGAAATCTCATTCTGTTGAAGAATTCCCTCATAATTACACAGGGATATTAAAAGGATTATATCTTTTAGATAAATAAAAAAAAGAAGTAGCCATTATCCATGACTTACTTCTTCTCTATTTTCCACGTATCGATTGATATTGATATTCTTCTACATTTAATAATAATTCTGTATAATCTAATATTTGACCGTTAGACAGATAAGTAGTGTTTAGTACTTTCAATAAAGGGTTTGAAGGATCACAATTAAAATACCTTACTATTTCATCTGATGGCATGATCGGAACAACAACATGGTGAGATTGATCAATCGTTTCTTCCGTGTATCCTTCAATGTATTCATATTTAGAATTCCGAATACGATCATAAGATAAATCAGGATATTTTTGAACTTCCATGTAATTAGTCTCAAGCATCATTGGCATATTATCAGCTTTTCGTAACCTTTTTATATAATAAATTGGCTCTCCTTTTGTAATGACCAATTTATTTGCTATCTCCTCATCCGAAGGGATTACTTTAAATTCTATTATTTCTGTTGACGGCTGTTTTCCAGTTTCCAGCATTTCTTCAGTAAAACTTTTTACGTGTGTGGACCGTTCAATCACCTTTTGGTTAGTGACATATGTTCCGCTTCCTTGACTTCGAGATAGGTATCCTTTTGCCACCAAATTATTAGTCGCTTGACGTACAGTAACTCTGCTAACATTAAATTTCTTTATTAATTCTTGCTCTGTTTCAATCGGTGAGCCTTTTACATATTGGCCGCCTTTGATTTTTTGTAGGATATAATCTTCAATCATTTTGTATTTCGGTATTCTTTTTGATTGCGCCACTTAATACTCACCCCTTCGAAAAATATATTGGTATCAGTAATTAGATTATAACAAATATAGTATATGTTTGAGAATTTATATGATAAGGTATTAACCATTTTTATATCGATGACATAATAATTCCTTTAATTAGAATCGTTAACATCTCTTAAATTTAAACGCCTTCCTTTTAATTACTTGTGCTTGCTTATTTTTTCGTAAGTATCAAATAATATACACCTATTATCCTTATATCCATTGTAATTGCTAGACTAAAATAGACAGATTCTACTTGATAGATTTGAACACTTTCTGCCATTTTTACTTGTCCAGTTTTTAGACTAACATCAATATGCCCTCAGAAAAAGAGGAAGCCCCTTGCTCAATTACAACATAATAGAAGACTCTTTTATTTTTTTGTTTCCTTTTATTTCGATTTATCTAGTCTCTTTTCAAATAATGTTAATTGGTGCTCAATTGTGAATCCCAAACTTTTGTAGAGGCGAATTGCTTTATTATTATCCGCTCGTACACAAAGAGTTACTTCTTCTATTGATGGGAATGCAAATAGCCATTCTAATCCTTTAGAAAGAAGAGAAGCGCCAATTCCTTTGTTACGCGATAGTGGAGTCACCCCAAAGAACTCAATACTTCCCTCTCCAAATTCCGGATCTGCTTCAGCATATAGATATCCTAGTAATTTATTATGTTGGTCCACTACACCAAAAACAGTTGATTTTTCACTCAACCCCTCAATAATTTCATTACCTTTTATGTAAGCATTCGGAAATAGCTGTTCATGTAACTTCATAAAGGAACTGTAATGTTCACTAGATAGATTGATAACACTATCATTAGTAATTCTCCTAAAAGTTTCTTTGGAACAAGTTAAAACCGATTCTTTACTGATAGAATCAAAGGATAATTCATTAGCAAACGTCATCACCTTTTTGTTATTATCTTCTGGAAATAAAGAAACTGTGTGTATTACATCAGGGATCTTCCTAATCATCGCTTCCCATAACATAATAGATACTTGCAATACATCTTCATAGTCTACGAAAGGTCCCCATATTTCTGCCTTCCCTCTCTCAATATCAGCATCAAACCCGCAGACACCTATGATATGATCACTTTTCGTTGCAATTAAAAATGCATCTCTTGCAGGTAGATCTCCAAAGTCCTTTTTCAACGTATCGATGACTTCATCAAACTTTTTTCCACAATAACCAATATGAGTTTCAGAATTTCCATTTAATCGAGCAATAAAGGCTGCAACATCAGTTAGTTTTGGATGGTGTTGTAGAGTTATCATAGAGAAAACCTCCTGTTTTTATAAGCTAGAAAAAAGTGAAGAAACCTGTTAATAAGGTATCTTCACATGAATTAAACCTTCAATAAACGAACGCTTCTTAAAGTAAAGGTTTCCTTTTTTATATACTGAGAATAATTATTTCCAATCGTTACAGATAAACGTTAATTACAATACTTGAAAGTCAACATAGTGACGCTCTTTCTCTTGTAATACGTCCATTGTCTAAGAAAATGATTCTAGCAGCTTTTTTATAGAACAAATTGTACAGACAAAGTCTCTTGTTATTTACCCTTTGTCTTCTTAGAACTATAATAGGTTCTTAACCAATCTTTTGGATTTAGATTGACTTTGTCTGCTCCTGCATAGTTTGATACTTTCTCTACCACACTTTCCAAAGGAAGCACATTATACGTATAAGGAAGTTCCTCATCATACTTATATTCAAAAGTAAATGGTTCAGTCGGTGGATTCATTTTACTCATATTTTCACTGCCTATAATATGAGAAGACCACGCCCAATTTCCGATCGTTGACTTGTCATGCCATGTAAATCCTTTTGTAAAAAGATTTTCACCATTATTGTCCCAACTACTTCCAGTGTACGTGCCATATTTATTTGATATGTGGGAATTAACTATTAAATTTCTATTATAAGCACTATGGAATAGCTCAGCCCATTGTTCACTCATGTTTTTAGTATCTAATCCTTGAATCTCAGCACCTATAATTGGTTCAGTAATGTCAATAAATACAGATGTATCTGCCGCGATTGAAGCCCCATTCCGTGCATTAAGTGCTCGTGCCAGTGGAGATCTCCCATGTTCAGCAATAGCACTTACCTGATCAAATACATCTTGACGTGTGGAGTTGTCAAGATACACATTGTATGCATGACCAGTTCCTTGTCGTATCATCGGCACTCTCTGCTCAATATTTGTATAACTGTTATAGGCAAGGGTTAACCGAATTCTTTGATTGCCATCTTTATAATCCTCTCCACTGCTACTTACATAGTTCACATAGTCTTTATCTCCTGATCCAGTTAAATGCACTTTACTGTGGTAAGCTGCATATGCCATTATCTGCTCTTTAGTTGCACCATCGTTTCGCATGTTATAGTACATACTATCAGAATTTAATTCATTGGAAGCATATTTGTCTTCCATAAACTGAATCGATTGATAAATATCACTATCTTCTGATGGATTCTCGTTAGCAGGTAATCCGAATTCGGACCAAGAGATAGTAATATTAGATCCACCATTTCCCGTATCAATTAATCCATCTGCTGCAATCGAAAATGTACAATGGTCTATCCATACATTATTTGCACCGTTAACATTAATGAAAGCCCAACCTACTTCTTTATGTTCTCCAGTATCATCCCATTGCCACATTCCATCAAAATTCAAGTTCCTTATAACAAGATCATTCGTTGATCTTTGTAATTTAAATTCTGCACTTCTTATTGTTTTCCCCTTTTTAGAGAAAATCGTTAAGCCATCGATATTTTCAATATTTATTTGTGAAGCGCCGGATGCTTCTATCTTCGGATTTGTAAATCCATACATTGGTTCTTGATATTCTGTTACAAAACGATACTTTTTAGCCTCTTCTGAACTTAAGTTTAATGATTTCCATCCAAGATTCAGATCTTTTGCTACTTCAATTACTTTGACATTTCCATTTCTTGCATCCATAATTGCCTGCAAAAATTCTCTTTCCGTTTTAACCTTACGATAATAAGATGTATTGAAGTACTCGCTTCTATCATTAACACCTAATGATGCATAACCACTTACAGACAGAAAACTATTATCATATTCTTTTATATGCCTTTCCGTGTTTGGTATAGAATCAATTTCAGTTGCATGTATTGCTTCGTTTTTCACTATTAATAATGATGAAGTAATAAATGCTAAAACCAATAACCCGATTAGTGCCTTATTAAGTTTCATACGGTTTCCTCCTAATAAGTTTTTGATTGTTAGTCTTGAAGCAAAACTACTTATGAAAAAGCTCCGAATTGTTTTTTAATCACCTCCTTACTTCTTGTATGTGCAACCAAGACAGAGATCCTACAAACTTAAAAAAGCGCTTTCTTTTTATTGTATAAAAGGGAATAGTAACGAATTTAATTAGGAAGAAGACTTACAACTTATTCATTAATATAAAGGATGCGGGATAAGGCTATTTCATTAGTGTGATTATAATCTATAAGAGTCATAACTGCTACAGTTCCAAGTTAGCCTATCTAATTTTAGTTGTCAACACTGAAACCGAATGCAGTATGCTTTTTTGTTTTTTTACGCCAAAATGTTATCAAATAAACGCTTACTATCACCGCATTTCTCTCGACAATTTTGACGCAATCAAATTCTTGTTAGTGTATTATTCAAACCTGACCGCCTAATAACCAGATTACTCTTCTAACAGTTTAAAAACAATCTATTGTTAGAAGAGTATCGCCTTAATTCCGCACATGGTTAGGAGTACGAAGATTCCCCATTTTACTAATTTATAGCTCTTTTAGCCGCTGCTTTGCCTGAACATCACCTTTTAAAGCAGCTTTTTGATACCACAACTTAGCTTTTTTTAGATTGACTGGGGTGCCAATCCCCTTCTCATAACAAAGACCAAGATTATATTCCCCGTAAAAGTCACCTCTATCAGCAGCCATTTGATACCAATATATTGCTTCATCCCCTCGCTCATTTTCAACCGCCTCATGTCCAAGGCGATTTGCTGCAAACACATCACCATAGAGTGCGGATTCCGTGAACCATCGTTTGGATTCTCCCATATCTACTTCTGTCCCAACACCTTTTTCATGCATATAGCCAAGTGTGTACATTGCTTCTGGAACGCCTTTATCGGCTGCTTCCTTGAAAAGTTCTAGCGCTCTTCCTTCATTCTTCTCCACATACTCCCCACGCAAGTACATATCCGCATAGTTGTTTAGGGCATCGCCATGACCTTTTTCTGCAGCTTTCTTATAGTAAAAAAACGTTTTTTCCAAATCATGTTCCACTACTTTACCTACAAAATACTCATTACCGAGCCAATAAAGAGCATCTGCATTCCCTGCCTCGGCTACTACTTTGAACCAGTCAATCGCCCATTCATGATGGCCTATTGACTTATAAAAATGACTAAGTTCGAGCTGGCTGTCTGAGACACCTTCTAATGCTTTTTGATACAGTGAGATAACTTCCTCTTCTTCCTTTTCATCAATATAAATCTCCGCTTGATCATTTGTCGGGTTTATTATTTCAGATAAGATAATTTCCAAATCACGTAATAAGATAAATCTATATTCTTCCTGAAACGTCGTTACATGCACTAACTGCGTATACAAAATATGAATATCATCAGGAAGGTTATGTTGCGAAGAAACACATTCTTTCAAAATCAAAGACAGCTCTTCAATAAACTGATCACTTGCAGTTAGATTTCCTAGTAGTTTAGCAGCTAACGTATAACCTTTTTCAAATAATGCTTGTTGTATATCCACTTAAAAGACACCTTTCTATTAGTTAATCTATGTAGTATTTCTCTATGATAAATCGATACTAAACGGAACGAATGTTTAAAGGAATATAAGATTGGTTATGACATTTTTAGTTTTAACACTATATTGCTCTACGGGCATAATGATGTATCAAAAATCCAAATTAATAATCCATTGCACCATAATAAGATACTTTTTACATTCACCAACTCTTAGTGGTTCAATTTTCAATCGTTATAATAGTTCCCTTTTAAGTTACCGTATACATACGCCCTCTTACTAATTCAATTATTTGATCGACTTGTTCATGTAAAATAAAAAAAGAGCTTTTTCAGCTCTGAATATTTTTCGTTCGTTTATTGGAATTGATAAAGTATCTATCTAGAAGTCTATATGTATGATTCATTAACCTGTTTTTATACAGTTACATTCTAACCATTTACTTACTTGATTTATATTCCATCTATCTTCAATCGGAATCTCATCATCAGCAACCTGCATGGTTACGTGATAAAGTTCAAGCTCACTGTCATCAAACATCAAATCGTATCCATTCATATTCAGAAACACTAAGCATGAAACGGCAGCAGTTCTTTTATTACCGTCACAAAAATACTGTTTACTAGCGAATCCTTCTAGATAAAGAATTTCGCTCAATTCTTACTTAAAGCCTTTAAAGATTTATCGTATTTCTTAAATACATGATTAGAAGCAGCTTCAAATTTCTTTCTCTTTTCTTGATCAGATAATTGTTTTTTTATTTTTAATTGTTCTGTTTCCATAGTTTCTGCCTCCTCTTCACACATATGATTACCACCTTTCCAAACGGAGAGTTAGTAAAAGTATATGTCAAAGCTTGTAAACATTATACATAGTAAAAGCTGCTTTTATCAAGCAACTCATTATCCTTACCCTGGAATTAATTAGTTTTCGCCAACTATACTATACATTACCCTTTATAGAACTCAGTCAAACCTTACTCAAGTAAAGCCAAAAGATGTAAACGTCCATTTAGCTTCACACTTTTACCTTTTGCGTGTCATAAGCAAACTCTACATTCAAGCCAGAATTTTTCAGCTTCTTTTCTAACTCTTTACATTCACTAAAACTTAGCCCGTTCGGTTCTTCAATGTGTGTTAAAATTACTTTTTTCGCATCAAGCGTTTTGATGATTTCCATTGTTTCCGTAAAAGTTGCTTCCTCCTCAAAAACAGGATGGTCTTCAGGAAATAATCTATCACCGCTTAATGGATGACATGCAAATATACCTACTGGCAGTATAGCGAGGTCCTCACCGATTACCTCCTTATGCGGCTTCCAATTATACAATTCATCCATTGCAATAAGCACTTTTTTACTATCGTTTTCGATAATGAATCCATAAACATAATCCTCCGCCAACCTAAAAGGAACAACTTTTGTATTGTTTAAAAATACACTCTCTCCATCCTTTAGTCGATTGATATGAGCAAATCCTTGTGATTCAAAAAAGGCTAAATGGTCACTACTACCAAGAAATCTTTTGAAATCTACCTCAACTTGTTCCGGAAGATATACTTCTACTTTCTTATTTTGAGGAGGATGATTAATCCAATCCGCACTTAACGATTCAATAATTCTTCTTCCCATTACATGGTCGGGGTGCCAGTATGAATAGATAATCCCTTTGACATCATCAATAGTAGAACGATTGATTTGATGGTGAATATCTTCCGGTGTATCAATCAATAAATTAGGACCATGTACAAATATGCTCGGTCCCATTCTACTAAATGGTACTCCTTTATCTCTCGCCTCTGAGCAAACACGACAATCACAAAGTGGCCTTGGTATCGTTATGGCACCACCAGTTCCAAGAAATTCAATTTCCAATTTGAACAATCCCCCTTAAACATTCCTACCCTATTAGCACTTACTGTACAAAAGATGAATAAATTTCATATATTTTAACATATTTTACAACTTAACTACTAATGTTATTTTCATTATTAATTTGATAAAGGATTATATCCTTCTGACACCCTTAACAGGATAAACAAAAGAAACGCCAAGTAAATCTAAACCATCATTGGCACGATTACTCGACGTTTCCATTTCATTTATTACATTATTTGCTGTTCAAAAACGTTAATGTTGCACTTCCCATTGTTTTAGCGGCGATAAGCATTGACTTCTCATCAATATCAAACTTAGGATGATGGTGTGGATAGTTTGCATTCAACTCCGCGTTTTTTGCTCCTGTAAAGAAAAATGTACCTGGTACATGTTCCAAATACCGGGCAAAGTCTTCGCCACCCATAATTGGTTCCATTTCACTGATATTTTCTTCGCCAATCACTTCACTGGCTACATCTACTATCAGGTCTGTCTCCTTCTCATGATTATTTAGTGTTGGATAACCACGTTGATAATCTAAGCGATAATCAGCACCGGCAGCAGCACAAGTATTCTTAACCATCTGTTCTAATTCATGTTCGACGATATCTCTCGTTTCCTCATCAAGTGTACGTACAGTACCAGTAATCTCTGCTTTTCCGCTAACTGCATTAAAAGCCTTGCCGGAATGAAAAGAACCGACTGTTAGTACAGCTGGCTTCAAAGGGTCAACCTTTCTGCTAATGACTTGTTGCAAATTGGCGACTAATTGACTTGCTGTTACAATCGCATCAACAGTTGTATGTGGTAATCCGCCATGACCGCCTTTCCCTATCACTTCAAGATCAAAACGATCTGTCGCAGCCATTACGGCTCCTTTACGGTAACGAATCGTTCCAATTGGGAATTCTGACCAAATATGTGTTCCAAAAATGGCATCAACACCTCCCAGACAACCATCGTTAATCATATCAATCGCTCCCCCTGGAGGTGATTCTTCCGCATGCTGATGAATAAATACTATCGTACCTGGCAGATCTTCTTTCATTTCAGTAAGTACTTTTGCCAGTACAAGAAGGCTTGCAGTATGAGCATCATGTCCACATGCATGCATCACCCCATCAACTTCCGATTTAAAAGGGAGATCCGTCTCCTCCTGAATAGGCAGGGCATCAAAATCCGCTCGTAAAGCTACCGTTTTTCCTGGTTTACCGCCGATCAACTTGGAAACAACACCTCTGCCACCAACTCTTTCAGTCACCTCTAGTCCAAGCTCCCGATGATATGCTGCAATTTTCTTTGGTGTCTCTTCTTCCTCAAAAGATAATTCCGGATGAGCATGGAAATAACGACGCAGACTAATCATCTCATCATAATAGGATTCTAGTTTGCTAAATAACTCGGTTGTCATGAATAATCCCTTCCCTTCATAATTGTATAAGAATAAACCCTTTAATTTGACCGCATCTTCTGAGTATGACGAATTTTAGTAAGTAATGGTGTAACTAAGAAAAATAGTGATGCAATCAATAAAACAAGACTTATAGGTTTTTGTAGAAAGATTAACCAACTACCATCTGATAATACTAAGCTTTGCTGCAAATTCACTTCAATCATTGACCCGAGTACAATGGCCAAAATCAACGGCGAATAAGATAGCTGTAACTTATGGAATATAAATCCAAGCACACCAAACGCTATTGCTACCCAAACATCAAAGATATTGTTTCTTATGGCAAATGCACCTGTCATACAAAGAGCAATCACAATCCCATTTAATATGTTTGCAGGGATTTTCAGAATCGTTCCAGATAAGAACTTGGCTACTAAAATACCAAGCGGGAAAACGAAAATATAAGCAACTAAAAATCCAATGATTAAAGGATAAGCAACATCTGGATGGTCCGTAAACAATTCCGGCCCTGGACGCAAACCTTGAATCATAAGAGCTCCAAGGAAAAGTGCCGAAGCAGAATTGCCTGGGATACCTAACGATAATAACGGAACCATTGAGCTACCAACTACCGCATTGTTTGCCGCTTCTGGTGCAGCTACACCTTCCGGTACTCCTGTCCCAAATTTTTTATCCTTGAATCGTCTTACCGCCTGATCATAAGCTATATATATAGCCATAATCATTCCAGCTCCAGGTATTACTCCGATAAATGAGCCGATTAATGCAGAGATAGAAATCGTCGGTACCAAACGTTTAAATAATTTGAATTCTGGTAATATCCTGGATACTTTCGGAACCTTTTTACTTGATGCTTGATCTTTTTTGGCTGTTTGAGCAATTTCTAAAACTGCACTGATACCAAACAGTCCAATTAATAATGGAATAAGAGATATCCCATCTAATAAGTTAGTAGATCCGAATGTGAAACGCGGATAACCAGTTTGCGGCCCCATTCCAATTGTAGCTATTAATAAGCCGATTACCATTGATATTAAGTTCTTAACTAATCCACCCTCTTTAGACATACCAACAACCGTACTTAGTCCCAAAATCGTAAGAGCGAAATACTCAGCAGGACCGAACTTCAACGCTTGCTCTGCTAAAAATGGTGCCAAGGTTAATAAAATAATCCCACTTATGATTCCACCCATTACAGATGCGACCGTAGAAATACCTAGGGCTTTCCCGCCTTCACCCCTCTGTGTCATCGGGAAGCCGTCAAATGTCGTTACAACAGAAGAGGCAGTACCTGGAATCCTTAACAGAATGGCAGGAAACGAACCACCAAAGCAAGAAGCACAATAAACACCTACTAAAAGCATAATTGCCACTTGTGGATCCATCCCAAATGTAATGGGGATTAAAATAGCTATCGTGATGTTCGCATTAATTCCTGGCAGCGTACCAGCAACTAATCCACACAACACACCTAAAAACAATGCAAGTAAATTGCCTAATTCGAATACTTGCTGTAATCCTATTAATGCTCCTTCCATAAACTTCTCCCCTTTTTAGCTAAAAAATACTCCAGCTGGCAATCGTACATTTAGTAATAGTTGAAATACTACAAAAATGACACTTGTTGTTGTACATGCAATCAAAAAGCCTTTTATATATTTCTTGTATCCCGTTGCAAATATAACAAAATTTACAACTACTAATGTAGCGATGATAAATCCGAAATACTGGAGTAAAATCCCATAAAGAATTAAGGAAGCAATAATTAGCACTACTGGTAAGACTAATTTTTCTTCCTTCGCTGCTTGTTCATTGTCAGCTTCTGTCCCCCTTTTTCTAATCGAACTAATTAATAATAAGACAGAAAGCACCGCTAATAAGATCGATAGTAACTCTGGAAAAAATGCGGAAGCACTTGGCATTTCCATTGTTCTATAAAAAATGAAACCACTAAGGATTAATAGAAACACAGCTAAATAACTATCTTTTTTCCAATCCATTAATACTACCTCCCACAACCTTCCCTTTAAATAAAGCTAAGGTATACAAAAAGGACTTTTTTGTATACCTAGTGCTTATGCTTTGCTATTATTCTTCTGCACCGTCTTTTATAACATCTAGTACTTTTTCAACAAATTCTACTTGTGTATCACTTTGGGCTTGCAATTCTTCTGGACCACCATATGTTACTTCATAACCAGCATCATTCATCTGTTGGATAAAAGCTTCATCATTGATAATCTCCTCAAATGCCTCAGCCAAGCTATCTACAACCTCTTGCGGTGTACCAGCAGGGGCAGCTATTGAGCGGAAAGGTCCATAAACAAGATCAATGCCTTCCTCTTTAAATGTGGAAACGTCCGGTAACTGCTCCATACGCTCTTCAGCCATTACACCAATCGGTTTAATATCACCTGATTCGATTAGATCCTGTGCTTCCCCATAACCCATAAAGCCTGACTCTACGTGATTACCTAGTAGCTGCTGTACCTGTTCTCCACCACCCGAAGTGTGAATAAAGTCAAAATTCAAATCATAATCTTGCATTAATACTAATGGAGCAATATGATGGGAAGTCCCAAAGCCAGAAGTATTCATGGAAATTACATTTTCTTTTGTATACTCAATAAATTCATGCAGATCATCAATATCAGATTCAGCCGAAACGACTAATAGTTCTGGTTCAAATGAATAAGTTGCAATTGGCTCAAATGACTCAGCAGTAAATGAAGTTTCTTTAATTAATGAATTACTTGCTGCAGAAGATGAATATTCCAGTAACGTGTACCCATCCGGGTCAGCCTCTGCTACATATGATTGGCCAATGACTCCACCTCCACCTTCCATATTCTGAACAACAATTTCTTGTCCATCTAGATGTTCAGAAGCTACATCAGCTATCATACGAATAGTAACGTCACCTGCCCCACCTGCTGCGTAAGGAACGACAATGGTTATATTATCTTCAGGAAAGCCTGCAGCTTCTTCTCCGTTATTTTGTGCATCTGTATTGTCATCACCACAAGCAGCTAATAAGCCGATTGTTAATAATAATATGGTCGTCATCAATATCTTTTTCATGTTCTCATTCTCCTTGTTTGTCTTTTATTTGTGTTATAGAGATGTTATTAAGCGCACTAAATCTTCATGTGTTTCCATTTCACTTACTAAATCAGGTACATGGGCAAAATGTCCATCTGTATCTGCATCTAAAAATTTTCGGTGCAATTCCTTTATGGTTAATGGATCACCTGCTGCACCATGTGGGCGATCCACTCGCTTAGAATAAGTCGCTCCATTTTTCAATGTTATTGTCACAATCGTGAACCTGCCAGGTGGAATCGCAATGGACAGTGGCTCTATCTTCTCATCATATCTTCGATTAATTCGGTTCATTAAGGTTTTAACTCTTGGTTCGATGTTCTGCTTCGAGAACTGCTTGATTCCAACCTTTCCATCAATAAGTGCCGTTGCTATGACATATTCGAGACTAAACTTCCCTTCTATCCCATTCTGAGGATTTGTTACTACTAGTGCCGTATCACCACCAGGTGGAAAGATAGCTTCGATATTCGCAATTTGATCATTCTCTAACTCGTGTAGCTGATGTTCGGATATAAGAGCAAACACAGCATCTATAGCATGATGGGAAGCAGAACAACATGGATAAGACTTGAACCACAATCCAGGATCAACAATTTGCCATGGATTGCCCCAGTCTTTTGTCAGGTTGCTCACTATTGTTTTATCACTGCCATATGCAGCAAAAAAACCTGTTTTTCCATCCAGTCCATTACTAGCTGCCTCAAACCCTTTAGCTGTAAGCATAGAGGTAAATACGGCAGTTCTTGCAGCTAAGCCTGCTTGTAATGGTTTACCATCACTGCCAAACTGAGCTCTGAGGCCGCTTGATTGCGCCGCAGCAAGTCCAAGAGCACAATTAACAGCATCACTATTAAGGTTTAATAAACGCACGCAAGCAGCAGTTGCTGCAATTGCCCCTAATGTCGCCGTATTATGCCAACCGGACTCATAATGGCTAGCACCTATTGCGAGACCTAGTCTGCACATCGTTTCTACTCCAATGACATAGGCAGCTAAAAAGTCTAAAGCCGAAACATTTTTCGTTTTGGATATAGCGAATAATGCTGGCAATATGACGGTACTTGGATGTCCTCTCGAACTGGAATGAACATCGTCATAATCCAATACATGACCTAAATAACCGTTAAGAAGTGCAGCATGTTGGAAGTCTGCATATCTATTAATCCCAATTACTTTCACTAGATTTGGGTTATATGTATCAGAACTGAATAGTTCTAGTAATGAATTGCCTTCCTGATCCTTACCACCAGCAATTGTTGAGGTTAAATAATCTAACACTCCTGACCTTGCCGCAGCCATCACTTGCGGATCTGCTTCTGGCCTAGAATTAACGATTAATTCTGATAATTTTTCTGTAACAGCTATATTGCCCACCATTTTCGTGTACCCCTTTTGTTATTAGAAAGCTCCTCTTTATACTAGCAAGTGGCGTGTTACGGACTTATGCACCTGATCAACCGATATCAGTAGTTAGCTCCTTCTTCATGAATACCGTTATATGGCCTTTTCCTAGGTCTTTTCTGCTCATTTCCTGATAGCCACGGCGTTTATAGATATCGACTAACCATGGATGTTTATCAGCTGTGCCCAGTGAAACGGCTGGAGACTTAAGCGTATCTCTAACCATTTTTTCCTCACACCATGTGATCAGTTTATTTCCTATACCTTGACCTGCATAATCTGGATCTGTTGCAAACCACCAGATATGTGGGACTCCGAATGGACCAGGATGATCTCCCCAAGGCATCCGCAAACTAAGCGTTGACAGTAACTTACCTTCTTCTTCCATAAGAAAACACATATTGTTACGGATATTTTTTTTCACAAGCTCCATATCAGCATTCGCTGCAGCAAAGTTAATACCTAACTCACGGATTGGTTGATAGGCACGAAGCGTTAAATGGAGTAACGCTTCCGCATCATTTAAAGTAGCTTGGCGAAATTCAACCATTAGATTCTTCCTCCTCATTCGTTAACCAGCCGGAGAGCTCTGCTGCTTCTAACACACGGTCTACTGTCTCTGGAGCAGAACCAAGATATGTAGTGACATCTAAAAGTCTTTCAAGTTCTTCTTTGCTAAATGCTTTCGTGATTCGTTCATCTACTAGCAACAGTTCTTTAAATGATATACCTTCTTCCGCACTCTTCATGGACAGCTCGTATACTAGTTCATGTGCTGTTTGTTTACCAATTGATTCTGCTGCTGCAAACATCACACGTTCTGAAAGTAATAGGCCACCTAATTTGTTCAAGTTTTTTAACATATTGTCAGGCTTCACGATTAAACCAGACAATACCGCTTGGGCAGTATTAAGCTGTGATGATAAATAAATACATGATTCTGGAAGTGCTATCCATTCTCCTCGCCATGACATTGCATCCCGTTCATGCTCCACTACCATTGCTTCTTGAACTATTGCTACATTATAGCGGATTGGTTTAGTCAAACTAGCTAAACCTTCTAATGCAGCAGGGTTACGTTTATGTGGCATTGTTGTCGAGCCAATTTTACCTTGAGAAAAAGGTTCCTCCAGCTCATCTATTTCTGTTCGCATCAAGTTATAAAATTCATTTCCAAGCTTGCCTAGTGTTGCACTAATTAATCCAATAATTCCTACATATTCAGCAATACGATCACGCGAAGAGTGCCAGGTGATATCTGGTGTTTTTAGTTCCAGTTTATCAAGTGTACGTCGTTCTACTTCATGCCCTTGTGGGCCGAATGATGCGTATGTACCAACTGCGCCGCCTAAAACACCTGTAAAAACTCTTGCTTCCGCTTCCTTTAATCGATCAAGATGACGAATGACTTCATTAAGTACAACGGCAACCTTATAACCGAAAGTAGTCGGGAGTGCTTGCATCCCGTGCGAGCGACCAACCATTGGTGTTGACCGATATTTTCTAGAAAGCTTGGCAAGCTCAACAGCCACAGCCTTCAAACCTTTAACAATAATCGTATGTGCTTCTTTTAATTGAAGAATAGTTCCAGTGTCAACGACATCTTGTGTTGTTACACCATAATGGACAAATTCTCCCGCTTCTTTCCCACATGCATCCTGCAATGCTTTGATGGTAGGCATTAAAGAATGTTTCATCTTCGCCATGTTTTCTTGCATATCTTCTTCATTTAATCGGTCTGCCTTCGCATTTTCTGCTATTACTTGAGCAGCCTTTTCTGGTATCAAACCAAGTTCTGCTTCCGCTAGCGCTAATGCAGCCTCTACATCCAAATGCTTCTGAATACGGTTTGTTTCCGACCACACATCACGCATTTCCGGTGTACCAAACACATTCTTCAGCATTGCCATATCTATTACATGTGATGTCATCAAACTACCTCCTAAGTAATGTCTTGTGATGTAATTATGTGATATAACGCCATTATTAACCTATAACCGACGAAAAATGTCTGTCAATTCAGAAAATATATTATGTACCTCACCTGTGATTCAGCATCCCGCACAATCACCTCATGTAAGGAATCTATTTGGCTTGTCCGTTAAATCACAGTAAATCACTATGTATTTATGCATTATATAATAGATATTCTCCTATCACAAGAGCTTTTAACTTTTAGTCATTTCATTGTTTGTATTTCGCAAGTAAAATGGATTTTCTTCACAAGCTTCAACTGAAATTTTTGAATAGATCCTTGGTTAACACAGAGCCTCTACGGGCATGGATATTTTGTGAAAGCATACGGTATATAAAGATTTCGCACTATCTGACAGGGTACCGCCCACCTCTTTGTATAAAGCTTTCTTAATGGATAAATTCACAATCTTTAAGTGACTCCATCTTAAATTGTAGTCGCTTGGCCCAAAGATACGAGAAACATTATTGATACGTACGATCATGTGTTAAAGGATTTGAAGGACAAAATCAAAAAGGATCCACCCTATAGGGAAGATCCACAAATTCAACTTATTATCATTGCTCTGCTATTTCAAGGAATCTGCAATCATGTCTAACCATTTAATATCAGCTTCCAGATGAAGTAATGCACCTTCAACTAGCAGCCTCATTGTTTCATTGTCAGAACTTATCATTTGTTTCTTTAAATCGGTAAGATGAAGCACTTCCTTCATCATTGTTTCCTTCTGATTTCTGATCATAGTATCTCTATTTTCGTAGGATACTTGATTAGCACAGACAAATTTGAAATAAAATTCATCCTTAAACAAAGATCTGCCAACAGGCTCCTGCAACCAACTCCAGAGTTCTTCTTTTCCAGCAACTGTAATTGTGTAGAGCTTACGATCCTTTTTATCATGTCCAGGTGTCTCTACAAGTGAATCCCTTTCTAATCGATCCAATGTTGTATACACCTGTCCTGCATTTAATGGCCACATTCCTTGCACCATTTCCTCGAATCCAATCTTCAATTCATAGCCATGTCTAGGTTTTTCATTTAATAGGGCAAGGAGTGAATGTTTTACTGACATATTATTAATCCCCGTTTACTCATTATTTATCGCTTCTCTTATCGATATTCTTGATGCCGAGTTACTTGGTATCCATGAAGCAAGAAGTGTAAATAGAATCCCTACAGCAACAGCTAACAATAAACTAGACCATGGAACAGAAAAATCAAGAAATGCTGGCGCTTGAGCTGATACAGCATTTAAATAGATGACTAATATCCCGTACAACGTCCCGACTATAACACCAGTAACACCGATAATCAAACCTTCTGCTATAATCATAATCCTCACTTGTGACTTTGTAAAACCAAGTGCTCTCATTGTCCCAAGTTCTTTCGTACGCTCTAAAGTATTCATAAATAAAGTATTCGTAATGCCAATTGCAGAAATCCCAATTACTAATATAAGCAAGCCAACAAACAAATCGTTCGTACCCGTTAACCCGTTTTTTGCTTGCTCGATATTCACTTCCATCACATCTACATTGGAAATCCCAGCTCCAAAACTTGCCCAAAGACTAGCTAATACGACTGGAATCCTCTTTTCATCAGTTACTTCAATCATTACATGATAATCTAAAGGCCAGTTCACAAACTCTCTAACAGTTGGTTCCTCTACAAACCCTGCATAACCTGAATAATGAGCAGTTTTAACAACCCCTTTTATAAAAAATTCTGTCTCACCAGCAGGGGTGTGGAATGTAAAAACATCTCCTACTTTTGCTCCCATTTCTGCTAAAGCACGATCACCGATGTAAATGGAAGGATTATCACTTATTTGCTCCGTCGTCTCTACTCTTTCGAACATACTGTCATTATCAAAAGAAAAAAGTGAGAATTCTCTCAACTCATTGGCTAGTGAATACCATGTAACATTCGGTATTTCTGCATAAGAATGGACAGCATCTATACCTTCCATATCCTCGATTACATGCCGCTCATTATCCGTCCAAGCCGTTTCCTTCTCTACCAATATATCCCCACCAAAGGTTGCGCGAATATCGTTTTCCATTCCTTCAGGCAGTGATGCTAATGCCGCACTCATAAATAACGCTAAGCTTACACCAACGGCTAACATTGCTGCCGTATTCGCATTTCGGTTCTTAAATTGATTTAATGATCGGTCCGCTTGTTTTCCTAAGAAGCCAAACAACAAGGCAAATATTGGCCTGAGAATAAATTGAATGAGACTCATCCATAGTGGAAATAGTAGAACAAGTCCGATGAATAAAAGCAAAAATGCCCACACATTATCAATCAAGCCAAGCATTGTACATAAAACACCAAGTATAACTCTTCCAATTTTAAACTTAGTTAAACGGCTAATTTCTCTGTTTTCACCTGCCATTGCTACTAATATCGGTGTCTTTCCAGCATGATATAATGGCAAGGCTGCTGCTATAAATGGATATAGAATGCCTACGATAGCGGAAGTAATAAGAGGTGGCACGAATTCTACTTGATAGTTTATATTTTGTGTTACAATGGCTGAAATTAAAATGTCTTGGACAACCATCCCAAGCCAAGCTCCTATTCCTAAACCAAGCACTGTACCAATGATTGCGAAATAGGCAATTTCCTTAAATATCAGCCCTCTTACCTTTCGCCTTGTATAACCTAAGCTCTTCATGATAGCAATCTCTTTATGACGCTCTACAATGCTCGTATTAATCATATTGAACGCAATAAAAGCACTGATAAAGATAGACAATATGGCTATAATGTCAAACACAAAATATATTCCTTCGATATTGTTGTATTGCTGCGTATCTGCAACAATTGGCTGTACATATAAATTAGATGCTGCTAAATCATTTTGATAATCAGTCAATACTTCTTGGAGGTCCAATCCATCCTTAACTTTATAGCGATACTCTGTGATCAGACTATTCATCCCTAACGATTCCTGAAGGCTTTCTAGCGGAACAATCACCTCAAAATCTCGGAAATTTGCCCCTTCCATTGTTTTCGGGCTATTGACAATTCCACCTTCATAAACAATGGCCGTAACTTCCATACTACCTACTTTCTGAAAAGAAACCTTTTCTCCAACTTGTTTGTTCCAGAGTTTTGCTGCATTCTCTGTTATAATCAAGCCTTCTTTTGTCACATCTCCTTCTTTAACCGGTAATTGCATCATGTCATTATCAAATTCAGATAAACCAGTAAAGTTCACTGTTGCTTGATTAGGAGATTTTGTATCCATATCAACAAAACCTTGCTTTGTTAGTGTCGCTATTCCTTCTTCCACCATATCCATGTCTAGTCTATCCGCTAAATCATTGGCAGAGAAAAAGCGATCGGTTGCTTGTATTCTAAAATCTGCATTCCCGGCAATTAATTGTTCTTGCTCATCCATAATATTAGCGAAGGTAGATTTTGCAATGAGCATACTGGTCATAACCGTAACACCTAACACAATCGCAATTAATGTAAATAAAAACCGCTTCTTATGCCGGGTGATATTACGCCATGAAACGTGAAAGGAACTTAGCATAATCCTCGTCCTCCCTTGTCACTTCCGCTTCAATCGCACCATCTTTAAATAACACAATCCGATCAGCATATCCTGCTGCGAACATATCATGTGTCACCATGACAATAGTTTGTTTTCTCTCCTGGTGAAACTTTGCTAATAGATCAAGCGTATCACTTGAACGCTGTCGGTCTAGGTTCCCTGTTGGTTCATCTGCTAACAAAATAGCAGGTTCATGAATCAATGATCTTGCAATTGCCACTCGTTGCTGCTGTCCTCCACTCAGCTCATTAGGAAATCGCTTTTCAAAGCCTGTTAAATCTACCGTCTTTAATAATTCTTCCACTTTTCCAGGTGGTACCTTCTTACCATCGGCATGTAATGGAAATACGATATTTTCGTAGATTGTTAATGTTGGTAGTAATTGATAATTTTGAAAGATAAGGCCAATCTTTTTTCGGCGAATGATTGTACGTGCTTTTTCTGACTTTGAGGTAATATTCGTACTATCTAACTGAATAGAACCTGCTGAAGGCTGGTCAAGGCCACCAAGCAAATGAAGCAACGTTGTTTTTCCTGAACCACTCGGACCAATAATACAGACAAATTCCCCCTTCTTAACCGAAAAATCCACTCCCTTTAAAACAGCGACAGTTTGTTTACCTGTTTTATATTCTTTCTTTAATTCTGTAACATTAATCAATCGATTCACCTCTTTGTTTTGATGGAAATATGGTATATGACCATGAATAAATAAAATCAATAAGAAACACTAATCCCCAAACCATAGAGATCCCATATAAAGTTTCATTGAAATAGGGTGTTACTTCTACAAATTCTGTACCTACCCAAGATAAATCTGTTAAATAAGGTAACGCTTGTTCCATACTATCTAAACTGATAAACCAGAATATTAATTGTGTACTGCCAAAAATAAGCATATGAAGAATAGAACTGTAACGATATTTCTTCGCAATGTATTTCGAATCCTTTTGTTTCTTCATTACATATTTTTCTTTTTCTGTCAGCAATTCGATACCTCGCCAATTCCCAATTTTTAACCGCATCCAACGATCAAGCTTTTTGAAATCACTTATACCAAACGTACAAGCATATAAAACAAATACCGTAATAATGATTTGGAATGTAGAAATTTTCCTTGTTTCATTATAGATAAGGATTGCCAAAGCGGCTTCCAGAACCATTAAGATAATAAATAAAAGCAGGAATGAAATGATGAATTTCTGTCTGTTATATAGATAACGAAAAATACCGAATAACAATAAAGAAGCTGCAGATAACACTTCAGCTAAAATAAATATCTCCCACTGGTATTCCAAAATAAAATCCATTTTTACCTCCTTTTATATACTCAGTATATATACATACCGAGTATATAGTTACTGAGTATATATGTCAATAATAAAATGGACCATTATATTAGAACGCAAAAAAGGGTGGGACAAAAGTACTTTTTTAACACAAAAAACCGTAAACTTCTCCCCTTTTTAACTAAAAAATACTCCAGATGGCATTTGTTTATATTTATACTTTACTTGCCTATTTTTTCATTACAGTACCTGCTTCAATAGCCATTGAATATATCTATAAAGGAATACGATGAACAAACTATACATTAGCAGGTCTAATTTTGGGGAGTAATTGTAGTGTTTCTAAATACAGTTAATAGAACACAAGGTTTTGTATTTACTTTTGAATATGCTATTGGATATACTTTTTATGTAACATTAAAGATATTGGAAGTATAGAATCGCAAGTTACAAAGTCGAGAAGATATAATATAGTTAAATAATAGGTAATATTTATTGAAGTAACGGGTGCTTTAGTAGAGACTTGGAGTGAATTGAATGTCTATGAAAGGATAAAAAATTAAAACTGTGGGAGATGAGTACATGAAAAATGGAAAAACTCATATTGCTTTGGAAAACCGCTTTAGAAAAATGATTCAAAAGGATAAAAATATAAAAAACGCTTATATGTTAATTCATTCTGAAAAGCAGGGTATCCATGTGAATATGGCTGAAGGATCAACAGGCAGTTTCCCAGCTCATCCTGAACAACCTTACTTTATTGCAAGTATCGATAAGATGTTTACCTCTGTAATAATCGGTAGTTTGGAAGAACAAGAAAAACTATCCTACGAAGATTCAATCGCTTCTTATCTTGACCCAGACCTACTGCACAACTTACATTTATATAAAGGAAAAGATTACACAAACGAAATTAAAATAAAACATTTGCTGAATCACACTTCTGGCTTATTTGGTGATGCCTTGGATCGAGGCAAACAGGGCTCATCAATGATGGATTTTTTTCTTGATGAGCAGTCCCAAGCCTGGACACCACAATATATCATTCAGTGGACCAAAGAAAACTTAACATGTCATTTCCCGCCGGGTGAAGGTTTTTATTATTCCGATGTTGGTTATTATCTTTTGATTCTAATCATTGAGAGAATCACATCAAAACCTTATCATGAGGTACTTAAAGACTCTCTTTTTCAACCTCTTGAGATGAATCAAACCTATACAATCAATTTCACTGAACCAGTCATTACAAAAGAATACCCTGTTGCAGATTGTTTTTTACAAAATAAAAATATGGGACAAAACATTCGACTTGGAATGGATGATGCTGGTGGAAGAATAGTTGCTACAACTGAGGACTTATTGAAATTCATGAAAGCCTTGGTAAATTATAAACTTCTCCGCAAAGAGACCATGGAAAAAATGAAGAATTGGGCTAAGTTTTCTATAGGTATTGACTACGGTTTTGGAATCATAAATTTTAAACATGTCCCCTTATTAATGCCTCGGAGATATAGTCTATGGGGAAATGCAGGATCAAATGGCTCTTTTATGTTTTATCATCCTGAATTGAACGCTTATTTCATAGGTAGCTTAAATCATTTTCGATACCATCGAAAAGGGATTATGCTCATGTTTAAGATGATTGATATCCTTCTAAAAAGTAAATCAAGTAAAAGTATATAAGAATTGTAAACTAATAGATACCTATCTTGAACCATATAGGTATCTTATTTTTTGCAATAATCATTGAATTTAATTACCTGCTTTCAATTAGTTGGTACTACGTAGGCTATATTTTACTGAAATGTGGGAACTGCATGAACCGGAGTGTACAATTATTGAGCTAACGGTGATTACCGCCACTGACATAATATTTACCAGAAAACCCCATCAACTTTACCACCTAGTGCCTGACTGTTTGCCAGTTCAAGCCTCCTATATAATTAGTGAGCACACTTATTGTGTGACACTTTTTATATAGGAGGTTTTTTGTTTGATTCAATACCGAAAGATTTTGGAGTTACACCATGAAGGAATCAGTCGCAGGGGCATTGCCGCATTTACTGGTAACTCTTGACAAAAAGTAACAGAGGTCATTGAGTCGGCCGAAAAGAAGGGGTTAGTGTGTGCCTTAGAGGAGGAAATGACAGATCAGTGGATTGAAGAATTTCCTTTTCCAGAAAAGACCATGGAGGGGTCTGGGAGGCAACCTTTGAATTTGGATTATATTCATGAAGAGTTAGCGAAGCCCAATGTGACGCTTTCGCTTCTTCACCATGAATATGAAGCTGAATGCCGTTCGAATCAAAAATCCCATATTCCTATCGTAGTTTTGCACGCCACTACAGTAAGTATGCAGATAAGTATAAAGCTACTTTGCGTATCCGTAGAAAACCGGGTGAGATCATGGAAGCTGACTGGTGTAACTGCTAAACTAGACTAAACAGTTTTCTACAAATAAGACTAAACAGTTTACTTATATTAATTCCCTTTCGATATACTTGAAGCAGCATGTATTGAAGGGGGAGGAAACAAGGAGTGGAAAAGTGGATGGTTTATCAAGAAGTACATCAATTAAAAAGAGATGGTTTTTCAAACATCAAGATTGCAAAGAAATTAAACATTTCAAGAAACCGAGTCATTGAATATCTGAATATGACACCAGAAGAGTTTACTGAATTTATTTATTCATTGCAGAACCGAACTAAGAAACTTGATCCTTATCAGGATCAAATACTGATGTGGCTAAGAGAGCACCCTGACATGACAAGTGCACAAATACATGACTGGCTTCGTGAAAGGCTAAAGGTTCTATCGGTAGCAGAGAATACGGTAAGAAACTATGTAAATGATTTAAGAGATAACTACCATATCCCTAGACAATCTACGGGGCGAATGTATGGTACTGTAGATGAACTCCCTATGGGACAACAGATGCAAGTTGATTTTGGGGAGATATTCATATACACGAAGTCAGGGCAAAGAAAGAAACTTTATTTAGCTGGGTTCCTCTTATCTCATTCTAGATACAAGTATATAGAATGGATAGATCGACCACTTCGCACAAGTGATTTGATAAGAATGCAGGAAAATGCCTTTAGGTATTTTTGGGGAATGACTAGTGAAATTGTATATGATCAAGATCGACTATTAGCAGTTAGCGAAAATGCTGGAGACTTAATATTGACAGAATCATTTACTAAGTATCATGAAACCAGAAAGTTTAGTATTTATTTGTGCAGGAAAAATTGAACAGGTTGTGAAATAAGTTAAAAATAATTTTGCCAAGCATCGTTTATTTGAGAACCTGGAATTATGGCAGAATTCATGTTTGAACTGGCTTAAAAGAACAGGGAATTATAAAATTCATCATAATACAAAGAAAAGACCTTTCGAAGTGCACGCCCTAGAAAAGCAGCACCTTCAAAAGATCAATGGAAATTACATTTTTGAAAATGTGTCCTCTATAAATATAACAAGAAAGATTCATAAAGACAATGTTATTCGCTATGAGGGGAATCGATATAGTGTTCCTCTCGGAACATTTCAAAGTGGCGCAGAAAATATCGCTTATATCTCTGTAACTGAAGAAGATTTAAGTATATATCTTCACCTAAATAGTAATCCAATTGCTAAACACAAATTGTCAAAAGAAAAAGGAACAGTTATAACGGCCCCTGATCATCGACTAAGAACGCAAACAAAGAAAGATAAGCTAGCTCAAGACATATTGAATCTATTAGATAATCCAGAGGATTCAAACTGGCTCATCGAGACATTAATAGAACGTTATCCTCGTCATATTAATGATCAATTTAAGGTAGTACTTAATACCGCAAATAAATATCCTGGTTATGTAAATGATGCCGTTAAAGAAATGAAAAAACTTGGTTTAACAAGTGCAAATGATTTAAGAGATATTGCGATCTCGTTAGAGATGCAAAGCAATAAACAACTACCACCGAAAGAAGTGATTAATGAAAAATATAAAGACATTAAAGCACCCGAGCGTAACCAAGATATCTACCTCAAAGTTCTTCAAGGAGGTAGTTTGAAATGACAGACTTTTATAAAGTACTTCAGGATAAGTGTAAAACGTTGAGGTTAGCAGAAACCGCTAAAGAACTACCAACCATGCTTAGAGAAGCAGAGTCAAAAGGATGGACATACCATGAGTTTATAGATCATGTATTTGGATATGAATTAGCTTGTCGTGAACAGAAGAACTGTGCGAAGCTGATGAAATGGGCAGAGTTTCCCCAGCAATTAACACTAAAGCAGTTTCACTTAGAGGAACAATCTGCGATCGGAGACAAGCAATTAAATGTATTAAAAGAGTTGTCTTGGATTGAAGAGAACTTCACATTAATTATGATGGGCCCACCTGGGGCGGGAAAAACTCATCTCTCCACAGGATTAGGTATTCATGCGGTTGAACAGGGGTATCAGGTTTCTTTTGTATCTATGGAACGCTTACTCTATGTATTAAAAACAAAAGAATATATTAGCAAATCAAGAACACGTCACAAACGGATTACTACATCAGATTTAATCATAATTGATGATGTAATGTATATGGCTTATGAAGCAAAGGATGCCCAACTATTCTTTCAATTTATATATGAAATGTACGATAAAACAGCGTTTATTTTGACTTCAAACAAAGGTCCAAGTGAATGGGGAAAATTTCTTGGAGATACAACTTTAACAACGGCGATCTTAGATCGCCTTCTCCATAGAAGTGAAATCATTACATTTGATGAAACCCAAGACAGTATCAGAATGAAATACCGTCAAGTATTATTTCCAGAATCAGGTGTTGAGTCTTAATTGCGAAAAACTGTTGAATGTTATTTGTGAAAAATTGTTTAATTCTACTTGTCGGTTACAGTTTTCTAATTTGAATATGTAAAATTTGTGTAAATGTTAGTGAAATGTAGTATTTTTATCTATTAGTTATTGAACTTAGGAACTTAAACTTTTATTAATTTACTCTCTAGTCAACTTACTAATAAATACATAAAGAAAATAACCAAAATTATCTCCACTGATTTTTTATGTTTTCTCATCCTGTTCAATTTTAAATTTTACAAAACACGGATTAAATGAATCAGCAAACAACAGATATTTGTCTAATGGATAATTTGTTAGATTTGTCACTATTTTGTGCAATTGAATTTACTGCTTCCTTCACTTTTTGGCATGTTTTCCGTCAAAATGAGGATAAAACTCCTCGTCAATTTCTAGTCATTAAGGAGTGGAAATAATACCATTTATGCATAGACAGAGGCTAACTTCCTTTTTCTACTTTATTTTATAAATAAAAAAGCAGATTTTCCATGTATACATGGAAAATCTGCTTTTAATAAGCTTATAATATATACAGTAATTCTTTTAAGATTATTTCAAAATTAAGTGTTTATTAAACTAAAGGAGGTTCTCTTTCTATCTCTATCATTGGCCTTTAAATCAACCCAATTAGACCTATAAAATTCAAAGTCACACAAAAATACTATGTTACCGTTTACAAAGCTTTTAACTTCTACTAGTGCGCGGCGATTTTCAAAATCGGTTTCTTTTACTTTAGCTTTTGCAATTACCTTATCATTTTGTTTAACCTGTTCTAGAAAACGCATATTTGCTTGAGATGTTAACGCTAGTTCATCATTTATAACTGCTATCGCTAATGAATTAGCTTGTGCAAATAAATAATGCCCCCTAACAATCTGATTACGACTAAACACATGTTCATTTCCTTCTATTTCTAGAATCGATACCGCAGAATTATCAAGTTCTAAATCAATAAGTTCTCCAATCACTTCGTCAATCGGTAACAAACGGAACTCTTCCTTTTGACTGTCATAGGCAATATTTTTTATTCTTTCTCTATATTCAGGAATTGATAATTCAAGTCGATCTAACCTTATTGTTTGTATACTTACGTTCAGTATTCTTGCTAACTCTTTATCTTTTATAAACGGAGTTTCTGAAATTATCTGTTTTAATAATGTTTGTCGTTTTTCTATTTTCCCCATATCGACACACCTTTTTAATTATAAGTTAAATATGATAAAAACGGCGGAAATATTAATCACTTTAGTATAAAAATAAATTAAGCTTTGCAGAAAAAATTCAATAGTATTTCATTATATCCTTGTATTTTTTAGAGAGCACTTCGATTCAAACTTCCATAGTTTAAAGTTTAAAAGTATTCTGATTCTTTCTCTGATTTTATCTACTTTCTTATTTATACCTTCCATCCCTTTTTAGGAGACAAGATTTTGGGATAAAAGATATACTTTGGAAGCCTGCTTATATCTAGATTCGAAGATTTGTTGGAAGCCTCAGTCCGTATCCGCAAGTATTTACGTGGTAGTTATTTCCAAATAAACAGAATACCTTTTGATTAGGCTTTGTCTTTTGGTGAAATTGAGATAGATAAAATTACTGGTTATTCAAACTACACTTATGCAACGATAGTGTAAAATTATATCTATATTATTATCTTCTAGATTCATTTGTAAATTCCTTCTATTTTTCCGAAAAAAATTTCAGTATTTTTAAAATACGCTTAATGTATCGATAAAGGCAATATCTCCAACCCACTTCATAAATAGTAGTTGTGGAATTGGATATTTCCACAACTACTATTTTTTCCTTGCTTGGTGTTGTGATAATGGAGCAAATGTCCGATTATTCCATTAGCCGCTGAACACATTTAAGACTAACCTGATAACCTTCTTTTTATATAATGGATTCTAGGCGTACCAAAACGTTGCTTACTATCTACATGGATTTCTATAATCGTTCGGTTAACTCTCTATTATCTCGATCACGGTTCGATTCTCTTTATTTAACGAATCATAAAACGTCCTTCTCGGAATATCTAACAGATTACAAAGCACTGGATGGAATGCTGATGTGAATTCTTTTATAATACACTTGTTAGCTCTGTTAAACTTACTTTGTTAAGACTATGGCCATTATAGACAGGTTTCCTATTAGCAAGGTTTCATTTCACATCGTAACTACCTATTAAGATATTATTCTTTTTTGTTTGTTAAGTTTATCTGCCAATACTTTCCCCTTCTTTATGCACATATATCTCATCTTCCTCAATAGAAGCTGGTAGAAATATGAATGAAACCATTATACCGAATATCGCTATAGCAAAACATATCCATAGTACATTATTCATTCCCATAATAAATGACTGATAAAGGTTATCTAGTAGCTCTGGGATCGTTAAATTCTCCACAACTACAGCTCCTGCCGCAACGCTCTCCTGAACAACACCTCTTACTTCATTAGGGAATTGTTCTAATTGTAAATTACTTCGATATCCAGAATTCAAAATTGACCCAAAAATTGCAACTCCTAGAGCACCACCAACCTGTCTACCTGTTTGTATAACAGAAGAACCAATCCCACTTTGCTTACTTAATAGAGCCCCTAAAGCTAGATTCATCACAGTTGGCATAGCCAAACCCATACCTAATCCAAAAACAGCTAACCATGTCCCTACAAACCATTCAGTACTATCTATCGTTGTATTTGCTCCTACTATCGTTGCTAACGCAATCAGAAAAAAGCCAGAAACAATAATCTTTTTTTCTCCAAATTTAGCCACACTTATTTCTGTCAAAATTCCACCTATAACTAACCCTGCAACAAGGAATAGCAAACGCAAACCACTTCCAAAAGCATCTGTCTTTATTACAACTTGGTAATATAGCGGAATGATGAAAAGCATACCAAATAACAAGATATTAACAAGTATAGACAATACCATCGACCACCGAAATACTGGTGTGCGGAATATAGTCATGTCAATAAGTGGATATCTAGTTTTATACTGCCATAGAGCAAAAAGTCCTACTAAGAAAAATCCGGTTATTAATGTTAGTAATGTTAAGCTATTGTCCCATCCTCGTGCTCCTGCCTCGATGGTACCATATGAAACACAAAATAATCCGATACCAGAAAGCAAGATACCAACAAAGTCAACTCTAGATTTCTGTTCACCACGAGATTCGGGCAAAAATAAGATCACAGCTATGCTTGCTAACATAATAATAGGAATATTTAATAAAAAAATCCATCCCCACCATAGATAATCTAAGATCCAACCTCCTAAAAGTGGACCAATTGGTAATGATAACATGGTGCCAATCATAAGAATAGAAACTGCTTTAGATCTTTCTCCAACTGAAAAAATCACCGGAAGAATGGCAGTAGACAAAGTAATAACAAAAGCTGCAGCAATTCCTAATAATACTCTGCCGATAATAAATAGTTCAGCATTTGTGGCAAATGCGCAAAGCAATGAACTTGCAGCAAACATTATAAATACACAAATCAGCATTTTTTTACGCCCAAAGCGATCACCTAGTAGTCCAGCAGGTAACATAAAAACAGCAAGTGCTAAAGTATAAGAATTAATAAACCATTGCAATTGATTAGTTGAAGCATCAAAAGTAACTGATAAAGTAGGTAAGGCAATATTAAGGATTGTCATATCCAATCCAACCATAACCGCTGCTAAAGTTAATGCAATAAGTGCCCACCATTTTGATTGTTCATGTTTTGTACTTTTATAATTTGACATAAAAAACACCCCTCCTATGTGACTTTATGAATTATTTTATTTTTAATTCATAATGATGCGATAAAACCTATGAATTGTAAAGTAACTTACAATAAATTGATAACGCTTTTCCTATTCTAGAAAGTTTTAAAATTAAACATCACCCTTTAACATTGAGTTTGGTACTTTTATGTAAATCTGTACAATGCCTTCAGTATGTAAATATTGCAGAAAAACAATTTAATACAACTCAATTTTCATTAAATATTTAGAAGTAAAGAAGGGACATTCGATAAATTAATATGCATAATAGTTTTTCTAGGCAGACAAATAGATATAATATATTCACCTAAAATACAACTGAATACCTTATATTGCGAGAAATTAGTAAATTCGCTCATATAACCACCATCTACTTTTTCTATTTGACTAATGGAATAAATAGATAAAGGAGCAGTTAAACCCGTTTTTAATACTTTTGCCAATGCCTCTTTTACAGTCCACATTAATGTTAAACCTACTAAATTTCTACAAGAGATTAAATCTAGTAATTTATGCTCATGAACAAGCATTTGAGAAATTAAAATCGACCTGTTTTTACCAGAAATTTCCTCTATGTCAACAGCCATAGGATGCTCTTCAGGAAAAGAAATAGCAACTGCAATATTATTAACATGGCTTATGCTTAATTGTGTGCTCTTCAGGTTGTTATTCTCGGAATAAAGTATTGGTTGATTAAACACTCCTTTCGTTATGGTAAAGTTTCTTAGTTCTTTATAACCTGTTAATTTTGCGACACTTTTTTTCCCAACATATCTTCCTAAACAATATTCAAGTCTTCTTTTACTAACTTGTAACTTCTTGTATTCTAATATTTCAGTAGGAGTTAATATATTTATCAAATCATTTAAACTATCAAGTGCAGCATATCCTATAACTACGCAAGCCTTAAAAGTTGTATTCTCTCTATCCAATTTTATTAAGTGGTATATATCTTGTACCACACTTATCCCCCTTAATATTCCCCAAATATTTTGTAAATTACACATAGGCTTCAAGCCCCCGACAAGCACTGAAGTCGGACTTGGTATAATGATTTAAAAGTAAAATCGAACTTTTATTGTAGTTATTCGTGTTGACAACTATATATAATGTCGGCTCTAATTCGGGAAGAAAAGGAATTGTAGAACTAATGGCTAATCTATCTTTGTGAAATTCGCTTCGTACACCATCCAAGAACGTTTGGATTCTAGAATGGAATTATGTTGACTTGCGATTAAACATTTTAAATAATATATATACATATATAACCTGAACACAAAATCCTATTAATATATAGATATTACTATAAAATGCCATTCCATAACTTTTCATGAACGCTTCTGAAACCCAAAATGTTGGTAAAACACCCAATAATAAAAGCCATTTTGACTCTACAATGTATGTTAGAACAGGAACAATTAAAATTACTCCCATCGCTTTCCCTATAGCTAGCCCTTCAACTTTATTATTTGCAACCTTTGCTAAAAACAATGCCATTATTGGAGTAATCATGGCTGCCATCAACACTACAGGCAATATTCTAATTGTAAAATCAACAAGTCCTGTATATATAATAATAAAAATTGTTAAAATTGTACTAATCAACATAGGAACAATTAAGCGATATAATAGATAGCCTGACTTTGACACCGGTGTAACAGCTATATAGGACAAAACGTTATTGTCCATTTCTTCTAAAATCATTAAACCTGCCATTATCCCAAGCATAAATGGTGATAATAAGATCACAAAGCTCATTATAAAAATGTAGTGATGTTCAATAGAAAATGGGAAAATCCCATTGAAAAATTCTGAGAAATGAGAAGTGGATAGTTTGATGAATAAAGCTAATGCAATAGGTGCTAACATAGAACCTAATAACATAGAGTCACGTGTAATATTTTTAATATCTCCAATAAGGAAGGTTATAAAAGTTTTCAATTTTTATCACTCCCAATATTTAAGATGATTGATTTGTAAAAGGAATGACTCGCAAAAATATAAGCTATTCCAATCCAAATTATAAGCGTGACAACTGCATATAACATCTTCCATGCCGATAAATTTATAAATCCACCTTCTATAAGAATAAGAGTTAAATGTGAAGGTATAATATAAAATAGCCTTGTATGAAAAATGTTAAGATAATCTAGTAAAGGTAGAAAGAAGATTGCTGAATAAAGAGCCGAGATTATAAAATAGCCATTAAGAGTTTTAGTTCGAACAGCCAAAATAAATCCGACGAGTGTAAAAAAAATAGCGCTTAAAATGGCACCTAATAAAAGGGGCCATATATTTATTTTAAATCCAGTAGTAAAAAAGATAATGATAAGACAGACTACCACTGTTAGCAGAGTGAAAGAACACACTTTAGTTATAATATAATCCTCTATACGAAAAGGAGTCACAAAAAGACTATCAAAAGTATGCTGTGACTTTTCTAAAAGGATGACTCCCCCTATAAAATAGAATCCAAGCACAACAGGGTCTGTAAATATCACCAAAATTTTGGTAGTAATAGATACTGATTCTGGCACCATATTTATTAAAAAGATATAAGCAATCGCGATAATTAGGTAAGAATGGATTATTCTATACCTATAAAGAGACAAAATATCAAATTTTAAAGCAGATAAAAGTCTCATATAATTTCCCTTCCTGTCACCTTTATGAATATATCCTGTAGCATGGCCTCCTGCGTGTGCATTCTCTCTATATCCTTGAATTTAATAATATTCATAAATTCTTCATTATCTCTTAGCCCTTCCATAGAAAAAACGGATGACTTCATTTGATGATTTTCCCTGTATTCAATCTGCAGTTTCTTCTGACCGTAACGCAATTTCAACTCACGTGGAGAATCAATTACATTAATTTGGCCATCTATTACAAAAGCAACTCGGTCACAAATCTCTTCTGCAACATTCATGTTATGAGTAGTTAAAAAAATTGTTTTTCCTTCCACTTTCTTATTTAAAATAATATCTTTTACCTTTTCCATATTTACTGGATCTAGTCCTGATGTAGGTTCGTCTAAGAAGATAAGTTCCGGCTTGTTCAAAAGCGAGCGTACTAAATTCAATCTCATTTTCATGCCTTTTGAAAAACTTGAGACTCTACTATGAGCATGTTGTTCAAGCCCAACAGATTCTAGTAGTTGTTTCGGGTCCTCTTTAGATCCAGAATATAAAGAACTGAAAAAATTTAAATTCTCTAATGCAGTAAATTTATTGTACAGATTAGGTAATTCAAAAGACACACCAATTTTCTCATAGTAATCCTTATCAACATTACTAATCTCTTTACCCATAACACTTACACTTCCTGAATAGCCCTTAAGAATTCCGATTAAAATTTTTTGTGCGGTACTTTTCCCTGCGCCTGAGGGACCTAAAAAACCGAAGATCTCTCCCTCTTCTACTCTAAAACTCATCCCCTTGATAGTTTTATGCTTGTTCGCCGGATAAGTAAAATACAACTGGTTTACGTTAATCATGTATACCCTCCTTTTTAATGATGGTTTTTATAAAACTAAAAAAGTAAGATAATAGTCATTAGATGATCATAAATGGTGTACTACACTGAACTGTATGAAAAATGTAAACCCAACACGGGTATTTTCAACTTTAGCTTACTTTCACAATTGGAACCATCCCATTTACATAGGAAACACCTCCATAATCCATAGTTTTCGATAAATTCATTTATGTACATGTTTCTATCGTGTATGCTGACGCCATTTTCATAATGGTTATTAAGGTCAATCGTTCATTACATTTATATACTATTTCAACTGATGATTTTATATATCTAGTAATCAGAATATAATCATCTACGCTTCTTCCTCTTCGAAAACAATCTGATTTTCAGCCCAATCTCTTGGTTCTGGTTCATTTAACATCTATTTATTTTTATGTGAATATAAAAATAAAAAAATTATTTATTCACATAAAGTTTATTCTAGGTTACTTCATTTAATTTGTCAATTGTTACCTAAAAGTTCTCTTTAGTTATATTAGTTGAGAATAGCATGTTCGTTACATACCATTCTCAACTTTTTTAAGGCGTCAGTGCAGACTCTTCTGGGTCATATTTAGGACATGACTTCATTCTTAACTTTAATAATAGCTTTAATCGACCGCTTTACAATAGTTAAAGAAGGTTCTTCAAGAATGTTAAAATGGTCGCAAGGGACTTCAACAATATCTAATTTTCCTTTAACCCATTGATGCCAAGGTTTGGTATAGTCATAATCACCATATACATTAACTGGGTCTAATCCCATCCAATTATCCGCACCAAGAAATCCATCTGTTGCTTTTAAATACAGAACATTACCGTAATAAGGTTTAGGTCTGTAGGTATCATATGTTGATCCTGCATAATCATTGAGTCTGCAGGCACCTGAAATAAAATTATAAATATCCTCAACAGTTAGAGGGCTATTTCCTCTTTCTTTTGCTAATTTCGCAATATGCGCGATGTGTAGATTTGGGTGAACACCTTCCAAATCCTCGGAAAGGATAAGTGCTGCTTTGTTTTCTCGTGCGTTCGCAAACTCGTTCCCCATCATCAATTTAAAAAATGAATTATTGGGATCACTATTTGAATAAAATATTTCATTCGCTTCTGGGTGAGGAGGAAATGTATCAAATAAGATCAACTTCTGTACTTCCTCTCCTTGCTGCATAAAACGCTGTGCCATCTCATAAGCAATTATCCCTCCAAATGAATATCCCCCAATGATATATGGTCCTTGAGGCTGGGCAATCCTAATACACTGCATGTAATGATTAACCATTTCTTCAAAATCTCTCGGCATCGTTTTTCCATCAACACCCCTTGCTTGAAACACGTAAACAGGGTATTGGTTACCTAAGGCAGCTGACAAATTATTATAAAATGCAGCTAAACCAGGGCCACCATGGACAAAAAATGCATTTTGATGATGCCCTCGGCCATTGAGTGGGATGAGTTCTGGTGGTAATTTCACTCTTTTTACTGGAATATCTCTGTGCTGTTCAACATTTCTTGTTTGAACTGAATGTTGATTTTGTGGCACTGTATTTAAGTCTTGAAGTAAACCTTCTCTCTTCAATTCGTCCATTACATGTCTAGATAATTCAAAAAGTGTTGGATATTCTACAATCACAGATAGCGGAAGAGATAGATTGTATACTTGTTGTATATCCTGTACAATAACAGACGAAACGATAGAGTCTACCCCATACTCTCCCAAATTAAGGTCTTCTTGAATTTCATGTTCCTCTAACTTTAATACATTAGAAAATATACTTTTCAGTTCAACAATGACCATGCGTAATTCTTCTGATGCTGTATCTTCATTTTTTAGTACCTCTTTAGCAGCTGCTACTCCATCATCATTTAGTACATTTTTATGATTGTTGGTAGAGGTAGATAAAACATCAAAGAAGTTACTCCCATTTTTGGAGTTGTTTTGATGCAGATCAATCTTTTGGTCATTTTGTATAATGTTATTACCTTGGGGAATTATTTCTGGTTTTTTATTGCTAACAGCCCAATATCTTTCCTTGGCGAATGGATAAGTTGGCAATGATATACGGAATGGCTTCTCTTCAGTATACAAAGTCTGCCAATCTACTTCCTTGCCTGAAACCCAATGTTCTGCAACTTGACCCCAATCTTGCTTATTGATCAACCCTTGAATAAAACGGTGATCATCTTGATCACTATCTTGTTCTAACACTTTGTAATTGATTTGTTTCTGACTCGTATAAAGATTACCTCCGTCCGTTCCTCCCGCAACAAACTCATGTAACAAGTTAACTAGCTCGTTTGCTTCCGAAACGACACACGCCAAACGCTCCTCCATTTCTTCCCGTCCGACTTGCAAGGTATAGATAAAATCGGTAAATTCATGCTCCTCTTGCTTGCTAAATTTATGTTCAAGATACTGAGTAATGTTTTTAGCATATTCCTTTAGCTGATTTCTGTTCTTAGCAGATAAAATAAAGATGTGCTGTTTTTTAGTTTCATAGTTTTGTTTTGGTCTCTCATATTCTTCCAGTACAATATGTGAATTAGCACCTCCAAAACCAAATGAACTGACTCCTGCACGGCGTGGAATCTCATTTCCTTTGCCGTCATTCATTCTTTTCCAATCTTGTGTTTTATCCACAATATAAAAAGGGGTATTCTTAGTATTTACGTAAGGATTCACTTCTTCTAAATGCAGCATACCTGGTAATGTTTTATTTTTCATGGACAGTACTAACTTCAGTAAGCCGGCAATTCCTGAAGCTGGTTCGAGATGACCTATATTTGTTTTTACGGATCCAAGACCACAATAATATTTCTCGTCATTTCGTTGTTTTTGATTTTCTGTTAGACGCTGAAAAGCATTTTTTATTCCCTCTATTTCGATTGGATCACCCAACTCTGTTCCAGTTCCATGAAGTTCAAGATAACTTATAGTAGAAGGATCTATCTGAGCTTCCTCATAAGCTTTTACAAGGACTTCGGTTTGCGCTTTAGGGTTTGGAGCAGTTAAGGAGGCTGCTTTTCCTCCGTGATTTACTGCTGTACCCTTAATGATAGCGTGAATATTGTCATGATCTTTAATCGCTTGATTTAAGGGTTTCAACATAACAGCTGCTACACCTTCACCTTTAACGTAGCCATCCGCATTTTTATCTAGCGTTTTGCACTTCCCATCTGGTGATAAAATACCAAGTTGATCAGAACTTATCATCGTATGCGGTGCTAGATTTAAACATATCCCGCCTGCAATCGCAAGTTCACTTTCTCCCATACGAATTGAATTTACGGCACGATGTATCGCTGTCCCAGCACTAGCACAAGCTGTGTTTGATGGCTCACTAGGTCCGTGGAAGTTAAGGAAATGAGAGACTCTGTTTACTAAAATGGAGTGTTCATTTCCCAATCCCATTTGGGCATTTAACTTTCCTTCGCTTGCAAGCAACTTCTGATAATCACTAAATTGAACACCTGCAAACAGGCCGATGTTTTTACCAGATAAAACTGAAGCCTTATAGCCACTATCTTCAATGGTATGCCACACAGCTTGTAAAAATAATCGTTGTTGTGGGTCCATCATTTCTGCTTCCAGCGGAGATATTTTGAAAAAATGGGGGTCGAATTTATCAACATCTGGAATAAACCCTCCCCATTTTGACTTCGTGGTGAGATGGCCATTAGTATAATCCTCATGGAAGTCACGCCAATCCCAGCGATCTTTCGGCACTTCTGTGATAAGATTGGTTTCCGATTCAAGATGCTTCCAAAATTCGTCCAGATTTTCCGATCCAGGAAAAATCCCACTCATCCCAATAATAGCAATAGCTTCAGATTGCCTAGAGCTTTTGGCCGTGGTGATGTGCACACCATCTTTATAACGCTTAGATAAAGGCTCTAACAATTCTTTTGACTTATTAGTCATTTGTACTTTAGGCACTTCTTTTTGTTCATAATGATCCCTGATTTCGCTTTCAAATTCTATAATCAATTGCTGACTTAAACCTTTAATATCAGCAGCTGAAAAAATAATAGTAGGTAAGATCTCCACATTATACGCATCACTCAGCTGATCAGCGTAAGCCTTCAATCCAACTGAATCAAAGCCATATTGATCAAATTCAGTGTTTATATCAAGTTGTTCAGGTTTCATTTTCAAAATATTGGCAGCATACTTTTGAATATCACTTGCTACCATTTTTTGCAATTTTTCAATTGATAGAGAATTGGATACTGCTGGTTTTAACAGTTGAGACGAATGTTGTTCCTTCACCACATCCGTAACAAATAATTTAGCAGTAAGATCTCTTATCGTAACAATGACTTGTTCAGCCTCGTTGATCATTTGTATATTGAATACTTTATCAACATCATCTCCCTGATTTACTTGTTGCACATGAACGTAACATTTGTTTGATAGGCGCTTCCTTGTAGATACTACTTTGCTCAACTTATATGGAACATAGTTATCTGTTGACTGGTTTTGAATGAGTAACGCCTGAACAGCTTGCCATGCTCCTTCTAGTAAAGCTGGATGTATCGTGTATTCAAGGGTTTCTTCAGTCTGTTCCTCTGAAATATCTAGTTGTACAATGGCCTCATTCTCTCCCAAATAACAGTTTTTAATTAATTGATAACCAGACCCATACATTACCCCTTGGTCCTTCAAACGTTTGAATAACTCTCGGGTGTTTATTTCTTGACATCTATTTACAATGGCTTTTAGATTTACCATTTCTATCTCAGTTTCCTGATGATCGTCATAGGTGAGTTTTCCTTGTAAAGAGACTTTTAAGATTTCATCATTAACTTCAGCTATCTCAAATTCTACCGTCTCTCCAAGCGAATATAGAGAAACTTCCATGTCTAGTGACCCTTCCTTAAAAGCTAAGGGTTGATCCCAAACTACGTCTTCCAATTGATAAACCATTCGTTGATTCGCCAGATTACCTGCAGCAAAGGCGATTTCTAAAGTTGCTAGACTAGGGAATATTTGTTGATTATTTATTGTATGGTCAAAAAGGTAACCCTCATGAGCATAGAGTTGTGAACTGAACTTCATTTCATTTAGTGTTGAAATATTGCGTTCAATCAATGGATGAAGTTTTTCCACTGCTCCTTTCTTCTCAACAGGTGGTATCCAGTAGCGTTCTTTTTTAAATGGATAATGTGGCAGAGGAATTCGCCTTCCAGTGCCTTGGTGTAATAAATCCCAATCAATCTCTACACCAGATAACCATAATTCCGCAAGTTTGTTTAGCTCCTTGTTAACTGTAAGATTCTTTACAAAAGCTTCCCCTGCTTCTCCGTCAAACACACTAATAGACCGAAAAGAATCCTGAACATTTCCGACATATAGATCCTCACCATAAGTCTGATCTGCACAAAATAGTTCAAGCTTACCTTTTAATTCATCTATATCAGATACAACAAAAGCCAATCGTTCATCCATTTTTTCCCGTCCTGCTTGAAGCGTGTAGGCAATATCACCGAGAAAAAGGTTATTGCCATCTTTAACATTCACAAACTCATTCTGATCTTTTTGATCGGTAAAATTTATATTTAATTCACTATACAACCATTCTGACATCGCATGGATTGAAGAAGGTTCGGAAAAAATGGTAGTGTCTATTTCCATACCATAAATTTGATTAATTTGGTGGATAATCTCAGATAAGCTCATATGATCCTCAATATAATCTGTAATATTTTCATTTATATCAATATCTTCTTTCACCACACCCATTACTTCTGAAACAATATCCACGATATCTGTTTGCAATCTGTTTATTGAAACTTTTCTATCCGCATGGTTTCTAGTATACGAAGGCATTTCTTCACTAGTTATAAATTCTATCATTTGGCGAGCTTTTGCCTTTAACCTATCTTTATCTTTAGCAGAAAGGAGAATCAACTGCGGATCATTACCTTTCTGTTTGGCTGGAATATCTTGTTCATATTCTTGTAATATCAAATGTGCATTAGAGCCCCCTGCCCCAAAGGAACTTATACCTGCCATTCGAGGAATTGTTACCTTCTCTCCATCTTCCACCACAGTTGGCTGAGCCCATTCTTCCAAATGTTTAGCAACATAAAATGGAGAGTGTTCAAAGTCAATATTCGGGTTAGGTGGTTCTGAATGTATAGAGGGAACAATCTTCTTATATTTCATCTGTAATAAGACTTTTGTTAATGCAGCAATTCCTGCCGCTGATTCCAAATGACCAATATTGGATTTAACCGATCCTATTGGTAACTTGTCTTTCTTCGATAAATTTTGAAACGCCTTGCTCAAACCGGATATTTCAATTGGATCTCCTAATGAAGTGCCTGTTCCATGGGCTTCTAGATAACTAATCTCGTCTGGAGATACATTTGATTTTTGTAATGCTTCCATAATTAAATTCCCTTGTGCATTAGGACTAGGAACAGTATAACCATTTGTTTTCCCACCATGATTCACAGAACTTCCCTTAATGACACCGTATATATAGTCATTGTCTTCTATTGCTTTGTTCAGAGGTTTTAAAAGTACTGCCCCAACTCCTTCCCCTGGAACATAACCATCCCCACCATCACCAAAGCTTCGACAACGTCCATCACTAGCAGTAAAATCACCTTCACTTAATTGCAAATACTTATTAGGATGTACAGTCAAATTAACTCCACCTGCTACCGCAACATTACTTTCTCCTTTGTGTATGCTCATACACGCTAAATGAATAGCAGTGAGTGAAGATGAACACATTGTATCCAAGGCAATACTTGGTCCCTGAAAGTTAAAATAATAAGACGTTCGATTAGCAATTGAAGCATAGGAGGATGCAGGAACAAAGCCATTCTGCTGTTGTGCCTCACTCGTACCGTATAACTGGTATTGCCCATACATTACACCAACAAAAACCCCAACCTTATTCCTCTGAAGACGATGCTTTGTGTAACCTGCATCCTCAATTGTGTGCAAAACAGTTTCTAAAAACAGACGTTCTTGAGGATCCATTAGTTCTGCCTCTTTGGGTGAAATATTGAAAAATAAAGGATCAAACTTATCTATTTCATCAATGAATCCACCCCATTTACTATAGGTCTTACCTTTTTTCTTTTTCCCCGCTACAAAATATTTTCTATAGTCCCATCGTTCTTCCAGAATTTCTGTAATACAGTCACTTCCTTGTTCCAAAATTCTCCAAAACTCATTAAGATTTTTAGCTTTTGGATAACGGCCGCTTATACCAATAATGGCAATCTCCTCATTATTTTTATGCGTTGTTCGAGCAGTTTCGACTTTTTTACTTTGTTTTTTTTCAGTTCGCCTCTTCAGAGCTGGTTGGGAAAACGCAGGACCTTCTTTTAAAACTTTTCTTTGATTTTGAAACTTAATATCTAACATTTCAATTAAGGTTTTTGCATGATGATCAGCGAAATAATTTGAGAGTTCTGTCAGTGTTTGATATTCGAAAAATAACGTTTTGGATAATGGTCCAAAATATTGCTCTAATGTCCGAGTCAAATTCATGATAATCATAGAGTCTATTCCATATTTTTCAAGTGGATCATCCGGTTTAATCTTATGATATGGTATCTTAGTTTCTTTAGAAAGAATATCACGTAAGTATACTGCGGTCTTCTGTTGTAATTCTTTTTTATCCAACGAGGACACTCTCTCATTGTTTTGTAAAAAGGCCAATGGACTCCCCGAATTCTGTTGACCTTCTGCCATACTAATAGTTTCGTTAATTTTTTCCCTTTCACCCACTAAAACCATCACTTGTGCTGCATCATTGTCTATGGCGTGTTCAAATGCTTGATATCCTTGTTTAGTCTGCAACGGAACGAGTCCCATCACTTTCTCTAACCACTTTTGTGATTGTTCGTTAGCTCTCATTCCACCTTCTTTCCAATAAGGCCAATTTATTGAAATAGTTTTACCGGAGCGCTTCGTCACTGCCCCCATTTTTTGGCGTCTTTCTGCAAAGCGATCCATAAAGCAATTTCCATAAGAGTAATCAGCTTGTCCTTCGTTACCAAACTCAGCAGTAATAGAAGAAAACATGATAAATAGATCAAGGTTTTGAAATTGAGTCACTTCATCTAACCAAATCGCGCCATATACCTTAGCTGCCAGAACCTCATCCATCTCTTCTTTGCTCTTATTAATTATCAGAGAATCCCGTGTAACCCCTGCGCAATGAATAATCCCATTAAGACTATGAAATAAAGATTTAGTTTTCTCGATCAATGCTTCGACTTCTAATTTGTTAGAGATATCAGCTTGAATATATACTACTTCTGCACCTAACTCTTTAAGTTCCTCCAATTTCTCTTGCTTATCTGGGGTTAATGCTGATCGACCAGTTAGTACAAGCCTTGCTTGCACTAACCGTGCCAAATATTTAGCAAACAACATTCCAAGTCCACCTGTGCCACCAGTTATGACATATACACCTTTTTCTTGCAGTGGCAATTGATCACGCTCTTTTTGCTTAGGTGTATACTCAATTAAATGTCTAACAAATCTTTGATTTTCTACATACTTAATATCTATAGAATGATCCGACAGACCAAGTTCCTGAATAATGTTATTCGTAAATTCTTTCTTATCTGTTGAATCTATAGCAACTAATTTCATAAAGATATGGGGATTTTCCTTATTTACTGTTCTTGCGAAACCACTTACTGCAGCATATTGTGGCATCAAGTAATCCTCGCTAAATGTATAAGCATACAATACATTGACCTTCCTCATGGGTGAGTGTTTCATCAGTGCTTTACTTAGGTACAGCAACGAATAAATGCTCTGCTCCAACTGTCTACTAATCTCTGTCTTCTCAGTGAAATTTTTCTCATCGGACCAATGATGAAAGATCGTACTTGGCATCATTTTTTGTTTAACTAGATCACGAAACAATTGGTGATAATCTGCTTCTATTCCTGGATTAATGAAATAAAGATGTTCTGCTTGCTGATGATAGCTCTTTCCGGGTTTCACTACAATAACAGATGCATTAACATCGTTCTTTGCGCATTGAGATATCATCATTTCTGATATGTTACCAATTGAATCAAAAACTAAAATGTTTTCCGCTCTTGATTGAAGTATGTCCTTATCTGACTCAACTGTTGATTTTTTCCAAGCAGATTCGAAATAAACATTATCATTGGGCTGGAGTTTTTGCTTATTTTGAGTCAATAGGTTGAAGCCTTCATCAGCTGACAATTCTTTATTCTGTATCATTTTAAGTATCTCTTTCCGATTCGCCTTAGGGTTACTCATACGATATCTCCTCCATTAGTTTATTGGCTTCATCAGCATCTATTTGTCCAAGTTCCAATTGTTTTAGCAATTCTTTAATAACAATATTATTGTCATCAATGCCCCTTTGATCTCGATTCGTAGCAATTATTTCTTGTTGATAGGAACGTACGGATAGGTTTTCCAATTTAACCAATAGCTTCCCGCTCCGATCAAGGATCAATATGTCAAACTTATGATGATTCTTGGTCGACTGTTCTCTTGCATATGTCACGTAAGCGTAACACTTCTGAGTTAGCTCACTAATTATTTGCACTTCTTCCAGTGCATACGGCACAGACAATGCTTGAGTCTGGGCAAGCCCTAAAATCCCTATAACGGATTGGACAGCTGCATCCATAAGAGAAGGATGCAAAACAAACTTGCCAAAATTACTTTGGATTACGTCTGGTAATTCAATTAAAGCTAAAGATTCCGACTCATTATAGGATAGTTTTTGAATCCCTTTAAAACTTGGTCCATAGGTTAATCCTGCTCCCTTAAAAGCTTCATAGCATTGTTCACGAGTCATTGAATGGGACAACCTTTGTTCAATATCATCCAAGTCTATCCATTCAGTAGAGGGAACTGAAGAATCAGTTTTCATGTGTAGCTCTCCTTGGGAATGGAGGATTTCTTGACCTTCTTCACCTTTCATACATACTTCAAATTCACACTTATCCTTTTCCCCGTGTATATATACGAATATGTCTTGATTTTGGTTTTCAGATACTGTAACTGGATGTATCCAAACAATATTGGTTATCTTATCTATCTTATTCTCTAAGACCTTGCTACCTGTAATTAAAGCCATTTCTAGAGTTGCTACACCTGGAAGAACCTTTTGTTGATTGAGTGCATGGTCGGAGAGTACAAACTCACTTCCCCTTAAACTCTTGACAAACTTAATTGCTGACATCGTCGATTCGTTTCGATCAATAAGAGGATGGATACTCGCTATATCGTTCGGATGATCCATGTTTTGAGAGTTTTCGGAAGCCGTTTTTGGTAACCAATGACGTTTTCTCTCAAAAGGATAAGTAGGTAATGAAACACGATATAATTGGTGCCCTGTATGCAATCGTTCCCAATCGATCTTTTCCCCTGTAATCCAAAGTTTGGCAAGTTTGTCATACTGTTTTTCTTTCATCAACCTTATTAATTCATCTTGTTTATTTTCCTTTGCTGCTGATAAGCGTTTGGTATGTTGAGCGGTAACAATTCCGCAATATAATTGGTCAACAGATTCTCTTTCCATACAGTATTGATTCAATCTCTCCTTTAGCTCTCCAATACTATCGACAACTAAGGCTAGACGTACTTCCATCTCTTCTCTCCCAATTTGTAACGTATAAGCAATATCTCTCAAATTGGCACTTTCGTTTAATGTATTCGCCAGATTAGCCGCATATTCTTTCAAACAATCTTCATTATGAGCTGATAAAATAATGATTTGCCCTTCATTATCTGGGTTTAAATGTCTTGATGGTCTCGGTTGATATTCTTCAATGACGACATGTGCGTTTACGCCCCCAAATCCAAAAGAACTAATTCCCGCACGTCTAGGAATCGGTTGTTGATATTCGTCTTTCATCCTTTTCCAATTAGACTTTTGGTCGGTAATGTAAAATGGACTGTCATCCAATTTAATGTATGGATTTAAATGGTTAAAATTTATGGAAGCAGGTAAGATATTATTTTTCATGGCTAGTAGTACCTTGCAAACACCTGCTATTCCAGCTGCTGACTCTAGATGACCGACATTAGTTTTGACAGAACCCAGACCACAAGATGGTTTTTCAGGTATCTTTTTTCCCCAGTCCTTGTATAATTGATCAAATGCTTTTTTTAGACCATTTATTTCAACTGGATCCCCTAATGGTGTTCCAGTACCATGTGCTTCAATGTAAGACACTGTCGATGGATCCAAATTTGCTTCTCTCCATGCTCGAACAATCAGATCGGATTGTGCATTTGGATTCGGCGCAGTTAAAGAATTGGCTCTGCCACCGTGATTCACTGCGCTTCCTTTAATTACACCATATATATGATCTCCGTCGATTTCAGCCTTGCTTAAAGGTTTCAATAATAGTGTCGCTACACCTTCACCTCTGACATAACCGTTAGCATCTTTATCAAAAGTTTTACATTTTCCATCTTCGCAGAGCATACCAGCTTTGTTAAAGGATATATATAATGTTGGACTGACCATTACGTTTATTCCACCAGCGATAGCTAAATCACATTGTCCACTCTGGATTTGTTCAACAGCTCGATGAATGGCTACTAATGAACTGGAACAAGCTGTATCAATTGGTTCACTTGGTCCATGCAGGTTAAGAAAGTAAGAAATTCTATTTGTTAAAATACAATGGGACATCCCTGTTGACGTTTGAGCCTGTATTTCACTGTTTTCCTGTAAATATCCATAATCCGTACTTGCAACTCCTACAAAAATGCCTGTCTTTGTTCCAGATAAATCCGATGCCTTGTACCCCGCATCCTCAATTGTTTCCCATACTGTTTCCATTAAAATTCTTTGCTGAGGATCCATCAATTCTGCCTCTTTTGGAGAAATACCAAAAAATAAGCTATCAAATTTATCGACGTCTTTCATAAATCCCCCCCACTTAATATTCGTTTTATTCGCTTGGGTAGCGGGATCACCGTAAATTTCTTTCCAATCCCATCGATTAGCAGGGATTTCAGTAATAAGATCCTTCCCTTCTTCAATGTGTTGCCAAAAGGTATCTAAATCATTCGACTGGGGCATCTTTCCACTCATACCTATAATTGCAACTGGTTCTTTCGTCATTGAGTATCTTTTTCTTTGGTCAATCTCGGGTTTCGCTTTTTCCGGTAACCTATCAACATCATACTGATTAGCTTGTAATGAATCCGGAGCTTCAGAGATATTTTGTCCACTTTCAATTGACAAAGTAGATTTATCTATTTTTTTCTGGTACATTTCTAATACTGAATCATTAAGTTGTTCCAATAGAAAGTCGACAACTGAACTTAACGTTTGATGTTCAAAAAAGATGGAGGGCATTAGTTCTAGTTGAAATCTATCATTTAACTCATTACTCAATTCTGTTAATGTTAAAGAATCAAATCCGAATTCACTTAAATCTTCTTCTGGAAATATATGCTCCTTATCGATTTTTAATAGATTAGCAACAATTTCTAATATATCATTCTCGAAGGACTGCCTTAGTGAATCTGTATCCAATTCTAACTCCATATCCATATCCCCTTTTGTCGATACAGTTTCATCAGCTTGCTTAGTTTCGTTTATATCACCGATTAACGCTTTCATTTTTTCCCGTTTTCCCACAAGGACGGCAAAATGGTTACTCTGTTGTCCAATACCAGCTTCGATTGTCTGGATACCAGTCTTCGTTTCTAGTGGCTCCATACCTAATGTCTGCGTCATCATTGTTTCAATTTGCTGTTCTACTTTCATACCGCCTTCCTTCCATAACGGCCAGTTAATAGACAAAGTTTTTCCATTACGTTGTCCAGCTTTACGTAACTGTTCACGATGATCAGAAAAATGGTCCATAAAAGAATTACCAAAAGCATAATCACTTTGCCCTATATTACCTGTTATAGAAGCAGTTGAAGAAAAGAGTACAAACATATCCAAGTTTTCCTGTTTGGTTAATTTATCGAGCCATACAGTACCATATATTTTAGGTGCAAGTACTTGTTCAATTTGATCACTTGTCTTGTTCGTTAATATGTCGTCTTTTATAACACCTGCACAGTGTAAAATACCATGTATAGAATCCCTTTCTTCTTTAATATCTACCATCAGTTGTTCTATCTGTTGACGATTAGAAACATCAGATTGATAATAGGTAACCTCCGACCCAAAAGTACGAATCTCTTCGATTTTTAATTTATTTTCTTCTGTTAAAGGTGAGCGCCCAGTCAGTAGAAGATTGGCCTTATATGCTTTTGCGAGATACTTGGCAAAAATAAACCCTATTCCTCCCAGCCCACCAGTAATTAGATAAACACCATGTTTCCTCCAAGGAGAACTTCCATCTTCAACTGTATTTAAAGCGAACTCCCTCATTTGCTTTACCAAGCGTTGTCCCTGTATGTATCGAACATCTAACTGATTTGAAGCGCTTTGCAGTTCAGGTAATGCTGTTGCTAGAACAGTTTCAGGAGTTATGGATTCCATAGCCAATGATCGACACAAGTATTTTTTCTGTTCAAGGCTAACCGATTTAGCAAATGCCTCAAACGCTTTATGTAGTGGTTGCCCATAAAGTCCATTACTTAACTGATAGACATACAGTAGCTGTAGTGGATGTGTAGTCGTATGTTTTTGGAACGCCTGACTCAAGTAAAATACGGAATAAATCCCATTGCTGAGTTGTTTGTACACATCGTCGCATGTATCAGCAGTCTCCCTGTGAGCCCAGAGAAATAACATCTGAGTTGGAAACATCCCTTTCTGTTTAAGGATGCTTAACAGTTGAATATAATCACTATACTTATTTGGACAAATCTCATATATATCATCTTCAACCTCTCGAAATGCCACGCCAGGTCTAACTAATATTGCCCGTGATAAACTTGGGTGAGATTTTACCGCTTGCCAAATCTCTTCTTTATGGTCAAAGATTAACAAATTACCTAGTAAAGGGTTCTTTTCAAAACTAAGCGGAGCAGGTTCCCATACTTTACGAAAATATAAAGGTTGACTGTCCTTTACATCAAAGACATATTTCCTTGCTGTAAGCTTTTTCACACGAACCAACACCTGACCCCTTTCATCCAAAATGTCAACATCAAAGGTCGTGGATTGATCGTGTTGCCCTGTACGCACTGAATATACATAACTGACATTTGATAATGAGTGTAAAATTTCTATTTCACCTACGGAAAATGGTACATACAGGTTTTCAGATTTTGTGCCTACTAATGCTGTTTGAAATGCACCATCCATGATGGATGGATGAAGTTCGAACCCATGATTTTCCTTTTGAATAACCTCTGGAAGTTTAATTCTAGATAAAGTCTCATGCTCATTTCCATACAATTCCTGAATAGATTGAAAGCTCGGGCCCAAAAATATATTCCGCTTTGTAACAGCCTTGTAGAATTCATTACTTGTTGACAAATGATTGCATCTACTCATCACCTCATCGAGATCTATTAACTTAGGCTGTGTCTCTTGTTGTTCATGATGTTCAAATATTATTTTTCCATGATGAAGTAATTCCTCTTTATTGGATTCACAAAATACTTCATAATAAACTTCTTCCTGTCTTGGATTCAATTTAATATGAATGTCTTTGAATGTATTATTCATTTTAAAAGGATGGACCCATACTAGTTTTTTTAATTTCGCAACTTTTGCTTTACCAGCGATTTGCCCCGCAGCGCGTCCCATTTCGATAAAAGCTACACCTGGCAACACACTTTTATCACCTATCACATGATCCTTTAGAAAAAATTCGCTACCATACATTCGGGTAGTAAATTGTATTCTGTTTAAGTCAGAGGTATTTTGTCCTACCAATGGATGGATACGTTCAATTCCACCATCTGCTTGTTGAACAACTGTTCTTGCCTTTGGTACAGCATTACTAGGCAACCAGAAACGTTTTTTCTGAAAGGGATAGGTTGGCATTGATAGACGGTAATGTCTGGTATCTCCATATATTTTCCCCCAGTCCAGGTTATACCCATGGACATATAAATCTAGCAGAAACAACAACTTTTCTTTATACTGCCTTTCAGACAATTCCCCTCGTAGCGTGTCATTCAAAATATGCATACCTCGGTCTTCCTTAGCCTGATCATATTTTTGTGAGGATGTTCTGCTGTTGACATGAGTATAATTTGCAACTTTCCCATGTTCTAGAAGCGTATCCAATTTCTGTTTCAGCTCTTCCACATTCCTCACAATTAATCCCCCACGGACGCCAAAGTGTTTTCTCCCCACCATTAACGTATAGGAAATATCAGCGATGGATTTTTCATCTTCTTCTAGCAACCATTTTTCTAGGTTAGCGATTTGTTGGTACAACCCTTCCTCATTTCGTGCAGAAAAAGGAACCAAATACAAGGGATTTTTTTGTGAAAAATTGGCTCGTGGAGGAGGTTCCTCAATAACCAAATGAGCATTGGTTCCACTAAAACCAAACGAGCTTACTGCTGCCCGCCGTTTTCCCCCACTTTTCACTTTCCAATCTTTTAATTCTGTATTGACATAGAACGGACTATTCTCAAAGTCTATATGTTCATTTGGCTTATCGAAATTGAGTGAAGGCGGAATTTGTTTATATTTCATTGACAGCAAGACCTTTATAATGCTAGCAACCCCAGCTGCTGTAGCTGCATGACCTATATTCGTTTTTACAGAACCTATCGCACAGTATTGAGTTTTAGCGGTTGATTTCCTAAATGCATTAGTTAACGCATCTATTTCAATGGGATCACCCAACTTTGTCCCTGTTCCGTGTGATTCAACATAAGTAATCGTTTCTGGATTAATATTTGATTTTTCATATACTGATTGTTCAAGTTCTGATTGCGATAGACTACTAGGAGCGATGATACCATTCGTCGTTCCATCCTGATTTATTCCAGAACCTTTGATCACTCCGTAAATATGATCACCATCTTGTTCGGCAGCTTCCAAAGATTTTAAGACGAGCATGGCTACGCCTTCGCCAGGTACAAATCCGTCAGCATCGTTATCAAAGGCTGCACTTCTTCCTTCAGGAGAAAGCATCTCAGCATTGCTCGAAGCAATATGAAACTGAGGGGTAACGTTAATAAAAGCACCGCCAGCTAAGGCCATTTCACTTTCGCCAGAAATGATACTTTGACATCCCAAATGAATACTGACCAATGAAGAGGAACAAGCTGTATCTACCGCTATGCTTGGCCCTTTCAAATTAAGAAAATATGATATTCTTGCAGCTGATACCGAGTTGTGGTTCCCCCAAAAAGACTGCGCTTCTTTATGAACGCCCATTTCATTCATTTTTTCCACGTAGTCACCATTACTTAGACCAACAAAGACAGAACAATTCTTATTTGAAATTTGGTCATTGGCATATCCTGCATCTTCTAATGCATTCCAACTTTCTTCCAATAGTAACCGTTGTTGTGGATCACTTAATTCAGCTTCTTTTCCAGAGATTTTGAAGAATAATGCATCAAATTGATCAATGTCATCCAAAAATCCTCCCCATTTACAATTTGTTTTATCTAATTTTTTCGGGTCATTATCATAATATTTATCTGGATCCCATCTATCCTTTGGAACTTCTCGAATAGAACTGATACCCTGAGATAGGTTGGACCAAAATTGTTCTTTATTTTTAGCTCCTGGAAATTGGCAAGATAGTCCGATAACCGCAATGTCTTTTCTCTTTGGATTTTCAGTTACCTTTGCACCGTAAGTTTTATTCTGTTCATCAACCTTTACTAAATCTTTATCGCCCCATAACGTAGAAGGTGTGGTCACCACAACTTTCCCAATATTTTCTCTCTGTTCCAAATGTTTATAGGCTTGATGGATATCTGAAAAAGAAAATACTTTACCTATAGTCGGCTTGATCATCCCTTTTTCTAGTACTTCATACATTTCATCAAGGTACTGTGTAACACTTTTTATGTTGGACAACATCATTTTGCGCATGTCAATGCTGTAAAAGGTTTGATTGTTGTCTAAACATGATAAATCGATTTGTTTAGCAGTTTTTAAGCCGGTCATAGCAATTTCAAGATACCGTCCTTTGGGGGTAAGAATGTTTAACCCTTTTTGGATCGATTCACCTGACAAGGTATTAATAACTACATCCACACCTTCACCTTTAGTCAAGGACAACACTTTTTGTTCAAAATCTTCTTTTCGATAATTAATACAATGTTGCACCCCTAGTTGTTTCAAGTATTCTATTTTCTCTGGTGATCCTACCGTAGCATAGATTTCAGCACCCAGTTGAAGAGCCATTTGTACTGCAATCAAACCTGTTCCACCTGTTGCTGTTTGAATCAGAATTTTTTCGCCACGTTTAACATCCGCTTTATTAAAAACATGATGCATCGTCAAATAGACAATGGGTAATGAACAAGCCTCTTGATGATTTAAATTTTTTGGTTTTTTGACGACTAATGCTTCATCTGTATTTAAAACAAAGCTTTGCCCACCAAGTTGAGGGCCCGCTAATGCTATAACCTCATCACCTACTTTAACCCTCGAAACTTCCGACCCTGTTTTGGTAACCACCCCTGAGACTTCAAAACCGGGTGAAAAAGGATATTGCGGCATTGTCGGATATAGACCCTTTACGCACAGTAAATCACCGAAATTTAATGAAAAAGCATGAACAAGAATTTGTACTTCGCTTTTCCCGGGATCTTTCGGGTTAATCGTTTGCGTCTGAATACTTGAAATTGTCCCAGGTTTTTGTATGACAACTGATTTATATTGCTCATTATCCGTTACATTATCTGCCTCCATTTGATCGGGCTGAGGTGTTTCATCAGCCCGAGATTGATCCATTTTTTCAATTAGTTTTTTTCCATCTAAAGGTGACAACTTCCCATTCTGTATCAAGTCAAGTATTTTTTTAATCTTCCGCTCCATATTTCCACCCCATTAACTTATAAACTTGATCAATATTTAATTCACCGTCGGCTAATTTATTCAGGAGCTCTAGATCTTCATCCTCCTCTTCTATTACACCATCAGAAATTGCCTGAAAAATAATTTCGCCATATTCGTTCAGGATATAATCTGTTAAAACATTGACATTAGTATAATCAAATAAAACTGTCGTCTTTAAAGTGATGCCTAATGTATCATTAATAGTCTTAATTAGTTCTAATCCAGTGATAGAATCAACACCATACTCAGAGAACTGTTTCTCTATAAAAATGTCTTCAATATTCACCTCAAGTGCTTCAACGATACAGTTAATCAATGTCTCTTCAATATATTCCCGTTTATTATTTTTTGGGATCGAAGCTGTATGAGGCAGTGCAGTATGCTCTTGTGTCACTGCTACCATTTCTTGAGACACCTGATCTTCTGCTATTTCTAAAGAAAGTTCCGTTGTATCCATAATTGTGGTGGAATTACTGTTTTGAACAGTTTCTGAAAGTCCATTACTTTCCCCAAAGATAATATTTTGGACAAAGCCACTATTCTCCTGAGACATGGACTCTAGGGCAACTGTTTGTTCATATCCTACTCGCTTCAATAGATCTTTCCACATAGATGTGCTGAGTAAAGGTGAGTTCGGTAACCTCTCTTTTGAGTCTTCGTACAGCCACCATCCTTCAAGTAATCCAAAGGTAAGGGTTGTAAAGTTATTAACGATTGTCGCTTCATTTAAAATAATCCATCCATTGGTTTTTAGTAGTTTTTTAATGTTATTCAATGTCCCCTGTACATGTTTGGTCGCATGGAGCACGTTTGCAGCAATAACTACATCATATCCACCAAAATCAAATCCCTGTGACTGAATATCCTTTTCAATATCTAATGTAGAAAACTTAACAAATTGATTCTGAACTCCATATCGGCTGCGACCATAATTAATAAAACCTAGGGAAATGTCCGTATATATATACTCCACTTGGTCAGCAAATTCATGAATTCCTTCAAATACCGTGGCACTTGTTCCCCCGGTTCCAGCGCCCACTTCTAATATTTTTATTTTTTCTCCTTCCTGTAATGTTGGCAATCGTTTCTGAATAAAAGAACGAAGTCCCCAGACAATCAATTGATTAAAGTAATCTGCTATGACATTGTTTTGATAAATGTCTTCTACCTTAGTCATTGATGAGTTAGGAAAAATGATGTCAGTGGCAAGAACGTTACCTCTTAAAATATCAGCATAATTTTGAAAACATGTCCTTAGTAAATCTACATGGCCCTTCATGTCTAGAAGACTATCTGACTGATTAAATCTATGCTTTAAATTCTTAACCTCTTCCTGTAAATTTGGATTATCAATTCGGGAAGTGGTTCGTATAGACTTCTCCTCTATTTGAATCAATTCACTTTGTGCCATAATATCTAATAGAGCTTCGAATAATTGACTATAATGATCAATAATCCCTAGCTTCTTTTTCAATTCTTCTTTTTTGTATTGTTCATTGCTATTTTTAAAAACCCCTAACTTCTGGAACATGTTCAATAACAATAGTTCACTAAGTTTTTCAATCTCTAGAAATGCATTCCTTGACTTTTGTAAGCTTTCTTCATTAAGCCTTGGTCTTCGGTTCCTATCAATCGTTGAATGCAACATAGATGGCATATTAACACGATGTTGAATCATCAAAGAATTCCTATCTACACTAAGATGTTCTAATACTTCTTTTTCCGCTTTCATGACCATCACTTGGTCAATTGGATAATGAAGAACTCTCTCTAACGCTTCTATTCCTTCATTCAAACCCATAGAATAAATGCCTTGAGCAGTCAAAAGTTTATGATAATGTTCTGAGGCCACTATACCAACCTCACCCCAATATCCCCAATTAATGATTTTGACCGGAAAGGAAGCAGTCCGCTTAAGATATTGAGCAAAAGCATCTTTAAACGTACAGGCAGCTGCGTAATTTCCTTGCCCAGCATTTCCACTAAAGGATTGGGCAGATGAGAAAAACATCATGAAGTCAAGTGGTTCGTCTCTAAACACTTGATAGAGGATATAGCTTCCTTGGACTTTAGGCGATAAGACTGCTCGGAATGACTCTTCATCCATATTTTTCAACGTACTATCTTTGAGGACGATAGCAGAATGTATAACACCATGAATCTGGCCAAATTGGGACTTTACCTCATTAACAGCACCTTGCATACTTTTTAGATCAGTACCATCTGCTTGAATATATAATATTTGTCCATCATGTCTCATTATTTCATCTATCTTTTGCTGTTTCTCATCATTTAATGGGCTACGACCGATTAAGATAATTTTTGCGTCAAATTGCTGGACTAGATATTTGCTTAATTCTAATCCAATACCTCCTGCACCCCCAAGAATAAAATATACGCCATTTTTTCTAAAACCACTTTCCTTTACTGGTGGGAGTGAAATTTGTGAAAGTGAACGGACATAACGCTGTCCCGCATGAATTAAAATATCTTCACTTGATTTAGCAAAAGATTCAGCTATAAGAGTTTTGATTATTTCTTGCTTTACAGATGCCTGAGATGTATTAATAAACGATCTAAGATCAACATCTGTATAACTTATATCCCAGTGAGGATACTCTTTGATCATCGATTTTGTTAGTCCATGTATACCAGCTACATCCGGATTTGGAAGCTCATCTTCTGAGAGCGTATATACATGGTTTGTAATGACATGTAAACGAAGAAAACGTTCATCATACCCTTTCTCACTCAATGCTTGTACAAGTCTAAACAAACTAATAACTCCAATTTCTTGTGTACTGTTTAGCTGATCGATGTCCGTATGCTGTGTCACCTCTCCTTGAATCCCCCCAAGGAAGTAAACCACGTGAATATCACTTGGGATTTCTTGCAAACAAGATTTGAAAGAGTACGGGTCGCTTGAGTCGATCTCCCAATACTTGTCTGAATATTTTATATTTTCCTCCCCTAATTGAATATAATAAACTTGTGATTTATCGTAAGCTTCCGCTAAACCAACGTCTAATCCCGCACTATCATCATGAGCAATAATTAATACTTTCTGATTTGCTGCAATATCTAGTTGAGAAATGGGAGGTAAGGGTGCGAGCTTCCATCTAGGCTTATAATATATAGATGTCGATGGTTGCGTTTTCACTGGTGCTGGACGAACACTAACATCATGAAGACTGATACATACATGCCCTTCGTTATCCATTAACTCTACCTGATAAATATCCTTCCCTGTTGAATGGACATAGGCATAACCAGAAGATGAAAGAGGCCGCTTCACCACCACACTTTCTGCAGAATAAGGTAATTTCAGATCATCATCATGGCCTTCGATACCTGCAATTGTTTGTAGTGCACCATCTACTAAAGATGGATGTAAGGTATATTGTCCTAATTCTTCCTCCTGTCCCTGTGGAATTTGAAACATACTTAATGCTTCTAATTGGTTGCCCCAGATGTGCTGTATACATTGAAAGTATGGCCCATAATCAATGCCCACCTTAGAAAATCTTTCGTAAAATTCCGTCTTCTCCAACTCGAATGCTGCTCTCAGTTTCACATCTTCCACAGAAATATATAGTTCCTGATCAACCCTAGGTTGACTTTCCTTACGTATAATCCCTTTAGAATGAGTAACAATCTTATCTTCAGGAATACTTTGAATTTCAAAAGTAAGCATTTCATTCTTTTCTTTAATCAAGATATGCAATTCCAGCTCCTTTTGGTTCAGGAGGACTGGCTGTAACCAAACTACGTTAGATAGACTATAACCGTTGCTTTGTTTTAAATGAGTTATTGCACCCATTGCCATTTCTAATTGGCCAACACCAGGAAAAAGTCGTTTTTTATCTACAAGATGATCTTTGACGATTAAATCATTGTACTTCAATTTTTTTTGATAGACGACACCGTTGTTTTTTAAGCTCAAATCAGGATGAATGAATTCTACCAAAGGATGAATTTCTAAATTACTGACTGCGGTATTATTAGGCTTAGCATCATCTTGTAAAATCCAATGCCTATCTCTCTGAAATGGATAGGTAGGAAGTGGTTGCTTTGTCCCTTCATTCAGTGATATTTTGTCCCAATGAATTTTTACACCTGCCACCCACAACTCAGCTATTTTACCTAACTCTCCATTTTCCCTCCACTTATTTACAATACTTAGTATATCTCTTTCATGAGACCGTAGATCAGATACCTTTGTAACTTCTTTAACTTCATTTATATTCCCAGCATAAACGGATGAAGTATGGTAATCTTGAATATATTGGCTCAATTTATCTTTAAATTCTTCTATGTTAGAAGCAATAATAGCTAATCGTTCGTCTAATTCCTCTCTCCCAAACCGTAAAGTATGGGCAATATCAGCCAAGCTAATCGGTGACACTGGACTTTTTCCGTTGCCAATCGACTTATCAAGAAATTCTATCATTTTTCTCGAATATACTTGTAGTCTGTTCTTATTACGGGCTGATAAGATCAGTATTTGTGGCTCCTCCTTGACTTCAACCGGTAATTTTTGTTGGATGTACTCTTCAATGATGAGATGAGCATTGGAACCCCCAGCACCAAAAGAGCTAATCCCAGCGGTCCTAGGGATTTTTTTCTCTTTTCCATCTTGCAAAACAGTTGGTTGCCTCCATTCTTCCAATGATTGCTGTAAGTAAAAAGGTGACTGATTAAAATTGATGTTTGGATTAGGTTCAGACGCATGAATAGAAGGAACCAATTGCTTGTGTTTCATTTGTAATAACACTTTAGTAAGCGCTGCAATACCAGCTGCTGACTCCAAATGACCGATATTAGACTTGACTGAACCAATTGAGCAAGATTGCTTGGAATGCTGTTTACCAAAAGCTTGTATTAATCCGTTGATTTCAATTGGATCCCCTAATGATGTTCCTGTTCCATGGGCTTCCACATAGCTAATATCTTGTGGAGATACATTTGCTTTTTTCATAGCTTCTTTGATGAGATTTCCTTGAGCATTTGGATTAGGCACTGTATAACCATTGGTTCTACCGCCGTGATTTACGGTACTCGCTTTTATTACACCGTAAATATGATCACCCGCGGCAATCGCTTTGTTAAGGGGCTTTAGTAAGATAGCTCCCACACCTTCACCAGGTACATAACCATCGCCGCCATTTCCAAAGCTTCGACAGCGTCCATCACTAGAAGCAAAGTTTGAATCACTTAATAGTAAATACTTGCTCGGATGAATAGTTAAATTCACACCACCTGCTACCGCCATTTCACTCTCTCCTTGATGGAGGCTGTTAATTGCCAAATGTATCGCAGTTAATGAAGATGAACACATCGTATCCAAAGCCAAACTTGGACCATGGAAATTAAAGAAATATGATACACGATTGGCAATAGATGCATAGGAAGAGTTTGGTAAAACAAAATTTCCTTTGGCCTCCTCTTCTATCCCATATAATTGGTATTGACCATACATCACTCCAACAAAAACACCTATTTTCCGTTTCTCAAGCTCCATTTTTTTATAACCTGCGTCTTCTATTGTATGCCATACCGTTTCCAAAAACAGACGTTCTTGGGGATCAATATATCTTGCTTCCTTAGGGGAAATATTGAAAAATAACGAATCAAATTTATCGAAATCGCTAATAAACCCCCCCCACTTACTGTACGTTTTTCCGACTCTCTTCTCTGGATCATAATATTTCATATAATCCCATCGCTCTGCAGGAATTTCCGTAATACAATCACGCCCGCTTTTGAGGACTTCCCAAAATTCATCCAAATTATCAGCTTGAGGATAGCGTCCACTCAAACCAATGATGGCAACATCATCATCTTGTCGCTGATCAGTTTTTGCAAATCGTACACGCTGTTTCTTACTTCTAGAAAATTGCTCTTCTAAATGATTCTCTTCGGAAGTTTCCATTGCTTCCCTCTTAAATATCCCGAGTATGTGAATTAATTTATCGTAATGGTCTTCGATAAAATATGTTGTTAATTCTCCAATTGTTTGAAATTCGAAATATAATGTTTTAGGCAGTTCACCAAAAACTTTTTCAAGTTTACGAACCATACGCATAATAATAACTGAATCTATTCCGAATGCTTCAAACTCCTTCTCGACATCTATATTGGATACAGGTATCTTCGTTTCTTCCGAAAGTACAACTTTTAAATAGTGTTCCGTTTTTTGACGTAGTTTTTGTATGTCACTTTCCACTAATGACTTATGAGAATTCTCGTTAATTTTTGGGAGGGGATTGTTTATTGCCTGTAATAGTTCGTTTTTGTTCCCTTCCATGACTGCCAGTTGTGTATGATAGGCTGCTAAACCCTTTTCAAATGCCTTAAACCCATTTTTTGTACGTAAAGGTAAAAGACCGTACATTTGTTTCAGCCTGTTCTGCTCGTCTGTGGCTAACTGCATCCCACCTTGTTCCCAGTAGGGCCAATTAATTGAAAGTGTTCTCCCATAACGTTGTTCTTGTGCTTGTTTCCTTTCTCTTAAGTGAGCAAAATGGTCCATAAAACTATTAGCATAAGCGTAATCTGCTTGCCCCACATTACCTAACAGACCGGCTATTGAAGAGAATAAGCAAAAAAAGTCTAGCTTTTCATTCTTTGTATATTTATCCAACCAAACTGTACCAAAAACCTTTGGTGCCAATACGTCCTGTATATCTTGCTTCGTCTTTTTATAGAGAAGAGAGTCTCGTATTACCCCTGCACTATGAATAATACCGTGAATTTCCTTAAATTTATTTTTTGTTTGTTTGATGATGTCTTTTACTTGATCTTGATCCGATATATCAGCTGAAATATACTCGACCTCAGCTCCCATGTCCTCCAGTCTTTTAACCTGATTTTCTATTTCAAGACTCCATTCCCTTCGCCCAACAAGGACTAGCTTAGGTTGGAATTGTTCAGCAAAGTATTTTGCGAAGAGAAAACCGAGTCCACCGGTTCCCCCGGTAATGACATATACCCCATTCTGCCGTAAAGGTACAGATTCTTCCCTCTGTGTTTGCTTGTCCTGAAATGAATAAACATATCTCTGCCCAGAAATATACTGAATATCTGAATGGTAATCAGTGTCAACTGTCAATTCTTTGGAAAAGATATGACTTATACGTGTGTTCTGTTGATCACTTGAGATTCCGATTGTTTTGGTCGCAATTCTAGGATTCTCTAATTCAATTGTTTTAGCTAGTGCATGAACTGCTTCATATGGTGGTATGGGCGCTTCCTTTTCAAACGGATATACATATAGCAGAGAGACGCTTTTTTGATATTTTGCAATTATTAGTGCTTTGCTAAGGTACACTATGGAATATATGCTTTGCTGCAATTGTTCGCTTAATGAATCTTTTGACTTGTTGTCTCCCTCTTTTGACCAGTAATGAATAATATAGTTTGGTATAAACTGTTCTTCTTTTAATGAGTTCATCAAGTTCTGATAATCATCCGGTTGTAAAGGATTAATTTCATATGTGTCACGTCCTACACATGTGAATCGGTCACCCTTCTTTACTTGGATGATTCTATTATCTTGCTCACTCATATGTTCATTCAATATATTCCGAAGGTTATCATCGGAGCTAAATAATAAGATATTTCCCGATAACCCTTTACTCTTTTCCGAAGATTCAATCTCTTTTTCGTACCATACCTTTTGCAATAAAAAAGTCTCGGACTCTTTAATCGAAGTGTTTTTTATTAAAGACATCTTCACAGTGAAATTATTTAGTTGAACAAGTACTTGCCCTTCTTTGTCCACAATCTTAATCATAAAGCTATACATTGTTTCGGACCCAGTTGGTTGTTTCTCTGCCCAAGTGACGTGAGCATAACACTTATCTGTTAATGACCGAACGAGAATAGCTTCACCTAGTGAAAAAGGTAAATAGGTTGCTTTAGAGTTTTTATCGACCAATAGCCCTATCACTGCTTGAAAAGCTCCATCCAACAGGGAGGGATGCAAGTCAAATTCCGATTGGCTTTCCTTTAAGTGAGGTGGTAGGTATAGCTCTACTAAAGATTCTTTTCGATTGAAAGATATTCCTTGTATGGTTTGAAAGCTTGTCCCGTAATTAAGACCTGCTTTTTGAAAATGGTTATAACATTCATCTCGTGGCATAGTTTGACTACATCGGGAAGTAATTTTGTTAATATCTAAATTTCTTGGTAATTCCGATATACCATACGTCATTAACCCTTCGGCATGAATAACTTTTTGCTCTTTTTGGGTGATACTCCACACTTCATATTCGAGTCCGTCTTTAACCATAAACAGACTTACAAAAACATCCTTATCAGCGAATTCTTTACCTACTTGTTTCAAAACAATAGGTTGATTCCAAAAGATATCCTTTATACTGCAAATTTTATCCTCTGTGGAAAAACTACCTGCAGCCCTAGCCATTTCTAAAATAGCTGATCCTGGTAAGACCATTTGATTACCTAACTTATGATCAGCCATGAAAAATTCATGTCCTGTCAAACGTACAGTAAATTTTTGTTCTTTTAAAGATGATATATTACAATCCAGCAAAGGATGCAATTTCTCTCTATTTTCTTTGAGTATACTTTTATTCCTTGATATCCAATATAACTCCTTTGCAAATGGATAAGTGGGCAGTGAGACCACTTTGGGTTTTTCCCCCTGATATAACCCTAACCAATCAATATCTATACCAGAAACCCATAATTTAGCCAGACGACTTAAATTCTTCTGTTGAAGACAATTATGTATTTCCTGTTCCTGGTGGGCTTCGGGCTCTTTTTGAAAATACAGATTTTCAATATTTCTTTGTTCTTGGTTATAAAGTGTTAACTTCTTTACTAGCGTTTCTATATCAGAGGCTACAATTGCTAACCGTTCCTCCATTGCTTCGCGACCAATCTGAAGTGTATAGGTGATATCAGCAATATTGATTTTCAACCTGTTTTCCACTAAAAAAGACCTAAATTCAAAAGCATAATCACGCAACCTCGCTTCATTTTTGCCCGAAAGTAAAAACAAGTATTCTTTTTCCTTAACATAATTATTTTGAACTAAGGGTTCATTATACTCCTCCACAATGACATGGGCATTGGCGCCTCCTGCCCCGAAAGAGCTAATACTAGCTCTTCGAGGAAACGTTTGTCTTTCGCCATTTTCGTACTTTACAGGTTGCTTCCATTCTGCCAACTGCTGTTGCACATAAAAAGGTGTATTCTCAAAAGCAATACGCGGATTCAGCTGTTCTGAATGCAAGGAAGGTACCAACTGCCTATGTTTCATTTGTAAAAGCACTTTGGTTAAACCTGCTATACCCGCAGCTGATTCGAGATGACCAATATTTGACTTAACAGAACCAATTGGACAACTTTGATTGAAATTGTCATCCCCCTTAAACGCTGTAGTTAGACCTGCTATTTCAATCGGATCACCCAAAGATGTTCCAGTGCCATGGGCCTCTACATAGGAAATGGTTTCTGGGGAAACACGAGCTTCCTCAAGGGCTACTTTAATTAGGTCTGCTTGAGCATTTGGATTAGGAACTGTATATCCACTGGTTTTCCCTCCAGCATTAATAGAAGTTCCTTTGATTACCGCATATATCTGATTGTTGTCTGCTATTGCCCTATGCAATGGTTTTAGTAGAACAGCACCTAGGCCTTCACCATCCACAAATCCATCTGCATTCGCTCCAAAAGCTTTACATTTATCATCCTTAGAGAGCATGTTCATTCGTGACAAATTCTCATAATGTTCAGGATGAACAATTAGGTTCACTCCTCCAGCAATCGCTGTATGACACTCTCCTTTTTTTAGGCTTTCACAAGCCAAGTGAATAGCAGTCAGCGATGAAGAGCAGGCTGTATCTACAGCTAGGCTAGGACCTTGTAAGTTCATAAAGTACGAAATACGATTAGCAAGAGACCAATAAGCAGAAGTTCCTCCCTGGCGTACATAGTAGTTGTTCATAATACCTACAAAAACCCCAACACTTGAATTTTGTTCAATAAGCGAAGATCTTGTGATGCCTGCATCTTCTAATGTTGCCCATGCTGTTTGCAAAAACAACCTTTCCTGAGGGTCGATTTCTTCTGCTTCTTTCGGTGTAATGTTAAAAAAAGCTGGGTCAAACTTATCGATATCCTCTATAAAACCGCCCCATTTAGTATAGCTGAAACCTTGTTCATCGCTATCTGGATTGTAGTACTTTTCCCAATCCCAGCGACTTTTAGGAATTTCACTAATACAATTTTTTCCCTGCTTAATATTCTCCCAAAAATCATTAAGATTTTTGGCCATAGGATATTGTCCACTAACACCTATGATGGCAATATCTTCTTTAGGAAATTGTTCTGACTTATCTAATAGGCGTTTCAATATTTCCCTTTTTTGCTGTTGATTAAGAGTATGCATATTGATCTCTCCCATACATTATCAAATTAAACCCGCTATTTTATTAAACAACTTATCGACCTCTTCGTCAGATAATCTGTCAACAATATTTTCCATTTCTTCCGTTTGTAAATGTTCTGTAGCAAATGGTTGAGTCTCTTTAGAAGCGGCGACCACGTCCTCATAATGCGATTGGTAAGATTGTTCCTCCATTAATTCGACTGATAGCGGTGTAAAGAGTTTGTTTAAATGGTCTGGATGCTTTACCATGAAATATTCGCTTAGTTTTTCAATTGTCATATGTTCAAATAGTAATGTTGATGGAAGCTTACCAAATTCTTTTTCTAGGTGAGAAATTAGCCTCACCATCACAAGAGAGTCCACACCATATATTTCAAATGTTGCTTTGTGATCTATTCTATCTTTATTAATTTTTAATACATTAGCAAATTGTTCTTTAAGATAATCAATCGTCTTAGATTGCAATTCAAAGTGTGAAAGGTCTTGGGCCATATTCTTTTTTGGAGAAGATAATGTTGATTCTTTTTCCATATCAACCTGGTCTTCATTTGGTGGATCTGGTTCTATAGTAACGGTTGTCGATACTCGTCCGTCACTTTCTGCTATAATAATACTCTGGTTCTTGTCTTGATCCGATTGGGTAGGGAGATCCAAAAACTTCGTACGCTTATACCCTGTCAGAGCAAGTAATGACTGCCATTTATCTGTATTTAGTAGTGGAGAATGTGGGAGTCGGTATTCTGGATCCTCGAACAACCACCAACCCTCTGTTAGTCCAAAAGTTAAAGTCAAAAATTCTTGAATCTGTGTTACTTCATTAATTACCGTGATTCCATTTGTCTTAAGAAGGATTTTGATTCGTTCCAAAGTATTTTTAATATTCTTGGTTGCATGTAAGACATTACTTCCTAGGACAATATCAATGCTATTCATCTGAAAGCCCTGTTGTGCTAAATCTTTTTCAATATCAAGTACCTTAAATTCCACAAACGGGTGGTGTTCCCCATATACTTTTTCAGCTTGCTTAGTAAACCCTTGTGAAATGTCAGTATAAAAGTAATGGATATATGGGGCATATTCTTTTATGGCCTTTAATACAAGATGGCTTGTTGCCCCTGTACCCGCGCCGACTTCAAGTATATTAAGTTTTTTCTTGGTACTTTTTTTAAGACGTTGTTTGATATAGTTTTTAATAAACTGAGCTACCAACGAGTTGTGATAGTCTGCACTGTCGTTACCTCCGTATATGTTTTTAACCTGATCTGCTGAGCCTAATGGAAACAATACTTCCATATGAGATCTTTTTCCCGTAAGTACTGAAGGATAGGAATTTACACATACCCATATTAATTTCACATAAGGTTCGAGATTAGGATAGTGATATAGTAAATCATCTTTATATTGGGAAATTTCTTTCATTTGATGTTGCAGTTCCCTGCTTTCTAAATATTGTGTAGTGGTGACTTGATGTGAGTTCGTTTGAATAAAGCCACTTTCTTCTAAAATATTTACCAATGCTTCAAATAATCCTGAATAGGCCGGAACAATTTGCATTTTCTCTTTAAGATCCTCTATGTTATACGATTCTTTGCTACGTTTAAATACACCCATTTGTTGAAATGCCGAAAGCAATAAATAGCGAGCAAAAAGTTTCAGTTTTTTAAGGGCTTCAGTATGGCTTGTCGCATTTGAGCTATCCAGGCCCTCTTTTTCAACTGCTTGTACAGTTGTTTCAATAAGCGAAGGTATTTCTTTAGAGTAAATACGATCACACTTCTGCAATTGAACTCCCATCTGTCTAAGAAAATTATTACTTGCTTTAAACGGCATGACCTGTGTAACCTGGCTTAATAAAATTTGCTGAATGACTTCTATTCCCTCTTCGGGTTGAATCGATTTAATTCCTCTTGTCGCCATACGTTTGTTATATTCTTCTGTAGCGACAACACCTGTCTCTCCCCAATAACCCCAATTGATTAGTTTTATGGGAAAGGGTGCGTTTTTGTGTAAGTATCGAGCCCAAGCATCTTGAAATGTAGATGCAGCAGCGTAATTGCTTTGGCCTGCACTATCCAAAAATGATATAGCTGAAGAGAAGAACATCATAAAGTCCAATGGTTGATCTTTAAGAGCTTCATAGAAATTAACACTTCCTGATATCTTAGGTGCAAGAACTGAAAGAAGTGTATCTTCATTCATATTGACTAGCATTTTATCATTTAACACCATAGCTGAATGAAACGCTCCATGAATAATACCAAAGGTTTCTTTAACTCGATTAATTGCCTGTTCCATGCTTGAATAGTCGGAAGCATCTGCCTCAATATGAAGAACTTCTGCCCCCATTGATTCGATATGCATAATCTGTTCTTTTTGTTTTGCTGTTAATGGTTTTCGTCCTAATAGTACCAACTTCGCCTGAACACTCTTAGCCAGGTAACGACTTAACTCTAAACCGATCCCCCCAGTACCACCAAGTATGACATAGACCCCATTTTGTCTAAAAGGTATTTCTTTCGCATTCGGTAGTTGAAGTGGTTTGATCCTTTGTACATAGCGCACACCGTTGCGAATAGCAACTGCACTTCCTGCAAGGCTCCCGCTTTCTTCCATAATAGATTCGGCTATGGCTTGTTCTTCCTCTGAGTATAAGTCCACATCGATACAACTAATAGACCAGTTTTGGTGTTCTATAGCCAAAGACTTTGCAAAGCCGAACAAACTTGCTGCTTGAGGATAAGCAAGATACTCATTCATGACCTGATGTACATTATTCGTTATCACTTTAATCTCCAGAGGATCTGCTAAATATTTTGTTCGCTGTAATGTCTTAATCAGCCTAAAAAGAGAAAGCACTACCTGTTCATGATCGCCGTCTCCCTTTTTGAAATGGTACATACTGTCAATAGAATGCTGTATCCCACCTAGATAATATAATGCATCTATTTTTGGTAATTTCTGTATTATAGAATCAAAAGAATCCTCTTTATTTGATTGGACTTCCCAATTGTATGGGTCCACTTGTCGAGTCTCTGACCCCAGCCGAATACAAAACACTTCTTGATGTTTATCGCATAATGTATTGACAAGTCCCATCCCCTGATCTGTATGTACAATCAAGGCTGATCCCGCGTCTTGCTTGTTCCTTTCAAAAAAAACTGGTTCTGCCTCCCATTCAGTGGCATACAAAAGGTTTTTGTCTGATTCCTTCACCTCTTTGACGATAAAATCAAACAACCTAATGCAAACAACTCCCTGAACATCCGTTATTGTCAGGTCAAAACGATCCTCATCCAACATACGAACATGAGTATAAACTTTAGATTCTAAAGGTCGTAAAACCTCTATCCTCGACGTAGCAAAAGGAATTTTTAGCGTCCCTTTTTCCACACTTGCCATATCTAAACAGGTCAATGTTTGCAAAGCGGCGTCCATCAGCATAGGATGCATTGTATACGATGAATTTTCTTTTAAGCAACTCTCAGGTAACTCAATATAACTAAGCGCTTCGTCCGAACCTTTCCAAACTTCTTGAATACCTTGGAACGAGGAACCATATACCAAACCAACTTCAGCAAGGGCATTGTACAGTTTAGTTGGGTATATTTTTTCTGTACACCTAGTTTTGATATTCGTAATAGATATTTCCTCTTCTTTAGATGCAGTAGCACTTAAATCAATACGGCCTTTTCCATGGATAATAGTATCGCCCTGTTCTTCACTAACAACTTCATAATGAAGTTGATCCTCTTCATTTGATATTACAATACTTACTGCCTTTTCATCCTCAACTATTAATGGCTGCAACCAGTACACGTCCGAAATGGACTGGGGCGAATCGCTGGTAATTTCTGAAGCTGCTGCATACACCATCTCCAAATACCCTACTCCCGGCAATGTTGGTTTATTATTAACTTTGTGTTCTTGTACAATTTGATCCAATCGTTTGAAATGTTTACGTAGAACTATCCCACTACCAAGGCTTTTTTTCATATCGATAGTGTCAAGTAAGGGATGTAAAACAGTATTATCTTTTTTCTTTTTCGATAAAACTGGACTAGGAATCCAATACCTTTCTCGTGCAAACGGATACGTCGGTAAAGGTAGCCGTCTACGGTTGTTTTCTGTGTGCAACAAATTCCAATCAATTTCTAAACCAGACAACCACAGTCTTGCCAGTTTTTCGTATTCCTTCTCCTTCACTAGTCTTCTAATAAATTCATTTCCAGCTCCACCTGATAGTAAGTACTTTAATTTACTGTCAGGTGCGTTCTCTTCATAAAGGGCGTTCACATTTTCTTTATCCTGTTGAAAATCTGTTAATATCGCTTTTAATTCTTGTACTGATGAGACCACCATAGCCAATCGTTCATCCATTGGCTCTCGTCCAATTTGTAAAGTATATGCCATGGCACTTAAATTAATATTTTGTTCTTTCTTCCGCTCGATATCAAGTCTAAGTTTATTTGCATATTCAGCAAGTCTTTCCTTATTCTTAGCTGATAACACGATCAACTCTGGTTGTTGATTTTGTGTTACAGAGGGCTCCGGTTGTTCGTATTCTTCAAGAATCAAATGGGCGTTGACCCCACCAAATCCAAAAGAACTCACACCCGCCCTTCTCGGAATTTGGCGACCATACTTATCCTTCAAGCGTTCCCATGACTGAGTTTTATCGACTATATAAAATGGGCTTCCTTCAAGCTCAATATATTGATTTAACTCATTAAAGTGAAGGGTTCCCGGTATTTGTTTATGCTTCATTCCCAATAAAACTTTAAATACGCCCGCTATACCAGCAGCGGTCTCTAAATGACCAATGTTTGTTTTCACTGAACCCAATCCGCAGTACTGTTGTGGGGGTTGTGAGATTCGCCAGTCTTCATATAACTGATCAAAAGCTTTTTTAAGGCCTTCAATTTCAATAGGATCTCCAAGAGAAGTTCCAGTTCCATGTGCTTCAATATACCCCACTGTAGCAGGGTTCACACCTGCCTTCCGATAGGCTCCTACTAACAAGTCCTTCTGTGCAATTGGATTTGGTGAAGTTAGGGAATTTGCATGTCCACCATGATTCACTTCTGTTCCTCTTATCACACCATATATATGGTCACCATCAGCTTCAGCTTGTCTTAATGGTTTTAAAAGTAGTGCGCCCGTACCTTCTCCACGTACATACCCATTAGCTTTATTGTCAAATGTTTTACAACGACCATCAGTAGCTAACATTCCAGCTTTATGAAATGAAACATTAAGGTTAGGGCTTGCGATTATATTAACTCCTCCAGCAATAGCCATCTCACACTGGCCGTATTGAATGGCTTCAACAGCTCGATGGATTGCAACAAGAGAACTAGAGCAAGCTGTATCAATTGGCTCACTAGGACCATGAATATTGAGCAAAAACGAAATTCTATTTGCCAGGATACAATGGGATGTTCCTGTGGTAGTCTGAGCATTTATTTCAGTGTGATTATTTTGATATAGTTCACGATAATCAGTTGTAGCTACACCAACAAATAATGCCGTTCTAGTTCCCGAAAGATCTGAAGGTTTATACCCTGCATTTTCTATAGTTTTCCAAACTGTTTCCATAAATAGACGCTGCTGTGGGTCCATTAATTCTGCTTCCCAGGGAGAGATACCAAAAAACAGTGGATCAAATTTATCTATCTCGTTCATAAACCCTCCCCATTTAGGAAAGGAATGTTGTTCACCGTCAATATTTTTAAGTTGCCAACGATCCTCTGGTACCTCTGTAATCAAATCCTTTTCTTGTTCAATATTTTCCCAAAAACAATGTAAATCTTCCGACTGTGGCATCGTACCGTTCATTCCAATAATAGCTACAGGTTCAAATGTGGATTTTTTATCCTTTTCCACTGACTTTTCATCAACAGCTAGGGATTGTTCTACTATTTTTTCAGTTGAAATAGATTGAACTTGTTGATCCGAATCTTTCTGTACTTCCTTTAAATTTACCAGATAGTGCTCTACCATTTTTCCTCTGTATTCATTTGCAAGATAGTCTATCAAGGAACCGAGGGTTCGGTATTCAAAGAAAATAAAAGGATAAATATTCTCATGAAATAAATCACTTAAATGTTCACTAAATTTAGTCAATAATATTGAATCAAATCCAAAATCACTGAGTTCAGTATCCATATCAATCTCGTCTTCATTTATTTTTAAAATGTCAACCACAATCGAGAGAACATCTTTATAAAGATACTTATATAATTGACTCGCCTGTACGTGTTGTTCTTTTGAATTCAAAACCTCTCTATCATTCGTTTGAATTGTTACTTCTGACCTTTCTGTAGTTTTTTCGTCGCTAGCACCTATTGCCTCTATGATTTTTTGACGATTACCCTCTGCTACAACGATATGGCTCTCGGAATTTGACAAGCTATACTGAAAGGCTTCCAAGCCCGTCTTGGTATTCATTGGTGACATACCAAACTTTCTTAGAAAATGTTGTTTAGTTTGCTCGTCAACGTTCATTCCACCCTCTTTCCATAAGGGCCAACTAATCGAGACTGTTTTTCCATTTCTCTTTCGTAAATGGCGTTTTTCTTCACGATTCGCTGCAAAACCATCCAAGTAACTGTTTGCAAAAGCATAATCACTTTGACCGGTATTCCCCATAACACCAGCTGTGGAGGAAAAAAGCACAAAGAAATCAAGTGGTTCATTTTTGGTTGCTTCATCCAGATAAACACTGCCGTACACTTTTGGAGCAATCACTTTCTTTATTTCATCTTGTTCTTTTTGTATGAGCAAACGATCTTGAGTTACGCCTGCACTGTGAATGATGCCATGCAATTCACCATATAAAGCTTTCACTTCTCTCATCAGTTCTTTTACACTTTCTTTTCTAGTAATATCTCCTTGGATATACACTGCCTCTGTCCCTAGAGATCTCAATTGTTCTAGTTTGGCTTCTTTATCCGGATTAAGCCTTGAACGTCCCACTAACACCAACTTGGCGTGAACTTGCTCTGCAATATAACGTGCAAAGATGAAACCTAAACCACCTAATCCTCCTGTAATAAGATAAACACCCTGATCTTTGAGCATATTGAACTGAATTTGATCAACAGGCGGTTCAAACTGCATTAATATTCTTACATGTCTTTCCCCCTGGGTATATCTAACCTCGACCGCGTTATCACTCATTTGATATTCACGTTGGAATAAGTCGATAAGTACTTCCGATTCTGTCAAAGGAAAATCGATCATTACAGACTTATATACAAAACGTGGATTTTCAATTTGAATAGTTTTAAATAAACCAGCCAATGCCCCATGGTCGATCTGTTTTTGTTGTTCATCATGAACAAACAATAATTTAATGGTATGTTTTAATTTCATCTTCATTAGCGCTTGTGTCAATGGAAATACTGAATATAAACCCTTTTGCAGATAGTTGTCTAATTCTGTATTTTTATCATTAAGCCTATCTTTTGACCATAAATATAGAACCTTAGAAGGTAGAGCATTCTTAAGCTTAAGCGTTGTGATTAACTGCTCATAATCACTGAATTGATTTGGTTTTATTTCAAAGACCTCTGAACTTACGTACCGATAAGCATCGCCTGGTTTTACCAAGATCACTTTTACTTTACTTCCTTCTCTAGCAATCTTTTCTAGTAAAACATCTCGTAATTGTTCGTCTGTATCGAATATGAGAATAGATTCTCCATGCCATGATTCATGCTTACTTAGGATTGAGTCCCTTTTATTCCAAACATGATGGAGGTATACTCGATTCACCTCTTCTAAATACTCCGAATTCACGCTAGGTGGAAACAAAGCTTCATCTTTTGAATTATCAGAACCGTTCTGTAACCCCGTTACCTGTCCAATCCATAACGAGTTTTTATCAAAAGGATAGTTTGGAAGTGACATTTTTTGCGGAGGATGTTCATACAAAGACTCCCAATTCACTTCCCCTCCTGCTACCCATTTTTCAGCCCAGTCGCTTAGCTTATCAGTTTTTTCTACGTTTGCTCTCCATTGGGATGATTTAAGCTTTGTAGATCCCTTTTTTACATTTCCACTGAACAAATTTTTAATTTGTTGTTCCCCCGAAACATAACGGACAAGTTTGTTCTTTAACTCATCAGGATGGGACACAACAACAGCCAATCGTTCTTGGAAAGGCTGGCGTCCTGTTTGCAAAGTGTACGCCATGCTAGACAAAAAGTAGTTAGCATTGCTTCCCCTCAAGTTTTCTCTTTCTTGATCCAAAAATTCAAGAATCGATTGCGCATATTGCTTCAAATTAGTTTCTTTACGTGCAGATAGAACTACCAAATGCTGTTCCATGTTATCATTTTGTTCGACATGATTTGTTTCTCCCACAAATTCCTCTACTACCATAAAAGAATTAGCCCCTCCGATACCAAAGGAATTAATTGCTGCTACTCTTGGGTGGTTATCACTCTCCCATTCCTCAGTCTCTTGAGGAATATAAAAAGGAAAGTCATCTAATGAAATAGCAGAATTCACACGGTTTACGTTGGCACACTTTGGTATCTTGCCATGCTTCAAACTGAGTAGCACCTTGGTTAAGGAACAAATTCCCGATGCAGATTCTAGGTGACCAAAGTTAGCCTTAGAACCTAGCGCACAGAAACTCTTTTTATTGGTAAAAGTCCGAATAGCAGTCTCTAATGCTTTCAATTCCAATGTATCACCCACTGAAGTACCTGTCCCATGTGATTCAATATATCCTATATGTTCTGGGTTCACACCCGATTTCTCAATACAGCCTTGTGCCAAACGTGCCAAAGACTTTACATTGGGAACATGCTGCCCTGCTTCTGATCCAGAATGATTAACAGATGAACTCTTGATGACACCATATATATGATCACCATCAGCAATGGCTTGTGGTAACGACTTTAATAAAACCATACCCACTCCTTCAGCTGGCACATAGCCATTCGCTTCCTCATCAAATGTTCTTTCCATTCCGTCAGGAGATAATATTTTAAGTCCACTTAGCATCAAATATTTACTCTGATGCAAACTTAAATTTACACCTCCAGCTAATGCTGTTGTACATTCTCCACTAATGATTGCTTGTCTGGCCATATGAATAGCTGTCAAGGAAGAAGAACAGGCTGTTTCAAGGGTTAAACTCGGCCCACTAAAATTTAAGCAATACGAAATACGATTAGCTATTTCATGATTGTAATTACCTGGAGAGCTAAATTCTCCAGTTTTGATATAGTTCTCGGAGGCTACCCAAGTAAAGTCATTATTCATGACCCCTACATAAACCCCGACATCTTTCTTGGAGAGTTTATCAGGAGTATAACCTGCATCTTCCACAGTATGCCATGCAGTCTCCAGCATAATCCTTAATTGGGGATCTAGCTTTTCTGCTTCACTGGGAGCGATCCTAAAGAAGACAGGGTCAAATTTATCGACATCAGACAAAAAACCGCCCCACTTACTATAACTCTTATTTTTATTAGATGGATTAGGATCAAAGTCCGGTTCTACATTCCAATGATCTGCAGGCACTTCTGTGATACAGTTCTGTCCTGTTGAAATATTGTCCCAAAAAGAGCCCAGATCTGGGGATTGGGGATATCTACCTGATAAACCAATTACTGCGATATCCGTTGAGCGCTCATACTGAGTAGGACTTCCTTTTGATTGTAAGGTTCGACCTTGTGATGGTTTCTTCCTTTGCTTGATACTTTGTGTTTCGTGTACTTGTTTAGCACTTGCATTTTCAAAGTTATTTTCTAAATAAGACTTATATTGCTCTCCGTACTCCTCCATCAGATAATCTGATAATGTTTTAATATTCGTGTATTCAAAAAGGAGGGTAGGATATAGTTGACAATTTATTTTTTCTTCAATTTTCATAACCAAATCTAATAGTTCGGTAGAATCCAAGCCTTGGTCATAGAATGCTATTTTCGGATCAACATCATCTATACTGCAATCCCGAACGGTGGCGATCATTTTACGCAAATCATTTTCAATCATCACTTGCTCGGAATCTTTATCTTTGAGAGATGTAGAAATTGCATCAACCTCATCACGTTTATCTTTATAGATCATATGACCTTCTCTCTTATGATCTAAATATTTGGTTATAAATTCTTTTGAACGAATTCTTTTTGCTGAAAAACCTTCAAATAAAGCAACCATATCCCCTTCTTCGTTATATATCGCATAATGAGCAGTCATCATGTCATTCGACAAACGGCTTCTAGCCGGATCATTAATATAGATATAACATCTTTCTCCTAAAGAATTGACCGCCCGAAATTTCTTGATAAATAAAGGTATAAATGGCTCTGAAATTTTAATGTTATCATCATGAAAGAAAGGAATTAAAGTTGAACAATCTAGGAAAGCTGGATGTAAATAAAACTGTTCCATATACTTCATTGACAAAGGACTTAAAGAAACTTCAGCAAGGACAAATTGTTCTCCCTTATATAAAGTCCCTATCCCCTTCATAAACTCATAATGATTGATATCCAATTGACGAGCCAATGAGTACACGCTATCTAAATCAGCCACTTCAATGGCAGACCGTTTTAATTCTTCAATATCAATTGGTTGTTCTTTTTTAGCTTCTATCAAGTGAAGTTCACACTGAAGATTTTCTACCCATTCATCCTCTAACTCGCGGCCATTTTTTACTTTTCTACTTTTGGCAACCACTGTCCAAAAAGGAGTTGTTTCATCATGATAAATGCTAATATATACTTTTTTGTCATAAAATTCGGTAGTTGCAACCGCTTCTTTAAAGAGAATGTGTCGTAACTCGACCTGTTCAAGATTGAATCCTTTTGCCTGTAAAAGCTTATATATGAGATCCAAAAATGTTACTCCGGGCATAATCCGGACTTGATGAACCCGATGATCCCGTAGAACAAAATTCTCATTTTTAACATCAATATAACATTGAATCTTATTAGATTGCTCCATGTGATCACTTCCTTTTTAAATAATATCAAATTCGAATAATGAAGGAAGCTGCCCCTCTTCTTCTTGCTTAATATCAGATTGTTTATCCAACCAATATCGCTTTCGTTTAAATTGTATGGGCAATAACGGCTGTCTTTTTTGTTGATGCTGCTCTACAAGCTGTTGGCCTAGTTCACTAACAATTACATGCGCATTTGTTCCGCCAAATCCAAAGGAACTGATGCCTGTACGCCGTATACCGTTGAGTGCATCCCAATCTTTGTACTCATTATTGGGATAAAAGGGTGATTCAGAAAACTCAAACCGTGGATTAGGCGTTTCACAATTTAAGGTTGGTGGAAGCTTTTTATGATGCAGTGAAAGTATAACTTTAATAAAACTTGCAATACCAGCTGCACTTAAAAGATGTCCAATATTTGTTTTTACACTACCCACCCCACAGAATTGTCTTTCATCAGTAAATTCACGAAATACTTTAGTCAAACCCTTTAGTTCAATTGGATCGCCGATCATCGTACCAGTACCGTGTGTTTCAATATAACTAATAGTGTTGGGATTGATTTTTCCTTTACGCAATGCTTCTAATATAACTGCACGTTGCCCTTCTTCGCTTGGTGTTGTGACTCCCATTGTACGGCCATCATTGTTAACAGCTGTTGAATCAATGACACCATAAATCTGATCACCATCTTCTAAAGCCTTTTCAAAAGGCTTTAGTAATACAGCACCACTTCCCTCGCCTGGAACAAAACCATTAGCTTTGGCATCAAAAGTATGACATTTTCCATCGGGGGATAGAGCCCGACCTTCACTGAGAACAAGATAAGGATTTTCATCGAGTAAAATGTCCACTCCGCCTGCTAAAGCCATTTCTGATTCACCAGAAAGCAAACTTTGGCAAGCTAAATGTATGCTGACCAATGATGAAGAACAGGCTGTATCAATGACCATATTCGGGCCTTTGAAATTGAAATATTGAGAAGCATAAGCCCCGATAAAGTTCTGACCCATCCCAATAATACTATTCTTTTTTAAGTGGGTAATACGGGATGAATAGTCACTTACCCTTGATCCTACAAAGACACCAATTCGTCGATTGGACAGTTCACTTTGTTCATATCCGGCATCTCTTATTGTCTCGGTGCTTACTTCTAAAAACTGACGAACTAGAGGATCAATTTGAGCTGCATTTTCTTGACTAATACCAAAAAATTCTGGATCAAAAAGCTCTATCCCATCAATAAATCCACCCCATTTACTTATACTTTTTCCTGTTTCATGATGTGGGGAATAGAACTGTTCAACATCCCAACGTGTTGATGGTACCTCTACTATACCGCTTTTGCCATATGCTAGATTTTCCCAAAAAGCTTCTTTATTACTGGCTCCAGGGAAGTGACAACCTATACCGATAACTGCTATTTTCGGAAGAACAGATTTCTTTTCGTTGGACAGGTTGAAAAGGGAATCTGAACGTTGAGTATAGGGGGGTAACGTTTTTCGAGCTTGATTGCTAAAATCTAGCTCAATATCTTGATGAGAGCTCGAAGCCATTAAGTGTTTACTCGCTTGGTCCTCATCTCCTGGTCTCTGTTTTCTCTTTTCTTCATCCATCTCAATTGAGTATTTACTTGTTAAAAATGTACTCAGTCTGTTCAACGTTGGGTACTCTAAGAACACTGAGGGATCTAAAGTTGTACCTAGTCGCTTCTCAACTGTATTAATGATATCTACCAGTAGTATAGAATCTAACCCAAATTCACCAAAGTCTGTATTTTCTTCTAACTTTTCTTTAGGAATACGCAATTCTTTAGAAAAAAGTTCTGTCAGCCATTTTTGAAAAGTAGAAATATCTGTCGATTTTATAGAATGATTCTCTTCTTTGTTTTTTTGTACTGAATAGACTGGATTGTCATTATTCTTAATCCCTTGAAAAAACAGTAAATTTTGCATCTTGAATTGGTTTTGATTAACCAAGCAAGGCATACATGTTTCCTGGTTTAATTCCATTGCATGGTCTAACATGGTTAGTCCATCTACTGTTGAATGAGCGAGCAATCCCATATTTTGATACACTGGACCCGTGACTTCTCCCATACCGACTTCTTTCCAACTTGGCCAATTAATCGATAAATAATAATTGTGACCTTGACTATGCTGATAAGCCGCAAAATAGTCCATAAATGAATTCGCAGCGGCATAATCACTGACTCCTACACCTAATACAGGAATAAGTGCTGAGACAGAAGAAGAGAGAATAAAGAAATCAAGTGGATCATCAACAAAAATTCGATGCAATGTTTGTAATCCTCTTACTTTAGGTTCGAAAACTTGATCAATGTCTTCAACTTTCTTATTAATAAAGGCTAGATCATTGTTAATCGCGATTCCTGCACAGTGAACAACCCCACCTATTTCCTCTCCATGTTGCCTAATTTCATTGAAATATGTTTTTAATTTGCTCTCCTCTGTTAACGAGCCGGAATATAAGTAGACATTCGCTCCTTGGCTTTCCAAATTCAAAATTGTATTTAATTTATTGCTCAAACTTTGATCAACATGTTGATTCTGTAATATGTTTTTCCATTCATTCCGTGGCGGGATTTGTTGTATCCCCATTAATACTAATTTGCGTGCACCTTTTGAGACGAAGTGTTTTGCCATCTCCATCCCTATACCACGTGTACCACCTGTAATCACATACACTTTATTTTTGTCTATTTTAGTCTTTTTCAATTTTTGATGATCAGTTCCGGCCATAGCCATGTAAGGGATATATCTATTTCCGTCACGATAACAGATTTCACTTTCTGAATCCACAATAGTTATTTCATTAGTAAGCATTTCTAACCAGGATTCAATGTCTGTTACGGAAAAATCAGCGTCTATAGTTCGTGCTTGTAATTTGCTATATTCAGCCCCTAACATCTTAACAACTCCCGCTAACTCCGCTCCAGCCAGTGTCGAATGTTGGGTACGGAAGGTTTGTAACCCCCCTGTGACATGTAAAATGATAAGTGGATGTCGCTGATTGCTTTTTATAATATTTTGTAATAGTACCAATTTTTCCGTGCTTCTCTTATCTGAATTCCCAGTAGAACCATATAAATCAGAAAAATCAATAACAGCTTGAAAGTTTTGCTTCAATATTGCTGGCTCTTCAACACAAATGTCTAATTCTGCATAATCTAAGATCGTGCCGTTGACAGACCACTGCTCCATTAACTGCTCCCCTAGCATCCGTGTCTTTTCGTTAACAACGATTAGTACTGATTCTATATGCTTTTCCGTTCGTTTTTGCTTTTCGCTACTTTCTCTCCATTGTTTAACTAACATATGCTGTCCTGTTTCAATGTACCCTTCTTTGTCTTGAGATTGATGAATGATTCCCTGATTAGCAACTAATTTTACATGCTCTATACTGATTACAAGTTGACCAGTATTATTATACAGAAACAAATCAAACACTTTGAGGCTTTCACCGCTTTCCTCTTCTAGTAAAACAGCGTGTACGTGACATGTTTTAGATAATGGAGCAAGAATGTTAATTTTTCCTAAGGAATCCAACTCGTATGAATAACTAGCGAAAGATATCTCCTTTGTTAACCATGCATATAATGTTTGTAAAGCCCCATCCATAAATGGCGGATACATTGTATAGGCTGAAATATTTTCTTCAACTATCTCTGGTAACTCCAAATAAGCATATGCTTCCTTTTGGTTATATCCATATTCCTTTATGACCTGAAAGGTTGGTCCGTAATGAAAATTGTAATTGTCCAATAAGGAGTAAAATTCCTTATCTATTAAATGATTCATCAACTTATCTTTTATACCTTCAATACTATTATTTATGATAGAAATGCTCTGATTTTCCAGTGTATTCTCGTATATTAATTCCCCTTGAGCACATACGATTTTTTGGTCATCATCCATAGTCGTAATCTCAAAATAAACTTGCTGATCGTCTGTATATAAATTGACCCATATATCTTGTTTTTCTTTGTTTAAAACAAGAGGCCTGGAAAACTCTACATTAAGAATCTGTGTTACCTGTTTATTACTATTTGCGAGTTGACCAGCCTCTTTGGCCATTTCCAGAAAGACAACACTCGGAACCACTCGATTTCCATGGATGAGATTGTCAGTTACTAGTGAATCTTTTCTTTTCATAACTTTTTTAAAGCGTAGTTCATATAAAGTAGATTCGTTTACATCCAACAATTCATGTAATTTTGCTACTTCTCCTTGCACCGTTAAAGGTTTCTCCTCGTCATCCTCTACTTCAGGAACCCAATAGCTCTCACTAGCAAAAGGATAAGTAGGTAGAGAAACACGGTAAGGATTTTTCCCCCAATACAACAGTCCCCAATCAATCACTTCACCTGTTACCCAAAGCTGTGCTAGTTTAACAAAATTTTGATTTTTTATAATCAAACGGATAAATGCATCGCCCTCATCCCCGTCAATGAGGTTTTCCTTTTCTAACTGATCCTTTACATTCCCACGATACATTTGTTCAATATCCTCTTGACCTTGAGAAAAGCGTGATAGTTTTTCTGCAAATTCCTTCTTACTAGAGACAACCATAGCCACTCTTTCTTCCATAGCCTCTCTTCCTACTTGTAGAGTGTAAGCTATATCATGAAGGGAACTAGAAGTTTCTTTTAGAAATTCAGCATATATTTGGCAATACTGACGAAGTCTAGCCTCATTTTTTGCTGATAACACCATTAGATATGGTTCCTGCTCAGCTTCTTGTGTTAATAAACGATGTTGATTTTGGTGTGCCTCTATAATAATGTGCGCATTAGATCCTCCAGCCCCAAAGGAACTAATACCAGATCTTCTTGGGAAAGTTATTGAAACGCCATTTTCTTCTATAGTTGGACGTCTCCATTCTTCCAATTGATGCTGTATATAAAAAGGAGAGGCATCCAGATCTATATTTGGATTTAGTTCTTGTGAATGTATTGAAGGTACCAGTTGCTTGTATTTCATTTGCAATAGAACTTTAGTGATCCCAGCAATCCCAGCTGCCGCCTCTAAATGCCCGATATTAGATTTAGCAGAACCTATTGAGCAAAACCCTTTGTCCATTGTCTGTTCTTCAAAAGCTTTTGTTAATCCTGTTATCTCAATTGGATCTCCTAATGCTGTTCCTGTACCATGGGCCTCAATATAACTTATTGTTCTAGGATCAATGTTAGACTTTTCTAATGCATTCGCTATCAAACGTGCTTGAGCATTAGGGTTAGGCACGGTATAGCCATTAGTTTTCCCACCATGGTTTACAGTCGTTCCTTTGATAACGGCATATATATAATCCCCATCTTCTATAGCTTTGCTAACTGGTTTCAATAGGATTGAGCCAACACCTTCACCCGGTACATATCCGTCACCGTTTGCTCCAAAGCTACGACAACGTCCATCTGTAGAAGCAAAGCTACCATTACTTAGCTGAAGATACTTATTTGGATGTATTGTAAGATTGACACCACCTGCGATTGCAGTTTCACATTCCCCTTTGAGAATACTTTCACAGGCAAGATGAACAGCTGTTAATGAAGAAGAGCACATTGTATCTACTGCCATACTTGGCCCATGAAAATTGAAATGATAGGAAATGCGATTGGCTATAGAGGAAAACGATGAGTCTGGAACAAAGTTCATATTACTCCGTCTCTCGTCTACTCCGTACAATTGATAGTGTCCGTACAAAACACCCACATAAACACCCACATTATGTAACGAATCCTTCGTATAGCCAGCATCCTCTATTGTTTTCCAAACTGTTTCCATAAACAAACGTACCTGTGGATCCATCGATTCCGATTCGCGAGGAGATATATTGAAAAACAATGGATCAAATTTGTCTACATTGTCAATAAAGCCTCCCCACTTCGAATAGGATTTTCCTTTTTTATGTTTATCTGGATCGTAGTACTTCCTAAAATCCCACCGCTCCTTAGGTATCTCTGAAATACAGTCCTTTCCACTTTTTAAATTCCTCCATAATTCCTCTATGTCATTTGCCATTGGGTAACGTCCACTTACGCCAATTATAGCTATTTCATCATCAATTTGACTCATATTCTGATGGGTGGAACGATGCTGATATAATAAGTTGCTGTTGTTTGGTATCTCATCTGTTGTGCTACTTATCTGATTTTGTGACACTAGTTGATACTGAGACTGACTTTTTTCAGATTGCTCAGACTCCTTTGTTCTAACTCCGAACATTTCAACCAATTGTTCGTGATGATCGCTTTGAAAATAAGTAGCTAATTCCTCGATGGTTTGATATTCAAAAAACAATGTTTTTGATAAATCACCAAATTGATCTTCTAATTCCCTTGTTAAGCGTAGTACCATAACAGAATCAATCCCGTATTCTTCCAATGGAGCTTGAGCGTTTATTTTACTTACTGGAAACTTTGTTTCCTCTGATAGTAGATTTTTAATGTAGAGAATCAAATCCTCTTTAAACTCATCTTTAGATACGATGTTTTCTATAGACATCTGTTCTCTTTCTCGTGTATTTGTATGCAAAGAATTCACTTCCAAAGACTTTTTCATCTTTTGATTATCACCCTCAACAACTAATACTTGTGTTGCAGATGATTGTAAAGCATATTCAAATGCTTTTAGTCCAGAATCTTCCTTAAGAGGGGCGATTCCCATTCTGTTGTATATATCCTCTATTAATTCTTGATCGATACTCATACCACCCTCTTTCCAAAACGGCCAATTGATAGATAGTGATTTACCCGGCCTCTTCATCTGGGAACGCATATAAACAAAATGATCCATTAAATGGTTTGCGTAAGCGTAATCGCTTTGTCCTATGTTACCAATCAAAGCAGTAATAGATGAAAACAGAACAAAAAAGTCCAATTCATGATTCTTTGTCGCTTCATCAAGATTCCATGTTCCTTGTAATTTTGGAGATAGTACTTCCTTGACTTGTTGAACGTCTTTTTTCAATAAAAAGGAATCCTGAATAACACCGGCACTGTGGATAACACCATTAATGTTTCCAAACCGTAGATTTGTTTGATGAACGACCTTCGTCATATCTTCCGACCTAGATATATCAGCCTGAATATACATGACTTCTGCACCAAAAGACTCTATAACTTGAATTTTTTGTTTTAATTCTTGAGTCAGTAAAGAACGGCCTACCAAAACCAACTTTCCTTTTATTTTCTTTGCTATATACTTGGCAAAAGTCATTCCCAATCCCCCGGCACCACCGGTTATAAGATAAACACCATTTTCTTTTAATGCTGAAGTATTGGATTGTTCCTTCTCGATTTGAAATTCTTTTAGAATCCTTATATAACGGTAATTTCCTTTATAACGGATGATTATGGAATCATCTTCGGCCCGAAGCTCGTTGCTTGCCTTGGTGTACAATTGTGTAGCCATCCCATAGGAACTTTCACTTAATTCAATCGTTTTAATTTTAAGTAGAGGATATTCTAGGCGTACTGTTTGAGCAAAACCACTGATTGCTGCACATTGAGGATTTTGCCCCTGTTCATTTGAATAAAAATAAAGTAAAATCACTTCATTGTTCAATTTCTGTTCTATTAATACTTGTGATAGATAAAAGACTGGATAAAATTCCTTAGTCTTATCAAATAACGGTTCATGTATAGACCAATTATAAATAATTTGAGTTGGCTGTTTGTTATTACTACTTAATTCTGCTAATAATTTATGATAATCCTTTTTATCATTCGGATTTATGTGATAATGAGTTCTATTTACAGCCCTATAACTTTCAGATGGAGTAATTAGAATAACCTGATTATCACGTACCACATTTTCTTTTTTCCATTGTTCAAATAAATCAGTGTTTCTATCGAAAATGAGGGTTAGTTCCTCTGTATGTTTCTTTTTTACTGAGAATTGAATTTCTGACTTTTTCCATTCCGTACGATAATATATTGTTTGATCACTATTAGAGATGACGTGATTTTGAGTGTCAACGTGCAACCATTCGTACAGCTCTATCCCCTCTTCTGGGGTAAGTTGACGTTTTTTTATTTTTTCTAATATCTCTCGTCTATTCAAATGTATATGATTTTTCATAGTATCCCCCCACTAAACGTTCAACATCAGCGATATCTATTTCATTCCGTTCTAGACTTTGGAACAATTTCAATACTTCTTCACGTTTATTTACACCTTGACGAGATATTCTAAGTGTAAAATCTTTTACTTTTACTAATATCTGTCCCTGCTGATCAGTAATATTTACATTCATTCTGTATATACCATTTCCTGGCTGTTTTTCATGCAGGGTTGCATAAGCAAAACACTCCTCTTTTAATGGTCGGATGATCGTCATTTCACCGATAGCAAAAGGCAGTACTGTATGATCTATCATTGCTTCATTAATTAATACTAAAGATGATTGTAAAGCCCCATCCACTAAAGAAGGATGCAACAAGAAACTTTCAAGACTTGTTTCGGGATTATTAGAGAGTTCTTCTGGTAAAAATAGGTGTGCAATGACTTCGTTTTTCCCATAAGATACCGATTGAATCGCTTGGAAGCACGGCCCATACTGTAGTCCGATTTCTTTTAAACGATTGTAGTACAGTTGTTTAGAAATTTTTTGCGTGCATCTGTTGCTGATTGCTTTTAAGTCAATAATTTCGGTTGATAATCCGTTTCCTTCTGAAAATTCTACTCTTCCTTCTGAATGAAGGTGATCCGAATTGTTACGCTCCGATGAAGTAATTGTAAAGTCCGCACCACCTTCATTAGTACGTAATCCTATATAAATGTTTTGGTCTTCTTGCCCGACAGTTATCCGCTCTGGCCAAACAACTTTTGTAATCTTATGCACTTTTCTATCTCCTGCAAACTCTCCTGCTGCTCGAGCCATTTCCAACATGGCAGCGGCAGGAAATACATTTTCCCCCATAATTAAATGATCCGAAACATAAAATTTATCTTTTTGCAATTGAGTACTAAATCTCTGTTCATAAAAATTGGACAAATTTTGATCCAATAACGGGTGTAATTTTTGTACTTGATTAGGACTGTGTGACTTTTGGTTTCTTAACCAATAGCTCTCTTGCGCAAAAGGATAGCTTGGTAAGGATACTCGCTTTGGTTGATGTTTAGAATAAAGTAGGTTCCAGTTGATATTAACTCCAGAAGCCCACAACGGAGCCAATTGATCCCATTCATTATCTTGGACAAGCATTTTTAAAAATTCTTGTCCTGCTCTACCTTTAGTAAAAAGACTAAAACGGTCTTTATCCCGCTGAACATTCCCCGTATATACATTGGGCAGGGTATGACCATTATAAAAGTCATATAAAGTTCCCATTAAATCTTCCATATCGGAAACAACAACAGCAAAGCGTTCATCCATTTCTTCCCTGCCAACCTGTAATGTGTAAGCGACATCAGATAAGCTTAAACGATCTGCTATTTTTACTTTTTTATTATGCAAAGAGCTATCTCTGTAATATGATTGAAGCTTATTTTTATACTCATTGTATAAATACTCCGCAAGATCCGTCAGCACATTAAATTCAGAAAAAAGTGACGGTGATATTTCAAATTCAAATTCTTCATTTATACGGTCTGCCAATTGCTTTAAGTGAAGAGGATCAACAAAATAATCACCAAAATCTGATTCAGGAAAAGATTCTTTGCTCATCTTAAGTATTTCCGCAATAATATCTAATAAGTCTTGCTCAATACGATGAATCAAATTTTCCTTATCGATTGCATGTGGGACATTTTCTAAATCTCTAGCAAGAAATTGATAAAGACTTTTCACGTTTTCCTTTAATCGATCCTCGTTTTGAGAAGATAGAGCAATAACGTATGATGAAGGCTTATTATCCTTGTTCAATAGGTTTGAATCCGGCACACTATATTCTTCCAAAATAACATGGGCATTGGCTCCTCCCGCTCCAAAAGAACTGATTCCAGCTATACGTGGACAAATTTTGTTTTCATTGCCTTGTGTTATGACAGGTTGCTTCCACTTGGTGAAATGTTTTTGTACATAAAAAGGCGTATCTTGTAAATTTATATTCGGATTAATTTTTTCTGCATGAAGAGATGGAACTAACTGTTTATATTTCATTTGTAGCAAAATTTTTGTTAGACCCGATATTCCTGCTGCTGCTTCCAAATGACCAATATTGGATTTTACCGAACCCACGGAACAATATTGTTTGAGCCCCCTATAAGAATTGAATGCCTGTGTTAAACCATTGATTTCAATAGGATCACCTAATGATGTCCCTGTCCCATGTGCCTCTATATAACTAATCTCCTGTGGATCTACATTCGATTTCTTTAATGCCTGAGTAATAACATCTGCTTGAGCCTTTGGGTTTGGAACAGTATACCCATTTGTTCTACCGCCATGATTAATCGCAGTTCCCTTAATTACTGCATAAATTTGATCACCATCTGCAACTGCATCATGAAGTGGTTTTAACAAGATAGCACCTACCCCTTCACCTGGCACATAGCCGTCTCCCTCTTCCCCAAAGCTATGACATCTACCTGTTGGGGAAAGCATTCTCTTTTGGCACCTAAAGGCATATTCCATAGGATGAAGCAATAAATTTACTCCTCCAGCCACTGCAACTGAAGCTTCTCCTTTACGTAAACTTTCACATGCTAGATGAATGGCAGTAAGTGACGATGAACATGCAGTATCAACAGGCATGCTTGGTCCATTGAAGTTAAAAATATATGACACACGATTTGCTAGTGACCATGGCAAGGAATGCGGAAGACGATTATCTCCATCTCGCCATGACTCTAGACCAATCAACTGATAAGAATTGGTGGTTACACCAACGAAAACACCTATATCTGCTTGGTCTTTGTGGGCAACATATTTTCGGAGTTGATCCCGAGTATATCCTGCATCCTCTAATGTGGACCATACAGTTTGTAGCCATAAGCGCTCTTGTGGATCCATACTCTCTGCTTCACGAGGTGAAATATTAAAAAGCAAGGGATCAAAAAAATCAATGTTTTCAAGGAATCCCCCCCACTTACAGTAAATTTTCCCCTCATCTGCTTTATCAGGGTTAGGATCATAATAGTCTCGGTAGTCCCAACGACTAATAGGAATCTCAGTAACACAGCCTTTCCCTGTAACAAGATTATCCCAAAATTCATCCAGGTTATTAGCACCTGGATAACGTCCAGCTACACCTACAATTGCAATATCATCAATTTGATATTTCCTTTTAATAGGTATATTTGTTTTTTCATCATACTCAGCTTTTTGTATTTGCGCTTCAGACGCCTTGTCATTCTGAAGCTTAGAATTAACTACTAACTGTTGTTGTTCAATATTTACTGAAGAATCTTCTAAGTTTAAACCAAAGTGAGTAACGAGTAATTGCACATTATTTTGCACAAAATAATCAATCAGATCTTTCAAGCATCGATACTCAAAAAACAGAGTTTTTGAAATGGAACCAAATTCACTTTCTAATCTCGCATTAAAATGGTGAATCATAATCGAGTCGATGCCATATTCCTCAAAAGTTACTTCCAAATCTATTTCTTCGACTGCTCCCCCCAATTCTTCCGCAATGATTGTCTTGAATAAATATGCAGTTTTTTCATACAACAACTCTAAATCTACCAGTTCATTTTGTTCTTGTTGTTCTTCTTGAACGAGTACTTTTTCTTGACCAAAATGTTTATCTAAAAAATATTGAACCTTATTTTTATCACCATAGCCTACTAAGCAATGAGAAAGAGTTGCTACGTTAAATGTTAGATTATTAAAAAACTGAATGCCCTTTTGTGCAGGGAGAGGGTTAAGACCTGTTTGCTCGAAAAATTGTTTATTTATAACCTTTGATAATTGAATTCCACCTTTCTCCCATATTGGCCAACTAATTGATAGTGTTTTCCCTGATCGTTGCTGTTTTTGCCGGTGCATTTCACGCCATTTTGTATAGTGATCCATAAAGCTGTTAGCATATGCATAATCACTTAAACCAACCTCACCTACGACACTAACTATAGAAGAAAACATGACAAAAAAATCTAATGGCTCATCTTTTGTATATTCATCAAGGTAAAAGGTACCCCAGACTTTTGGTGCAAGTACCTCTTCTATTTCATCAATAGTCTTATGCATAATTATTCCACTTTTATGTACACCAGCAGAATGTATGATACCGCGAATACAATTAAATTGTTTTTTTACTTGTTTTATTAACATACTTACATCGGATTTATCCGAAACATCTACCTGAATATAGGTGACATTAGTACAAAGTTTTTTTATTTTATTAATCTGATTTTCCTTTGCTTTATCTAAAGGAGAGCGTCCAGTTAGTACTAAAGATACACTAGACTGTTTGGCCAAATGCTCGGCAATGATTAATCCCAGCCCACCTAGACCTCCTGTAATGATATATGCTCCATCCGTGTGAAGTTGAATTTGTGAGGTTCGTTGATTGTCAACTTCCACTTCTTCAAGCCTTTTTATATACCGCTTATTGCTTGTGTATTGAATATCATTGGCCGTATCTCCGGCAATGAATAATTCGTTCCAAATAACTTTACTCCAATCTGGTTGTTCATATGAACTATCAATCTGCACATATTTACATGTATATGATGGATTTTCTTGTTGAATTGTTTTAATATAACTGCTTAAAGCTTCATGCTGAGGTTGTGGATGAGAAGTATTCTTTGCTGCCAAAGTCAATAGTGTGATTTTATCTAGTTTGCACTTCATAAATGCTTGTGTCATGTAATATAATGAATAAAATCCATAATAAAGTTGTTGGCGTAATATATTTTCTTCAGCAAAGGATTTAGTATGAGACGTATGGTGAACAAATGTGAAAGGAATGAGATTCCTTTGTTTTAGTTGATTAAATAATTTCGTGTAATCTTCTTGTTGTATTGGGTTTATTTCATATTTATTACTTCCTTTATCCATAAATTTAGTTCCTGGTTGAACAAGAATAGTTTGTGCTTCTGAATTGCTTTTTAGTTGGTTATCTAACATATCAAACAATTCAGTCTGATCATCAAATAAAAGCAACGTGCCTTTAAACTTGTCAGGGGACATCTCGGCCTTTAAATCAGTTTCCTTCCATACTGTTTGATGATATGTCATAACTGAATGCTCCTCATTTGGAGTAACTGTATTAATTGGTTGAGGAACAGATTTATTTTCATTAGATGGCCAGAATGATCGACGTGTATAGTTATAGACAGGTAATGGTACTTTACGGAAAGTCTCTTGTTCATAGAGTATATTCCATTCTATGTTAACCCCTTTCTGCCAAAGTTGAAGCAATGTAGATTTCATATCCAAGCTAATCCCATAGCTAACCGAATCATAGGTTCTATCATTATTATGGCTTTTCAGTACAATATTGTTCATATCTTCTTTAACAACGTGAATGTTTGTTTCATTAATTGCGCTTAATAACCATTTAGAAACATTACCAACTTCCGTAATATTCTGATTTAATGCTTTAGCCAATGGGTATTCACGTTCTCTATTCAGATTATTTTGGCGCTGGTTTAGTGATTCGGCAATCTCTTTGTCATGTGTATTTGATCCCATAAGAAATTGAAGAAATCTCTGTTTTGTCAACACTCCATCAATAATCAAATGGAGTAATTCATAAAAAGCATCATGTTCAAATTGCTTTTTTTCTGATAAACCCCATTTAAGATTCAACTTATTTAAGGAACTCATGATAATCATCAACAATAATCTTTTAATACCTTTTTCCTTAGATGTAACATCAAGTAACGAATCATCATATAAAAATAGGATAATATCTAGTCCCAATTCTTTTTTCGTTAATTCATTCCATTCTTCAATGTATCTTTTGAAAGTAAACTGACTTGTTAAGAGTAGCCGTGCTTTTTCAATATATGTTGGTACATAATTAAGATATAAGTTTTCATCTTCAAATAGCCTTGATTGCAGTTGTAGTAAGTAATCCTCGTTAAAATACCATGGCAAAATAACTTTCTTATGGACCGAATCATAAAAAGGCATAGTTGGCCGATAAAATGCCACCTTTTCTTCTCCCTTTTTACCGCTTAATACATCCAAAACATCCTCTAATTTCAAAATATTGCTTATGGCCAGACTAACCCATATACCACTTTGCTTCGATGAGATCAAATCAGGTATAAAACCGAGTTCCATCAACGTTTGTACATACGCATAATATACTGCAAACGAATATTGTGAACGATATTCATTACCCCAATGTTTATTCCAGAATTCTTTGTTATCTACCAGTGATAAGACATGGGTCAAGTGTTTATTAAACATATGGTTACCATTAATAAGTTTTTCAATCTCTTCTGAATACCCCGTTAAGTCTGCTTCCCCAATGCACAAGTTCCATGGTTTATCTTCTACATTCGAAAAGGTCACGTTTTTTAAATAAGACTTTAACTCATCCTTGCTACTAATTTGAACCCCATATCGGTATGGATAAGCACCTCTTCCTGTTTGTAAGGTAGCACAAATATCTTTTAAATAATTATTTTTAAAGATATCTTCTTCAACAAATGATTGCCATTCTTCGATTTGCCCTTCCAAGCTCTTAGCCGTTTTAGCTGATAATATAAATATTTCATCGTCTTTTTCTGTAACTTTAGGAGTTTCATGATGTGTATATTCTTCAACAAGCACATGGCAATTGACCCCTGAAAAACCGAACGAACTCACTCCTGCCCGAAGGGGGAGCTGTTCTTGGGTAGGTTGCCAATCAACTAGCTCATTTGCCAAACAAAATGGCGAAGATTCAAAGTTAATAATCGGATTTAATTGATTGCAATTTAACGTAGGAGCTATTTTTCTATAACGCATCATCATTAATACTTTGATAAGCCCTGCTATTCCTGATGCAGACTCTAAGTGTCCAATGTTTGTTTTAACTGACCCTACATTACAATATTGTTTTCGATTCGTATATTGCTGGAACAATTGGATCAGTGCTTCCATCTCAATCGGGTCTCCCAATGTAGTTCCTGTTCCATGTGTTTCGATATATGAGACGGTATCAGGACTGATCTTTGCATCTGCATATGCTCCCGATATTAGCTTTTTCTGAGCCGCAACACTTGGAGCTGTGATTGATGCTGTTTTTCCTGAATGATTTACATTAGATCCTTTTAAAACTCCATATATATAATTGCCTTCTGATTGCGCATCCTCTAAGCGTTGCAAGAGAAGAACCCCAACACCTTCACCTGGTACAAAACCATTAGCATCTTTATCAAAAGTTTTGCATTTCCCATCTGGACTTAACATTCTAGCCTTACTATAGGAAATATATCTACCAGGATCTAATGCTACATTAACTCCTCCTACTAAAGAATAATCACTGTCTCCTAACCGTAATGATCGCATTGCATCATGAACAGCTACTAGAGAAGCGGCACAAGCTGAGTTTACTGGCATACTTGCTCCACTAAAATTGAATATGTGAGAAATGCGATTGGCCAATACAGATTCAAACGTCCCTAGATTCATGTAACTGTCAATGTCTGCCCCATTTTCGGTAACTATATGACGATATTCAGTATTAATGACACCAACGAACACCGAAGTAACTGCTTTCTGCAACAATTCTAGTGAAATTCCTGAATCTTCTATGCAATGCCACGATTCTTCCAATAATATTCTTTGTTGCGGATCCATATTCTTGGCTTCTCTTGGGGAAATATTAAAGAAATTATGATCGAATAAATCACCCCCTTCTATTGTAGCCATTTTACGAATATTCATCTTGTTTGGAGTATTTATATCATCTGAATAAAATTGCTCGTTATCCCATTTTTTCTGAGGGATATCCTTTACAGACTGGACCCCGTTCTGTATATTATTCCAAAATTGATTATAGTTAATCGCATCAGGAAAATGACAAGCCATACCAACTATTGCAATATCTCCTGTATTTTTATGCATTAAGACTAACCCCTCTCTTACCTGTCTCGTTCAAGAGTTTAAACCGTTTATTCAGTATGTCCGCCGTATCTTCCATAATTTTTTCGGCTATAATGTCAACATTACGGTTTTTCCAATCTTCCAATGGAGTTCCTTTCACCCATCTGTTAAAATCACCTAACGCTGGCCCCGTGTGTATTTGATAATCTACTCTCTGGTCTGGATCACCATTTAAGGCAAGTTGTGAAGTATGATTGAAATACCATTTAAAAATCAGAGCCATTTTACTTTTGGGATTATGTTCTGCCTTGGCGATAACCTCAGGACGCATCTTTTTCTTAGCTTCTATAAATATACTTTCAAAACTTCTTTTAAAATATTTTTCTTGGATTTGTATCTTCGTATTTTCGTCAATTTCCTCCAATGATTGATGTCGACGATACAGGTCATACAGTTTGTTTGCTCTTGCTGGAAAAAATAGCCCCTTTCTTAACACTTGAATACGTGCACCTATTTCAAACATATCACCTGCGGGTGCAGACGCCGTATCTTGAATATCCATACTATTTAGCATATCTTTTACTTCGTCACTCGCACCTGATTCCACCGTACATTGGTTAATCGAACCTGTTACAATAAAGTCCGCCCCTAATATAAAGGCTGCAGCGGCGGCTTCCGCTGTTCCAATTCCTCCAGCAGCCCCGACCCTTACTTTCTTTGTATATTGATACTTTTCCATCATTTTATCTCGTAAACGTAACATACCTGGTAGTAAAACAAATGCCACCCCATGGTCTGTATGCCCACCTGAATCCGCTTCCGCACAAATATCATCTGCCATAGGAACTTCCTTCAACATAGCAGCTTGATGCTTTGTGATGGCATTTTGCTGAAGTAATTTTTCTACAATTCTCTCTGGGGCAGGACTCAAAAATTCTTCTGCTACTTCAGGACGAGATACCTTAGCTAATATCCTATTAGTAGATAAAACTTTTCCATCTCTATTTCTAACTAATCCATGAGCTCTATATCTGACTAGTTGAAGTCCGATACTAATATAAGCTGCAGCCTCTACATTTTTAACGTTATATTTAAGCAATAAATCCACGATATCTTGTTCTTTTTGGGGGTTATCTGGTGTTGATAAAAGATTGATGCCATAAGCTTGTCCATTCTTTAATTCATGTTTTATATATAAAATAGCATCTTCTATCTCAGACTTTTTCAATCCACCGGCTCCAAAATATCCCATCAACCCTGTTTTACCCATTTGGACAACTAATTCCTTAGACGCTATACCGCGGTACATTGCTCCCGTAACATAAGCATACTTAATGTTGTAGTCATTTTTAAAACTTTCACTTCCCAAGGAGGATGCGATAATAATAGCCTGTTGTTTTTGTGATTCTCTTTCTAGCTTTGGTTTTGTTTTGTCTGGTATTATTAACGGCTTTGCTTCCTTCTTGATTCCCTTAACCAGATTAGAAAGCACTTGACCTGGCCCTACCTCTTCAATCTCAATATTGTCATGTCCAAGAAGATATCGGATGCTGTTCGTCCATTTTACAGGATGATCAACTTGATCAATTAAGTTTGCTTTGATTTCATTTTTACGATAGGGTTGAGCATAGATGTTTGAAATGACGGGTATATTTAGATCGTTGAATTCAAAATCATCCAAGTATTCAGAAAATTCTTCTTTAACTTTATTCATATATCTTGAATGAAAAGCACCGCTTACTTTTAAAGTAATATATATTCCGCCAGCATCTTCAAAAATGGGTTTTACTCGAGCAATATCTTCAAGTGGTCCAGCAATAACCGTTTGAGAAGGAGTATTATAGTTAGCGATATCAATATTTTGTATATAGTTTTCTAGAAAAAGTTGCTCCACACGTTCCGCGTTTAGTCCTACTATTGCAGCCATACCTCCTCCAGAGATTCGACTCATCAGTTCGCCTCTTTTTCTCACAAGTTTTAACCCTGTTTCAAAATCAAAAGCTCCGGCGGCTAATAAAGCGTTATATTCTCCTAAACTATGACCCGCGACAAAATCAGGTAATCGCCCTAAATCATCAACTTTATTAAAATAATGAAAGGCATTTATAATGTAAAGAGCAGGTTGTGTATATTGAGTTTGCCCTAGTACATTTTGTGGATCCTCTATACAAAGCTCTTCAATAGAATAACCTAATATCCGATCAGCTAATGTTACCTTGCCTTTAAACTGTTCAAACAAACTGGCACCCATGCCCTTTTTCTGCGAACCTTGGCCCGGAAAAATAAGTGCTTTCATCTCTTCCCCATCCTCTCTTGTTTTATTTTATTTTCCAAAAAATCTAAATTATGTAATTCTCTTTTGAAAGGAGTCATAATACTATAAGTATTTGAGTGTGAATGGCTATTAATATGATGTTTAGCAAAATTCGATAACGTACCTGAGGGACCGACATCTAAATATAAATGGTGGGCCTTATCTTCAAGAAGGCGAATAGCCTCGGAAAATTTCATTGGTTTTCTAATGACGTCCCACAAATAATCAGTATTGATTTGTTCCATTTTTTCGCCATATAAACCCGAAATAAAATCAATCTGTGGTAATTGGATAGATTTGTTGTCTAAGTAGTTTCTGTATTGTTGAGAAATAGGATCAATAGCTGATGAATGGAAGCCGAACAAAACAGGTAATCTATGAATATATATTCCTTTATTTTGTAAATACTGCTCGATTTTATCAAGCTTTCTACTTTCACCAGAAATGACAAAATGAGAGTCATAATTAATTGAAGCTAGTTCACTATTTTGATTCACCATTGGGTCTTCAAAAATACTGTAAGGACCCAGCACTGCCAACATCTTGCCGGCAGGGCAAGTTTTTTCAATCGCATTAGCTTGTACGATAATTGATTCTAACGCTTCATCGACGTTTAATATTCCAGCTATGGTAGCAGAGGAATATTCCCCCAAGCTAACTCCCAAAACACATTCTGGCTTTATTCCTTTCTCTATCAACATTTGAGTTAAAGAATATTCAATCATAAAAATCGCTGGATGGGTATAAATGAGACGATCGAACGAATCCATCATTCTCATATTGTTCTGATATATTTTTTTTATAATAGATTCACCAATCAGCTTCTTAACAATTCCATCAAGCTCGATCATCACTTCACGAAAAGTATTATCGTGATTGAACATTTGTTCGCCCATATGGTAGTAATGTGAACCTTGACCTGAGAACATAAAAACAACACGTTGTTCCATATTATCCCCCCTACTTAAACTCAAACAATCCAGTTTGATACTTACGCATCCTAAACTGAACAAAATGTTCTTTCTTACTAATCTGAAAATAAAGATTGTATTTTAGGACTTCCTTAAACGTTAACCCGGGTTCCTTTCCATAAGAATGACCTGGACATACTCGGACATCTAAAGGAACCATATTTCGCAGCTTTTGGAAGCTATTAAACATATCTTCTGCTGATCCACCGTCAGCATTACATATGCCACATCCTTCAATAAAAACTGTATCCCCTGTTATAATATGATCCGATAACAAGAAACACATTCCTCCAGCGGTATGGCCAGGGGTTAATAGACATAATATTTCAGTATCACCTAGTTTAAGATTTTGCATATCTTGAAGAGGATGTAAATTATCACATCTAAAATTATAAAATTCTATCTCTCTTTGAGACATGTATACCTGAGGTGAATATTTCTCAAGAATGGGGTTAACCATATTTACATGATCATAATGGGAATGAGTTAATAAAATAGTTGTTAATTTTACACCGAGAGCATCAAGGACATCATAAATATCCTCCCCTTCCCATGCCGGATCAATGATAGCCGCATTTTTAGTCTTTTTATCACTAATAATATACATATAGTTTTTAAAGAGTGAAGTTTTTGATTTTAATTGCGTTAATTTATACGTATTTAGCATATACAACACCTTTTTTATTTTTCCAATCACCATCCTATTTAAATGTCCACCTATTAAAGAAGCTGGAGTTAGACATAAGTGCCGGCGACTAGTTGTTCTACAAGTAGATGACTACTTATAGTCCCTATGCTGAAATATACTCTAAGATTGACTGAACTCTTTTTTCAATATAGAATATTTCATCTTTATGTTCATGGAGCTGATTAGCAATGTAGTTACGGATTGTTTCTTCTGTCACAGTTCCTACTGGCACAAAAGTAATCTCGAACTCATAGGTGTTGTCCTCAATTTTTACTTCAGTTCTGGAAATTCATCTCTCAGTTATCTTGATGATCAACCTTTTAGTTATTGCAATATTTAACTAGCGCTAAACTAGGTGATCTGGCAGTAATAAAAAGCTGAGACCGGTGGAGTTAGACCTAGAATTTATAAATTATATTTTTTCTGCGTTAAAATATGATATTATTTTCATTAAAAAACAAATTTTTCACGATATAATAAAAGTAATTCCAACTGAAGTACTATATTTGATAACCACATTAATTGGTTATATTCCCCTGATTATACATATTGTTAACTGTTGCTAGAGTATTATCAACCTTCAATTATTAAACTATTAGATAGACATGTGGCCATAAATTCCATTGTTTGATCATGAATCTCCTCACCTATATCTTCCTTATGTAATAATAACAAAAAGAATGCACGCAAAGTCCCAACGATAACATCTGGTTCCTCCTGCACTAACCTACCACTTTCTTGCCACATTTCCACAAGGGGAATAAATTGTTTCTCATCCCGGTCAATATGATTTTGCATCTGATCAGGTGACAGTCTTTTGAAGATATTGTCATATTCTCCACCTATAAATATCATCTGAATGAAAGGATTATTATCAATTAGGTCCAACGCTTTCATCAAGAACTTTTTAAAGGACGCACGAGTTATTTCGCCTCTCGTTATATTTTCATTCAGTAATAAGTCTTTAACTTTAGCTTCTTCCTTATTTAATATATCAAAAAATAGGGCTTCTTTTGAATCATAAAATTTATAAAAAGTACCTTGAGCTATCCCAGCTAACTTTGACAGTTCACTTATATTTGTCTTTTTAAAACCATAACGGATAAAATGCTCTTTTCCCTGTTTTAACAATGCCTCATTAATGACTTCTTTCTCATGATGGGTAAAACCTCTTGCCATATATTTTCCTTCCTCTACATTTGGAGATAGCCTCATTTTCCTAAAGACAATCCCAAGTATTTCATTCTTGTGAATATATAATTAAAAATATCATATACTCATGATATATCTATCATACATTATTGTCAACATACTTCCTGTTTTAAAACATCACCTATTAAGTGATAAAATAATTATAATTTAAATCATTATTAATATTAAATTTATTTCTATTACTAAAAGTTACTTTTCAAGTTTCATGGAGGACAACGAAATCAAAAAAGAGTGTTTGAGGAAGAAGAGAAATCCAACCTTCAACAGCTTCCTCAAACACGTTGTCGAACGAATGTATATTCCGTTCCCAAATATGATTACGTCCGTGAGTATGTTGATGTATAAATGGCAATGAGTTGAAAAAATAACTTAGCGTCTTCCGCATCAATAGGTAAGTAACCAATTTCATCGATAATCAATTGTTTATACTTAGAATAATGTTTCAATCTGGTTTCTAGACGGTTTTCAAGGTGTGCTTTTTTGAGGTTCATTATTAAATCATTACATTTAATGAAGTAAGTACTTGTTCTTTTCTTGTAACTCAATGAAGCGTAATGTTGTAAAGTCTAATATTTGCTGTTGGTTTATAGATGGTTGGAATTCAAAATCAAAATCTTTTACTTCCTTTAAATGTGGGAAAGTCCCCACCTTGACCATTGATCTAACCATATTTGTTTCTTTCATATCAATTTCATAGTCCGTAAGCTTAATTAATGTTTCCGTAAAAGATAATTGATTCTTTGTCATAAAATCAATCGTTTCATCAAGATGTACAATCATTTGTTTTAACTTCAAGTACTCTAAATTATTTACTAGTTTCGTGTAGCTGTTATTCATTTTTATACACCTCATTAATTGCCACTAAATTTTTCTTAGCCAGTTCTTCAATCGTTTCTGTGTATCGGCGTCCTCTGACTAATGTCTCGGTATAATGCTCTGGTTTATAATTGAATTTAGTCAGACTTATCGAATGCTGGACAATTAATTCTGTTTTTAAAACTAGTATCGGTATTTTCCCTGTTCCTTGATGATAGCTATTATTGATTCTATTACATAGGTTTTGCACAAATTGATGGAGCTCCTCGTAATTGAACTTCCCTTGATAAGCATGTATTTCATCAATGATTTTCATTGGAGCTTCTACCTTGGCTTTCGTCTTAGATCTACCTGCTAGGCAAGGTTTGATCTCCATCCCCATATCCTTTGCGAATTGATAAAATCGTCCATTTATCTTTCCTTTGCTATATTTTGTTCTTGGTTCATCCATAACTGTTTTCATATTGTCTGTTACTAATGTTCTAGGTACACCCCCTAGAGCTTCAAAGCTTTCTGTTAGAAAGGATTAACCCGTGAAGAAGTGGGAGCATTGATAGAGATTGACCCACGCTATTTAACGAATATTGAGAATAAGGGACAGCACCCTAGTATACAGGTACTTTATAGCCTTTTATCGTTATTAAATGTATCTGTAGATGAGTTTTTCTTACCTGATATGAATACAGTTAAAGGTTCGAGACGTAGATGAATAGGAAAACAAATGGATAACCTTACTAAAATAGAATTAATATTGATTGAATCGTTGATAAACGGTATTAATAAATCAAATGAAATAAAGGAATAATTGTTTCTCCATCTCTACGAACTTATTTCCATATTAAAACTCAAAGTTGACTGCATGAGTATGTAGATTATTATCAAGAAATTGCCGAACTTCTGGCTAATTATTGACTTTTCATGACGTTATTTTTTCACACTTCTACTACATACAATGATAGAATCATATTTGAAAAAGAATCACAATGTACTTTTTAATGTTGCTGCCTTCCTTATTAATTAGTCGTCCTTCTTTCTTGGCCAATTAAAGTATGAAACAGAGATAACAAGGTCAATACCTAATGCAAGTGTCCATATTTGTAAGACCCTAAGTAATGCTTCTGTTCGAGAGGAGTCATTTATTAACAAAATGACCCCTGCCAAAATACCAGCACCAATTAAATAGGAAAAAACGTGTTTTCCCCACCTCTTTAAATAATGCTTTGAATATTCTATTCCATACAGTTTAATTGGTTTTGGACCTTCTTTTGTTACGTAGTAGCGAAATCTCTCGTCAGCCCATTTAATCATACTTTTCCCAAATACAATAGAAACGCCTATATAAACTGCAGCAATCGCATGTGCAGTAGTTGCGGTAGCCCCTCGGTATAAATCAACACCGGTAATAATTAATAAAATTAAATCAATTACGGGTGTTAAGGCTAAGAAAAATAATCCAAGCTTATTTTTCTTGAGGACATATCTTGTGAATAACCCTAAGATAATAACTATCCAAAAGCCTATTTCACAAGCAATAAAATTCGAAAAGACACCCCAAATCTAATCCATTTTTATTATGAAACACTTTTATAATATTCGTTTTCCACTAAATTCACCCTTAGTTGAATTCCATTTTTGTTCTATCTGACTGTGATATTACCTGATATTGTTGTAACATTAATTTCACTACTTCCTTTACCAGCAGTATCCTCTATTTCTTTTTCATCTTGTGATTCATCAGCTGAAATAGGGATATTGATCATTTCATCCCCACTTACAGTTTTAGATTTCAATTGAATATCAGGGTATTCTTCGTTTAAAAGTAAATCAATATTTCCACTTGTTGTAACCGCATGAACGTCACTATGAAAATCTTCAAAACTAATCGAAATATTTCCACTTTTAGTTTCTATATCCAGGTTATTTGTTGAAAGTTGGTCTGAAGAAACATTTCCTGAACTTCCATTGATAACGAGATTCCCTTCAAATTCATCAGGGATTGTCACTTCAAATTTATCATTCATATTTAACTTGGGACCTATATTAATCAAATCCTTTTTGATACCCAAAGTTATTTGTTCATCCTCTTCATCCATGGTTATATCTTGTTTACTGTAGGAAGCTTCCATATTCTGTTGATCAGCACTTCTTAAAAATAAATTAGTGCTGTCATGGTTTATAACTATTGTTTTAATATTATCAACATTCGCTGTTTGCGAATGATTTTCACCAGAAAGCCCACATCCTTGCATGAAAATAAAAAGAATAAGAGGGATTAAAATTATATAATGTTTTCTCACAAAATAATCTCCTTTTTATCACGGTGATGTTTTAAAACAGTGGGCACCAAGATATTTTAAGTTATCGCAGCCCCGTTTTCTTCTTGTTAGTTGATAACATTCATTTAATTATTTTATCATTCAAAATAGGCAATGATTTTATTGAAAGTTCCATAATCCTTTCAATTATATCGAGAAACCAAAAATAATTTATATCCAGAATTTTAAACATTTAGTTATTTTAGTGAAAGATATTACATAATTATTTTTCTTTTGATATTAACTTATAGATGGATGGTATTAATATCAATGTTATTAATGTTGCAAATAATAGCCCAGATATGATTACTGTTGCAAGTGGAGCTTGATAATCTGCTGACATTCCGGAAGCTAATGCTAAAGGCAACATACCACCAACTGTTGTTATCGTCGTCATAAATATAGGACGCATACGATTTTTACCAGCAGCAACAAGTGCATCATTTATTGGATGACCTGCTTTACGTAGTTGATTGGTACGATCTACGAGTAAAATGGAATTATTTAAAACAATACCTACAAGCATAATCACTCCTATTCCAGACATAACATTAAGCTCCTTTTGTGTAATAAATAATCCAATGATAACCCCAGTAAATGTTATTGGAATAATAAATAAAACAATAAGCGGATGACCAAGATGGTTAAACTGCACAGCCATGACAAAATAAACTAAGAATAAAGAAATCACTAACACAAAAATCATATCGTTCATTAAATCCTCTTGTTGCTCTAATTCGCCTTTTACAGAAACGGAATAACCATCTGGAGCATCATAATTACTTAGTATCTCTTGCACTTCCCTGTTTATTGCTCCGAGGTCTCTCCCTTCGATATCAGCTAAGACAGAAATATATCTTTCTCCTTGGCTATGTGTTATGGTTTCAGGTACACTATTGTTCTTTAACTCAATAAAGTTAGATAATTCTTCCTTTCCATCTAAAGTTGGTATTTCCAAATCCAGCAAGTAAGCTTCCGAATTTTCATTCTGATTCAAGGAAGCATGTATTTCAACTTCTTCATCGTCTACTAGCATTTCTCCAACTGGCATTTGGAGTAAAGACTTTTCTATTTCTTCCTTGACTTGCAATTGCGTAACAGTAGAATCATCTAATTGTTCCTCATTTAAAGCTATCTCCTTTATATGAGAAACATTCTCCATAGAATTTGTTATTTCTACAATTCCACTTGCGGATTCAAGCTCGTTAGAAATTTCACTGGCAATCGTTTCTAACTCTTCAAACTCCTCACCATTTGTATTTATTTGGATAGGATATCCACTTCCACCCTCTAGAGCTAATTGTACATTTCTAATTGGTTCGTGTTCTCTTAATGAACGTAATGAACGTAATGACCTTAATATTTCTTCTGATACTTCTTCTTGTGATTGTTGTATTTTATCTCCATTTGTCATATTAACGACGGTAACAAAGGTATCTCCTTGGTCAAGCACATAATTTGCTTCAACATCGTGTATTGTTTCAAGTTGTTCATTGATTGAATCAGCAAGATCCTCCTTTTCTTCATTGGAAATCCCATTTTCCAACTCAACTACAATTTCTGTATAACGATTAAACATGTCAGGCATGATGGACATTGGAATTTTTGTAACTAGTAAAAATGAAGAAATAAATAATCCTAGGTATAGTATCACTACTAAGAAACTACGACGTTTTTTTCTTAATATCCACGATAAAATTGTTTGATACCAGTTATAAATAATATTAGATTTTTCTTTTGAATACTTTGGTTTTCGTAAGGTCATATACTTCTCAGCTAGTGCAGGAATTAATGTGAATGCAACTAATAGTGAACTAATGAGACTAATTGATACGACAACTGATAGTATAATCATCATTCTACCTTCATCTCCACCAACTAATCCAATTGGTAAAAATACAACTATAGTTGTTAATATTGAAGCAATAATAGCTCCTGCAACTTCCTTCGTCCCCTCTAAAACCGCTTGAAGATTAGATAACCCTTTTTCTTTTTTACTATAAATTGATTCAAAAACCACAATCGATGAATCAATCATCATTCCAACTCCTAACCCTAGACCAATAAGTGTTAACATATTAAGACTATAATCAAAAAGCCATATTGCAGTGAATGTAATTAATACGGATGTAGGTATTGATAACCCAACAATAACTGTAGCTCTAATATTGCGTAAAAATAACACTAATACAGCAATGGCAATAATACCGCCAATTATAATGTTGATGGTAACATCATCCATAGAATCTTCTACAAAGTCCGAATGTGCCACAATTTCATTTAGTGTAATTCCTTCAGCTGCAGTTTCTTTTTGTATTTCTGCTAATTCATCTCTGACTGCATTGGTCATCTCCAATTGTGAGGCACTCGATGATCGTGCTATCTGTACTAAAACAAAATCCTTCGCCCCGTTCTTCCAACTATTTGATGTGGTTTCCAAAGTTTCTAATGAGATATCAGCAATATCCTGTAATGAAATTTCTCCAGTTTCTGAAGGAATTTGTATATTTTCTACATCTTCCAAACTATTAAAATTCGTGTTCCAAAGTAAAGGTGTACTCTCCCCATCATCCGTTAATTCTCCCAGTACTGTTTCATCATTAATCTGCCCAATTAAATCAACCGTTTCTATAATATCTAAGTTATTTTGTTCCATTTCATTTTCATCAAAAAAAATATTTACCTCATACTTTGTAATACCTTCCAATATGACATCACTGACTTGCGGTAAATCTTCCAGCCTGGGTTCTAAAATATCCTCAGAAAAAGAGGAAACTTCATTCATGTCTTCACCAGAAATGTCCATAATAAATTCATATGCTGTACCAGACCCGCCTTGTGCCACATTAGCTTCCTGAATTGAGTGCAGAATTTGAAGCCGAACATTCAAAGAAAAAAGGTAAAAAGTAAGCACTATTTATTTATATAGTTAGACATATGTTCTTGGAGTTTTAAATAAAGTATGTATTTCGCAAGTGCAAATTGAACCACATCGCAATTTAATTTTGAACCACCTGTTTTTCGTTATTTTTAATCCATTCCTCTGTCTCTCTCATTCGGTACGAAGCACCGTTCATGTTTAAAACGTGTGACTTATGTGTTAAGCGATCCGTTAAAGCAGCTGTTAAAACAGCGTCATGAAAGATCTTCTGCCATTGCACAAAAGATAAATTACTAGTTATAATAGTGGACTTGCGATCTGCTCTTTCATATATTTAGCAATAACTTCGATCTCTTAGTTGTTTTATATTTCTCATAGGGTTAGGAACAACCATCTTCGACTTGTATAAATAGTTAAATAATGTTTTTAACCCTCTAATCCTACTGTTTATGCTTACAATTTTAATCTTTCCTTTTAAGAATAGGATCATGTTCTCAATGTCCTTTTGTGTAAGTTCCACAACTTCTTTATTAATGTTCATTTCAGATAACGTGGTTTTAGTAGCAGACAATTTATTTTTGTAGAATAGTTTAGTATCTGGTCTATGGTTTCTTAGATTGCAATTTCTCTCAAATTCTTTCCATGCTTCCTCATCAGTAACTTTAGACTTCAATAAACTTAATTCATTTGCTAACAATTCATTTCTTCTTCTAGGCATTTTACTACCTCCAATGAATGGGATTCACAGCGCACGATTTTAGCTTAATTCAGTCCCGTAAAAAGGCAATAAAAAAAAGACATTCAACATAAACGTTGAATGTCTTTTTTGATAGATACCGAAGGTGGGAGTCGAACCCACATGCTCAGAGAGCACAGCATTTTGAGTGCTGCGTGTATACCAATTCCACCACTTCGGCAAATTAATAATTTCTACCAATATGAAGCTGAAATTACAATCACAGGCTTTTGAGTCCCGCGCGTCTGCCAATTCCGCCACACCGGCTAAATAGAAATGGAGGCGGTAACCGGATTTGAACCGGTGATAAAGGTTTTGCAGACCTCTGCCTTACCACTTGGCTATACCGCCTCGATATTAATAGTATATGCAGTTAAAACTAAAAATGTTATAAAATAATGGAGCGGAAGACGGGATTCGAACCCGCGACCCCCACCTTGGCAAGGTGATGTTCTACCACTGAACTACTTCCGCATATATAAATGGCTGGGCTAGCTGGATTCGAACCAGCGCATGACGGTACCAAAAACCGTTGCCTTACCGCTTGGCTATAGCCCATTAAACTAAAATGGGGCGACCAGTGGGGATCGAACCCACGCGTGCCGGAACCACAATCCGGTGCGTTAACCACTTCGCCATGATCGCCATAATACAGGGGTAGTAGGAATCGAACCCACACTGGAGGTTTTGGAGACCTCTGTTCTACCGTTAAACTATACCCCTACAATAAAATTGTGGTGAATCAATAAGAATAAATGGTGGAGGGAGTAGGACTCGAACCTACGAACCCGATGGGAGCGGATTTACAGTCCGCCGCGTTTGGCCAACTTCGCTATCCCTCCATAATTAATTTATCTTATTAAATAATAAAGAGAATTCTTATTAATGAATGGTGGCTCGGGACGGAATCGAACCGCCGACACACGGATTTTCAGTCCGTTGCTCTACCGACTGAGCTACCGAGCCATGATTTGATAAGTTTTAAAGTGGCGGTCCGGACGGGACTCGAACCCGCGACCTCCTGCGTGACAGGCAGGCATTCTAACCAACTGAACTACCGGACCTTTTAGTTGTACCCATTGGGTACTACAATGATTTTCTAATGTAGAATTTTATTCAACATAGTAAGAAAATTTGGTTGCGGGGACAAGATTTGAACTTGTGACCTTCGGGTTATGAGCCCGACGAGCTACCAGACTGCTCCACCCCGCGATAATAATAAGGAATGTATTCTTTTTTTGTTAATGGTGGAGGATGCAGGGCTCGAACCTGCGACCCCTTGCTTGTAAGGCAAGTGCTCTCCCAGCTGAGCTAATCCTCCGACGCATAGGATGTTCTAGTGCATGTGTTGCAACAGGACGTTGCGTTCTTAACATGCCTTCCTATTAGAATTGGTGACCCGTACGGGATTCGAACCCGTGTTACCGCCGTGAAAGGGCGGTGTCTTAACCGCTTGACCAACGGGCCAATCTATATTGTTAAAAGTGGCGGAGAGCGAGGGATTCGAACCCTCGGTACGGCGTTGGCCGCACACACGATTTCCAATCGTGCTCCTTCGACCACTCGGACAGCTCTCCATTTGGCTCCACAGGTAGGACTCGAACCTACGACCGATCGGTTAACAGCCGATTGCTCTACCACTGAGCTACTGTGGAATGGAAGAAAATTGCCTGGCAACGTCCTACTCTCGCAGGGGCGTAAGCCCCAACTACCATGGGCGCTGGAAAGCTTAACTACTGTGTTCGGCATGGGAACAGGTGTGACCTTTCCGCTATCGCCACCAGACTTGTACTGTTTCAGTGACAAGGAATATTATACTATGTATATTCTATATTGTCAAGTATTTTTTTAATATACTTTCAAAACTAGATAAGAATTTTTATAACAAGTCAAACATTTAATAGATATAGTTAAGTCCTCGATCGATTAGTATTCGTCAGCTACACATGTCACCATGCTTCCACCTCGAACCTATCTACCTCATCGTCTCTGAGGGATCTTACTCTATCGAATAGATGGGAAGTCTCATCTTGAGGGGGGCTTCATGCTTAGATGCTTTCAGCACTTATCCCTTCCACACGTAGCTACCCAG